>CAYZQE010000049.1:0-1721 GCA_964480635.1 uncultured Gammaproteobacteria bacterium | reverse complement strand
GCCACGTCCGCAACCATGAATCCGGCAAAAGCCATATCAGGAATTGCTAATTCAGCAGCGTCAATGGCAGCGATGTTGATGCCCTCAGCAGCAAGTAATGATATAGATCTTGCAGCAGGCGAAAACTCATACACGAGTTCTTGTGCAGCATGCCATAACAATGGCATTGCTGGCGCACCTAAATTTGGCGTCCCTAGTGACTGGGTGGTGCTTAGAGCGCAAGGCATGCAATCACTCATCAGTAGCGTTATTAATGGCAAGGGAGCAATGCCTCCAAAAGGTGGCGCCGGCCACTTAACGAATGCTGACATTAAAAACATTGTTGGGTATATGCTGAACAAATCTCAATAACACTTATCAATAAACAGTTAAAAAAGCGGCGGTTGCCGCTTTTTTTTCACCTGTAATTGCTCCTGCATTACAGGTGCTTCCGCCATCCATGGCGGTCCGTGCATTTGAAACGATGACACCTTCAGCTTGGACTTTTATGTCTAGCTGCTACCAGATTCTACCTCTGAGCTGCAATAATAAAAAAGTGAATAATGAATGAACGATAAAACAATTGAATTAAACGTTGGCGAAAAATTACCTGATTGCTGTGTTATTTGGCTGCATGGTTTAGGCGCAGATGGGCACGATTTTGTACCTATTATTGAGCAGCTAGAATTAGACCCGTCTTTAAATATACGCTTTATCTTCCCCCACGCACCCATGCAGGCAGTCACCATCAACCAAGGCTTTATGATGCGCGCTTGGTACGACGTTCGCTCGCAAGATATTTGCAACGATCAAGATGAAGAAGGCATTCGGCAGTCTCAAAACACCATTGATGCTTTAATTCAACAACAGATAGATGCTGGCATTAAAGCTGAAAAAATCATATTAGCGGGCTTTTCTCAAGGTGGTGTTATTGTGTTACAAACAGCTTTACGCAGTAAACACCAACTCGCAGGAGTCATGGCATTATCCACTTATCTAGCGCTAGATAACTCATTAAAAGTAGAAAAAACTAGCCAAAACCAACATATTTCAATTTTCTTAGCGCATGGAACAGCTGACCCTGTTATTGATATTAAATGGGCTTATCAAACACACAGCCATTTAATTCGAGAAAATTACACCGTAGATTGGCATGAGTATCAAGAGATGCCGCATGCTGTTAATCCTCAAGAAATTGCCGACATAGCAAAATGGTTAAACGAAGTGTTCGATTAATGATATCAATAAGGTCGGCGTTATTTTAACAGTCTCATTTTGACTCAGAGCCATTACAATGAGAGTATCGAAGAAACACCAAGAGCATGCTTATTGTGAAACGTACCCCCTATTAATTTTTCTTTGTGGCATTATTCACGCCCACCACTGAAGCATCCTCACAGCTTAATATTTTAACCTCATTCCCTCCCGACTTTTACCAAACTTTTGAACAGGCTTTCGAACAACGACACCCCACTATTGATGTCCAATTTCGCAACAAAAAAACCACCTCAGGCATTAAATACTTACAGCGTCAAAACCATCGCAATGTCGATATTTTTTGGGCGTCAGCACCTGATGCCTTTGAAATATTATTTTCATCACAATTACTCGAACCTTTAGAGAGCATTAGTTTTGATTTTCCCAGTCACTTATTAAACTATCCCCTCAAAGAAAAAGACCAACATTATGTCGGTTTTGCCTTATCGGGTTATGGCATCATGTTTAACAAAACATACTTAAAA
>CAYZQE010000048.1:5605-18443 GCA_964480635.1 uncultured Gammaproteobacteria bacterium | reverse complement strand
GCAAACAGCGAAACTCGCGGTGTAATTACACAGTAAGTTCAGCACAGTAAGTTCGGCTCAGCATTTTGAGTTAGAAGTTAGAGTCTACTCTAAGAGCTTTGCTCTTGGAGTGGATCTTTAAGTAAATTACCTTTTATAAGGCTTATAGTTTATTTAAAAATCCATTCCTCCTTTTGTGATTATTGCCCTTACAGGGTATTTTGACCCCTCTCCTTGAGGGGTTTTTTTTGCTCTATACAAAAGTAATCTGCTTATATTAATGTTTTAGTTAAATAAATTCACCTATTGACTATATAATAATATTCTAATATACTTTCTTGCATATTAGAGGCCTTTCAAATAAAGCCTTGTTAAAAATTTTTATTATATTATTGGAGATTTATCATGAAAACTATCATCACAGCTGCTGCACTTTTAATAGCTTCTTCTACTGTTTCTGCTTGGGACATGCCTTTTTTCGGTAATGGTTCTAACGCTAACAACAGTGCTTTTGGTGGCAATGCTATCACTGATACTGCTGGTAACGGCGCTCAAAAAGGATCTGGTTCTGCTGAAGGCGAAGGCGAGTTTTCTTTCGCTATGTCTTTCAAAGGTCGTGGTTCTTCTAAGATGGATTCTGCTTCTACTTCTGATTGGAAAGGCAATGCTAAAGGCGATTACAATTCTAACGCTGAAACAGCCGCTAACAGCCTAACTAAAAGCAATTATGCGCCTTTTGGTTACAACCCTAACAATGCTGCACCTGTAGCAGTTCAAGCTCAATCTCCTGTAGCAGTTCAAGCTCAAGCTCCTGTAGCAGCTCAAGTTCAAGCGCCAGTTGTTGCTAAGTAATTAGTCCTTAACTCACGGAGTACTTAGTTGCTTCTAAGTTAATAAAAAAAACAGGCCTTAAAGCCTGTTTTTTTTTATCCAAAATAAGGTATTCTTAAACCATGATTCCATGGTTAGACCCCAACATTGCCCCTGCTTTTCCTGGTACTGATAGCGCGTTAGACGAACCAAATGGTTTGTTAGCAGCTGGTGGCTGCCTAGATACTGACTGGCTTTTACATGCCTATAGACACGGTATCTTCCCTTGGTTTTCTGAAAATGAGCCTATTTTATGGTGGTCACCCGCGCCACGCACTGTCTTTTTTCCTGAGCATATTCATAAAAGCAAAAGCTTAGCTAAAAAAATGCGCCAACTTGATTATAAAGTCGTAAAAAGCCTTAACTTTAAAGCGGTAGTCGATGCTTGTGCCGAGCCTCGTAGCGATCAAAATGGTACTTGGATTACTGACACTATGAAGCAAGCTTATTTAAAAATGCATTTAGAAGGCCATGCTCACTCTTGGGAGTTTTATTTAGGTGATGAACTATTAGGCGGTTTATACGGTGTCACTATAGGCCGTGTGTTCTTTGGCGAATCTATGTTTAGTCGCTATCCAAATGCATCTAAAATCACACTCATGCATTTAATTTCGTCAGGCGACTATGACATGGTTGATTGCCAGCTACCGACAGATCATTTAAAAAGCTTAGGCGCTAAAGAGTTAAGTCGAGATGAATTTAATCAATACCTAAACAAATATTGCTGATAATAAAAAGTAAAGTAATACACCTGCCAAATACACATCAACAATAACAAGAATATAAAAAACTAATGACTTATTGTTTTTAGCCTTTTGTTTAATGGTGAAAAATAGCGATACGGCCCATAAGATAAGTATCAACAATAAAAAATGCATGGTGTCCTTTCAAAGCTATTAAACAGTTTCAGATGCTACCATGAAACGTGCCATCTCTTTTTGTTTTTTAGGGTCTTTTAAACCCATTTTAATAAAGATGAGTATTTTCTGAGCCATTTCACTGCCAGGGTTCAAAACATAACTGTCATTCTCCGTACTGGTTAGGAAAACGTTATTTTGAATTAACATAGCCATTAAAGTTTTTAAATCTTTTTGTTCATCAACGACGCTAAAAGGCACGCCGACACTACTTGGGTTATCTGACAGCTTTAATGGTTCGATATGGCTAATCATTTTTTGTAATGGAGCCATGGCATCTTCATTTTCTTTTGCTGAAAATAAGCTACCCGCCATAATATAAGTGGCAAATGATTGCATTTCAGAGGAATTTAAAGGCGTATCATGGCTTTTGCTTTCTTCATTATGACGATATTTTTGCTCTGCATCTTTACGGATATATCCCAACCGTATAAAAAAGGTTACTAAATTTGCAATGCTGTCATATAACGCTGACAATATTGAGTAGTCTGGTCTTAATATATAATAACGAACAATACCTAAAAATAACGCCAACAAATCAAATACCGCAGCCCATACAATGCTGACAATTAACTGCATAGAATAATTTTCACGGTCTAAAATAACACCCATGGCTGTTTCTACTGGGCTTTTTATAACCGCAACATGGCCTTGCGAAATATCCGTTAAAATCTCTGAAGACGCCTTTGTATTAACTGCGGCACGTAGACGAGCTAATAAAATAATCACTTCTTCTCTTTGTTCTCCTGAATTTCTGGATAAAGCTGCAATCAACTCTGCATTAATTAATTTAGCTTGTTCAAAGTCACGTTGATCTGATTTCATTTTAATCTTCAAAACTTCGACTTCTTCTATCTTTTTATAATATTCACGCCCCTTACCTGCACCTAAACCAGAACGAAAACCACGTAAAGCTTCTTCTTCAGCTTGGCGAGTTAAGAAACCTATTTTTTGCTCAGAAACATCAATTTGCTCTTGCTCAATGAGCATCACTTCACTCAGTCGGTCAGATACCTTCGCTTTTAATTGTGTATTGATAGTCGAGGAATTATTTAATGCACCGGGCAACCCCGCATTATAAATATACGTGTACGCAGACAGAGTTGATAAGGTTAAAGCAGCAAAATACATAACAATTAACACCAGTTTTCCAAAGCCCCTTACAAAAGGCAAGGCTAAAAGACTAACTGCTATAGAAAACTGAACGGCAATGGCAAAGAATAAGGCATAGATTTTTTCATCAATAAATAAAGTAGCACCTGAATATGTAAAAATACCGTTAATACCTACCAACACAATAATGACAAAGCTAATCAATAACGCAATGCGCTTTCCTTGTACGGTTTGTTGTGTTGATACAGTCATAATATTAAGCAAGTTGCTAAAAGAGCCAAACACTATATTAGAATATACTAATATAGTCAAGTTTATGCCTTGTTTTTATACGCTATTTTCCTTGCAATTTTTCAATTATGATCTAAATATATGGTATGGATCACAACGATAAGCTCTTAAAAATATACGACAAAATCATGGATCAGGTTGCAGAAGCCGTTCACACTGCCGACGTTGCACTGCAACCAACGCTTGAAGAAATGATTGATAATGCAACTGAATTAGCCCAGAAAGCCCAAGATATTAGCGTGAAAGATGCGAAAGAATTTTCGCAGTATTTAAAACGCGATTTAGATGATGTTTTACATAACATTCATCAACAAGGTAAGGAGTTAAACGATTGGCTAAGATTTGATTATGAGCTTATAGAAGATAAATTTATTGATATTGTAGCTAATGCAGCCGATAAAACATGGCTCAGTTTAAATGACTTAAAAAAGTCTAATCGGGTCGCTATTATTTATAAAACAGGCGAAATAACCGCGCCGGGTATTATTGATTGTGTTCATTGCTCTCAGCCAATGCAATTTAAAAAAAGCACCCATATACCACCCTGCCCTAAATGTCATAAAACTGAATTTACGCGTAAACCTTTATAAATATTAGTACGAACTATTTTTAAGGCCAAGCTATGGCGCTACAAGCAGGTGCTTAATGTCTAAGGAAGTCATATAAAATTAAACGTCGTGGTTTTTGCCCATACCTTCTAAAGCTTCATCTTCTACCGGCCTTACGCGTTGAGCAGGGTCTATCAATCCTGGTAAAATTCTGCGGAAGGTTTTAAAGAGCTTTTCACCCGAAAAATCAATCACGTAACTGGTAATCCATTTTTGATCTTTTGCACCCATTTGAGCGGTGACGTGATCTCCTAACAAACGTAAAAAAACAAAGCTCGGCCCATCTTCATAACTAAACTGACAATCAGAATAGTCATTTATACGCGATCTCAATAATATTAAAAACACTTTAATATGATCACCCTCGCCATCTGTATCGAGACGATTATCTTGAATGATTGATGCCATATGTAGGCCCGCAAAACTAATTAAGTCATTACGCTGTTCAAGAGAGATTTTATCAAATGTCATGCGATCTGCAATTTGCAATAAATATGCAGCAAATTCACACACCACATCTAAACGCTGTGAACGTGAATTAGTTTCAAAGCCTTCATTTTCTAATTCTAATAAGGCGTTGCCACTTATTTGCCAAATATTAAAACTTAAAGCACTGCCGATATCTTTCATCGAGCGGTCTTTATCGCGAAAATTCCAACTTCTTTTTAAACGTGCCATAAATATTAGTCTTGCGGATAAAGGTGGAGCATAACACATAATATCCGACTATTTTAGTAGGTTATTATTTTCTAATACAGGCTTTCAACATTAAAAATTTATGTCACTTTCGCATTCATTGATAACTTAAGTCGAGAGCGTATAAAACGAGATAAAGCGTCAACGCCTACGTTTAATAGCGCCGTAATTAAAATTAATATCATCGCCTTATCCATACGGATATCTTGAATAGCGCTATCAATATAAAAACCTAAAGTCGCTATCCCTAATATACCTAAGATAGCCGTTTCTCTTAAAATAATTTCCCAACGATAGAATAAAAAAGCTAAAAATTGGCCATATAACCGAGGTAACACTTCAAAAAAATATCGTGATATGCCACTAGGCGCATCGACACGCAACTTAATAGCCGAACTATATCCACCCATTAAATGAGCGATAATGCCTGCGTTATGAAGAGCTAAGGCAATGATGGCGGGTAACATAGATGGCCCCCATAAAGTGAGCAGTATAAACGCCAAAATATATTCAGGGGTTGAGCGCATAATCACTAAAAACACATGATTACTAATTCGAAACCCTTTACGCACAAACAAAGGCGAAACCATCGGGAATAATACCAAGGCTAAAAAGGCTGTTAAGACTAATGCCAATTGAGTCAGCACTAAACTATTAAAAATACCTGGCCATGCTTCGTTGATCCAAATATTGCTTATCCACTGCCAAAGCCCATCAAAACCGGCATTATTTCTAATCGGGCTGGGAACAATGTCTTGGGTAAAAAAGCGCACGATATTATCGGTTGAGATGGTGCTGTCATTAGCAATAATCCACGGCGACACCAATAAATATATGGGTATTAATTTAGGCTTTAACCAAAGTTTCATACTCGCGATAAGCACATAAAATAAAATAAGTAATGCCCAAACAGCACCATACTGCCCTTCTAAAAAAGCGGTGCTGAGGTAATAGCCTAACGTCGGCAAACCGACAAAACCTAATACCGCACTAGAGCGCAATCCACACTCCAAACGATAACTGGTGTAACTAATAAAATGCGTCCATAAGTCGGGTAATCGAGCATAGAAAAAAGCAGCTGTTGCACCGCTATGGCTCCGTATCGCATCAAAAGCGCTGCGGTCGCCTTCTTCTATTATCTCTGCATAAACTTTGGCAAACGTTGCCGCATAGGGCAAAGCAAGTGCCAATAAACCGGTTAATGGGTGTAGCCCAAAGATTTGTAAAAAGATTAATGCCCAAAATAATTCATGTACCGCTCTAATCAATGCACAGCCAATTTGTACTATTTTAAAATGAAATATTTGCGCTAATAAAAAGCCTACGACACAGCCCAATGCAACCCCTAAAAAAGCAAATGCAATGGTTTGCAATAAGGCATCAATAGGCGATTCTATTTGATTTAAAGAAAGATTGAATAAGCCACCAAATAAACGCTGAAGCTCAGCCCATGGGTCATAGGTAACAATAGAAAGGTCAGCTAATGGGAGACAAATTAACGCGATAAATATAAATAAGAGGCTTACTTGAAGACGAGGCGTTAACTGAAACATGATGCTATCAAAGCGAACTATTCGCCATATTGCTTTAATAAATCATCTCGATTTAACTCAGCGGCTGGCTTATCTAAATTAATAACCCCCTGCTTTAAACCAATGATGCGATCACAATATTGTAAAGCTAAATCAATATCATGCATCGCAAGTATGACAGTATTAAATCTAGAGCACAGCAATTGCATAATCTTTTTAGACTGCTGCTCATCTAACGATGAAATGGGTTCATCGGCGAGCAATGTGTTTGAATTTTGCATGAATGCTCTAGCGATTGCTGTGCGTTGTTGCTGCCCACCTGAAAGCTGGGCAACTGGTTGCATTATCTTTTCATCCAATTGGACTAATTTAAGAATGCTGCCAACATCAACTAACGGTTTTTTTAATGGCTTGAGAAGATTAACTAAGTTATACCACAAAGGCTTTCGCCCTAGCTGCCCCATATACACATTATGAAAAACAGACAAGCTATGCACTAAGCCATGATTTTGCGGTATTAAGGAAATGTCTTTAGCGTGTTGCTGATAGAGTAAGTTTAATAAGGTTGATTTACCTGAACCACTACAGCCGATTAAAGCGACTTTTTGTCCTTCTGGTATTTCAATGCTAATGCTTTTTAAAACGACTCTATTTTTATAAGTAGCATTGGCTGCGTTTAGAACAAACATACTGGTCGCTAATTAATCTATTAAACCAATTATTTTTGCGGTATGCACTATCGGTAAGTAATCGTCATTAGTTGCTTTAATAAAGGCACTGCGAGGAAAAGAGGCCAAAAGATCTTTATCTTTCATATTAAGAATAGCTTCAGTCACTTTTTGCTTAAAGCCTTCACCCCAAATTGCATCAACATCGCCACGAATACTCCATTGATAATCTGGATAAGGCGGTGTTTTCCAAATAATAGACACCTTATTGGTATCTATATTGCCTGCAACGAGTTCTTTTTCCCAAACTTTGTAATTGGTGGCTCCCACTTGGTAAGCACCTGTTTGCACCAAAGCGATAGTACGAGAATGATTACCACTAAAGCCAACACGTTTAAACACGTTATTGGGCACATCATTAAACGCTTGACGAATATGAAACTCTGGCATTAATCGCCCTGAAGTCGAGCCTTTAGAGCCAAAGGTAAAGGTCTTATTCTTAATCTCCAAAGGAAAGTGGTCGGACTTATTTATTTTTGCACTATGATGGGCAATAAAATAGGTTTGAAAATCAGGGTCTTCAGCACCTTGGGCTATCGCTTCGGAGCCTGTAACTAGGCCTCTAGCTCTAACCCCTGACAAACCACCAAACCACGCTAATTGAACTTGGTTATTACGAAAAGCGGTTATAGCGGCAGAATAGGACTTAACAGGGACATATTTGACAGGTATGTCTAAAGACTGAGATAGATAATCTGCAACTTTAGTAAAGCGCTGTATTAGCAAAGATTGATCTTGATCGGGTATTGCCGAAAAAACAAGAGTTTTTGGCTGACTTAATACACTGCCCGAAAAAACAACTAAAGCACTTAATAAAGCATATTTAAACATGACGTTAATGTCCATTTTCATCTTAATTTTCTAATAATTCTTTTTCTAATGCCAAAAAAACTTGATAAGCATTGCGCCTATTTGCCGTTGTAAATGCGGGTAACTGTGAAAAATCTTTCCAGTCAATAGCGCTATAAATCTCATCAAAACTCATTAGTTCGTCCACGCCCTCTTCAAATTGTTCGCGGATAAATTTTAGATAGTTATGGGTTAGAGCGATAGTTTGTTTTGCGTCAGTAGAATATGAGCCGTGTCCTGGCACTAACGCTTTTATGGCATCGTTTTTAAGCATGTCATCTAACGTTTTAAGCCAAGCTTTCGTGTCAGAGTCACCCAAAAAAGGAATTCGCCCCTCAAAGATAGTGTCTCCAGAAAATAAAATACCTTCGGCATTAACATAAACGGTTAAATCGCCATCGGAGTGCGCCTTACCCAAATAATTAATGGTTAATTTAATGTTGCCATAATCACGAATATGAGAAGCCTTGACCAATTCATCAGGATATATAAGGAGAGTCTCTTCATTAACCCAAGGTTCTAAAGAGAAACGGCGTTCTTCGAGACGTTCTTCAGCAGCAATTGATTCTAAATATACATCTGACCCCAAAGGAGCGATAACTTTAGCACCCTGCTCTTTAAAAACTTGTATGCCATAGATATGATCAGCATGGTAATGAGTAATAATCACTTCGATGATGGGTTTATCCGATATTGTGCGTATCAGTGATAACATTTTTTCAGCTAATGACGGCGACCCTAAGGCATCAATAACAACAATGCCTTTGTCAGTGATGACAAAACTTGCATTAGAAATAAAGCCTTCATTATCGGTGGCAATACCAGGAATACCTTCAACATAATAAACATGTTCTGACACTTGCTTTAAGCTCATATCGACGCTGCTTAATGGGTATTTAAAATCCAATGCCGAAGCACTAAAACTCAATAGAGTAAAAAATATAATTAAGATGTTACGCATTTTTTTTGAATCCGCCTACGTTTAAAAAAGTTAGATAAAATATCACTACAAGCTGCATCTAATACACCCGAAGTCACCACTATATTATGATTATGCAAGTTTTCTGTTAATAATTGAAACCGGCTATTCACGGCACCTGTTTTATATTCACTAGCACCATAGACAAGCCGAGTAATGCGGCTATGCACCATTGCCCCAACACACATCACACAGGGCTCCAGTGTCACATATAATGTGGTATTAATTAATCGATAATTTTCGAGTAATGCCGCTGCTTTTCGTAACACATTTATTTCTGCATGAGAGGTTGGATCATGCTGAGTAATGGGTTGATTATGAGCACTTGCAATGATTTTTTGATGTTCATCAACTAAGATTGCACCAACAGGAACCTCATTTATACTGGCTGCTTTTTCCGCTTGCTCAAGTGCTAACATCATCCAGTGATGGTCATTCGACTCAACAGTTATCATTAAGTTTTATTAAAATTTTGAATAAATTGAATAAATTCATGTTTAGGTTAAGTTACTGAGTCACTTTAGGCTATATCAAAAAAATGATAATTTACTCCCACTCAATCGTACCTGGCGGTTTACCAGAAATATCATAGGTAACGCGTGAAATACCCGATATTTCATTCATAATTCGACGCGCTACAAGATCTAAAAAATCATAGGGCAAATGTGCCCAACGAGCTGTCATAAAGTCTATCGTTTCTACGGCTCTTAATGAGACGACATAATCGTAACGTCGACCGTCACCTGTCACACCAACCGATTTAACGGGTAAAAACACTACGAATGCTTGAGATGTTTTTTCATACAGGTCATGGTTCCATAGCTCTTGCATAAAAATATGGTCGGCTAGGCGCAATAAGTCGGCAAATTCTTTTTTAACTTCACCTAATATACGCACACCTAAACCAGGGCCTGGAAAGGGATGGCGATATACCATTTTATGAGGCAAGCCTAATGTTTCGCCAATTTTTCGAACTTCGTCTTTAAATAATTCACGCAAAGGCTCTACTAATTTTAGTGTCATGTCATCAGGTAAGCCACCCACATTATGATGCGACTTTATTAAATGAGCCTTACCCGTTGATGCACCAGCTGATTCAATCACATCAGGATAAATAGTACCTTGAGCTAGCCATTGTGCATTATTTTGTTTTGCCGCTTCTTCTTCAAAAATTTCGATAAATAAGTTACCGATAGCTTTGCGTTTTAATTCTGGATCCGTCACACCTTTTAGTTTCCCTAAAAAGCGCTCTTCTGCATCGACACGAATGACTTTAACGCCCATATGCTCGGCGAAGGTTTTCATTACGTCATCGCCTTCTTGATGGCGCAACAAACCATTGTCTACAAAAATACAGGTGAGTTGTTGACCAATGGCTTTATGTAACATAGCCGCCACAACGGACGAATCGACACCGCCTGACAAGCCTAAAATCACATCATCAGTGCCTACTTGTTGTTGAATATTATGAATTGAGTCTTCAATAATATTACTGGCTGTCCATTGCGCGGCACAACCACTAATGTCACAACAAAAACGCTGTAGTATTTGTTCACCTTGATTCGTGTGTGTCACTTCTGGGTGAAACTGTAAACAATAAATTTTACGCTCTTCGTCAGCCATGCCTGCGATTGGCGCACTGCCAGTTGAACACATGAGCTTAAAACCATCTGGCATTTTAGCAACACGATCACCATGCGACATCCACACATCTAACATGCCATAACCTTCTTCGGTCACTGAGTCTTGAATGCCTTTTAATAACGCCGTATGCCCGTGCGCACGTACCTTGGCATAACCAAATTCGCTATGCCCTACGTTTTCGACAGCGCCGCCAAATTGTTGCGCTATAGTTTGCATACCATAGCAAATACCTAAAATAGGTGTGCCTGAATTGATTAAATCTGTTGAAACAATCGGTGCGTCATCGCCCATTGTGGTTTCTGGGCCACCTGACAAAATAATCCCTTTTGCAGCAAAATCTGTAATGCGTGAATATTCGACATCCCAAGGGTAAATTTCACAATACACGCCTATTTCACGAACACGACGAGCTATGAGCTGGGTATATTGAGAACCAAAATCTAAAATTAAGATTTTGTCTTGATGAATATTGACGTCTGACATGCTTTTAAACTCTGTAATTGGGGGATTCTTTTGTAATGGTGACATCATGAACGTGTGATTCAGACATGCCCGCACTGGTAATTTGTACAAACTCTGGCTTGGTGCGTAAGTCTTCTATGGTGGCACAACCGACATAACCCATAGTTGAACGCACACCGCCTAATAATTGATGCACAATCCCCGATAGTGGCCCTTTAAATGGCACACGACCTTCTATACCTTCTGGTACTAATTTTTCGGCTGCACTATCGGCTTGAAAATAACGATCACTTGAGCCTTGCTTCATCGCGCCTAATGAACCCATGCCACGATAAGATTTGTATGAACGGCCTTGAAATAATTCTACTTCGCCTGGTGCTTCTTCTGTGCCAGCAAACATGCTGCCAATCATCACGCAATAAGCTCCCGCTACGAGAGCTTTAGACACATCACCTGAAAAACGAATGCCGCCATCTGCAATAAAAGGTACGCCTGTGCCTTTTAGGGCTTCTGCTACATTATCTATGGCGGTTATTTGCGGCACGCCCACACCAGCAACAATACGTGTGGTGCAAATAGAACCTGGGCCAATGCCAACCTTAACGCAGTCTGCGCCCGCTGCGACTAAATCTTTAGCCGCTTCACCTGTTGCAATGTTGCCACCAATCACTTGAATTTGAGGAAAGTTATCTTTCACCCATTTAACACGTTCAATAACACCTTTTGAATGCCCATGAGCCGTATCAACAACAATCACATCAACTTCTGCTTTTGCTAAAGCGGTCACGCGTTCTTCGGTATCTGCACCCGTACCAACCGCAGCACCTACGCGTAAACGACCTTGTTCGTCTTTACAGGCTAGTGGATAATTTGTTGTCTTCATAATGTCTTTAACGGTAATCATTCCGCTTAAATGACCCGAATCATTAACCACTAATAAACGCTCGATACGGTGTTTATGCAATAAAGACAATACCTCTTTTTTTGACACCCCTTCTTCAACCGTCACTAACTTTTCTTTCGTCGTCATAATGGACGAAACAGGTTGATCGAGATTAGTTTCAAAACGTAAGTCACGCTTTGTCACAATCCCAACAAGCTCACCTGCATCAATAACTGGCAAGCCAGAAATTTGTTTTTTCTCAGTCAGTTCAATAACATCTCTAACGGATGAATTTGGGCTGATTGTAATCGGATCTTTAATAACACCCGATTCATATTTTTTAACCTTAGCAACTTGCTTGGCTTGAGCTTCAGGGCTTAAGTTTTTATGAATAATACCTAATCCACCTTCTTGAGCCATAGCAATGGCTAAGGCAAATTCGGTGACGGTATCCATAGCCGCCGATAACAAGGGAATATTTAAAGCAATGGTCTTTGTTAATTGCGTTTTAAGCACTGCTTCGTTGGGCAATACATCTGACTTAGCAGGCACCAGTAAAACGTCATCAAAAGTAAGGGCTTGTTGAATGATTCGCATAGGGTGACCTCTCTAGTCTTTAAAAGTCGGACGATTATAAAGATTGACGTTAGTCTGGTAAACAGGTTAATGTCTAAAACGATAACAATAATAAAATTTCAATCAGTTATTTACATTAAATCGAAGGAGAACCCTCATATGTTAAAAAAATTTACACTCTTAGCCACTGCGGTCACACTCATTTTATCAAGCAATGTTTTTGCTGGAGCCACTAAAGCTCATGCCGATTCTGCCATTTCTAAAGCGACTATGGCTAATAATGCGGCTAAAAAAGTAGGTTACGAATGGCGCGATACAGGCAAAATGATTAAAAAGGCTAAAACAATGGTTTCTAAGAAAGATTATTCTGGTGCTATCAAATTGGCTAATGCTGCTGAAGCGCAAGGTAACACGGCTGCGGCACAATTTGACATTGAAACTAAACGTTTTGCGAAAAATCATCACTAAAGCTTTTTTGTCATAATTTTAAAGGCTGGTGTTCCAGCCTTTTTTTTGCCCATAGAGAATTTAAGAGATACTTTCCCATGAAACAGAAAACCTTATTTTTGCTGTCTGCCGTTTTGATGAGTTCATGCGCTATGAATTATAGCTTTTCACCAAAACAAACTTTAAACATTGATTACATGCAAACTGCAAATGCTATTGATGATGCAAAAGTAGCGATTAGCAACAATAACTTCACCCTCATTG
>CAYZQE010000048.1:0-5505 GCA_964480635.1 uncultured Gammaproteobacteria bacterium | reverse complement strand
AATGCTATTGATGATGCAAAAGTAGCGATTAGCAACAATAACTTCACCCTCATTGGTTTTGATCAACGTGGATTAATCGTACCCGGCATAAAGCAGCAACAGGTTAAACAGTTACAACAACGTTGCCAAATTATGCGCATAGACGGTATGGGTGATGTTGTGCGCAGTCCTGAGCATTTAAAACAAAGACAAAAAGCTCAGCAATACAGCGAGGTGTATAATCGTTACATATTAAAGTCGACGTCGTGTAAATAGAAGCGCCATTAACAATGACAATAACCACGTAGACATTGCTCCACCACCTTCACTGGGCGTAATGCCATTGGCTTCACACGTAGCTGCCGTAGAGACAAAAGAACTAGGCGGCAAGCCGCCATCCACTCCCGTGCTAAAATCATCGGTTGATGCCGAGATCGAACCACCCGTAATTGCAAAGTCACTACTGTTAATTGCAAAAAATACATTAGTGCTGCATTTTATTAAAAAACGATTAATTGTTGAATTAACATCGGGCAAAGTAACCAGAGCAGAGCCATCATTGACTTCGTTACTTGCTATACTTTGCTTACTAAATTTAGAACTGTCTGCATTCATGCTCAGTAACTCAATATCAACCGTTGCACAACTTACCGGAGCATTGGTCGTATTGGCCACATTCCAAGTGACTGGCACTGAAGCTAACGCTGTAAAACTAGTCGACGTCGATTGAGAGGTCACCACAAAAGCGCCAATAGAAGAATGAGACAATAATTTGATGCTGTCACTTGCCAAGCCACCTTTGTTATCCGTTACCTTTAATTGAAAATTAATATCACGTGTTGAAGTCGGTAACACTTCGCCCTTATGAGCTGCCCCAGTTAATAGCTTTGATAAAGAAGGGAAATATCGCACATTATTGGTTTGCGGTAAATTCGAGCGAAATAATGCTCTTGAACCATCATCATCACCAAAAGTTGCTAAGTTTGTAGAACTGCCTTTATCTGCTCCATCCCATTGATAATACAGCGTATCATTATCTGCATCACTTGCCGTTGCGGTTAACATAAAGGGGGTATTGATGGGTATATTAAAATCATTGCCCGCATTTGCAACAGGGGCATTCGCATTGCTATTGCCACTGTGTACTGAAGAATACGCGACCGATGTACCGCAACTGGGGTTTGATGTCATCACCGCATCTATTTGATCAATGGATGCAAAGTGAAAACTTGCATCTGAATTTGATTGCAAGTTTTCACCACCACAAATGCCAGCATAAGCCATAATGGTTGAGCCACTACCCGGCTCATAGGCCGTAGCAGCCTCTCGATTAATACCACTACAAGAACCCGATGTACCATTAAACGTATGCTCTGCTCCTAATTGATGCCCCATTTCATGCGCCACAAAATCAATCCAAAAGGGATCGTTAAGCGGTGATGCGCGGCCAGTGACACCACTGGCTTTATTAGTGCTTGAACACGCAACGCCCACACTGGCTAAACCACCGCCACCTGTGCTAAAAACATGACCCAAATCATAATTTGAACTTCCGATAGCTGCATTAAGGATGTTGCGATTAATATCAATCATTTGATTCGCATCATTATTATTATAATCATCCGACGTTAAAAAAATAATATCCTCATTTTTGCTAACCAACTCTAGGGTAATAGCTAACTCGCTTTCATAAACTTCGTTAATGCGATTAACGGCTATGGCCACTTCGGCTAACACGGTGGATGTTGTCCCACAGAATAGCTCTGAATATTCGACAGTAGTTGCTATTGCCACTCTTAATTTTTTTAAGGTATTAGGTGCAGAACGATATTGGCTATTATTAGGCAATGTCATTGCTAATTTATTTGATGAATTTACTGCTGTGGTGCCACATGAATAAGATGTTTGAGGCACAAAGCCCTTGCGCTGAACAGCGTAGTTTTGAAAGCTTGATTCATTTGAAGGATTTAGTAACTCTTGAGAATAAGCTGTTTTAATCATAACCGTTAATTGATCGTCAATTAACTCCATACGACCACGCACATCATTATCAGTAATATGCTGAATTTTAAAGGTTTTAAGGCTTGGGTATTTATACGCTAAATCGGCTGCCATTACCTGTGTTGGCGATACCCTAAATTGACTTAAACTACCATCAACTCTAGGTAAACTGATGATAACTGAGCCTTGTTGAGACAATAAACTCAGCGATGTATTTAACGCATCAATATCTAATTGAAATAGTGATAAACCATTGATTTGTTTGGCGCTGATGGTCGGTGTTGACCAATACTGATCGGCAAGGGCTGAGGCATTAAAAACAACACATAAAATGAATGTAAAATACTTCAATATCTTTTTCCTAAAGAGCGTAACAAGAGTATGTTAGATCATAGTCTTTATTCCCATTAGATCAAAAAAAAGAAGGATAAATCCTTCTTTTTTTAATTAATAGTTCTAAAGCTCAATAGGGCTATTCATCAAATGGATGAACAAGAACCATTGTTTCAGCTCTATCAGGCCCTGTTGAGATAATATGAATCGGAACACCTGATAGCTCTTCAATTTTTTTCAAATAGTTTTGAGCCGCGGGAGGTAATTCAGCAAATGATTTAGCGCCCACTGTAGATTCACTCCAGCCCGGCATATCAATATAAACAGGATTACATTTAGAAAAATTATCCGCGCCTGCAGGTGGCACAGTAACTTGCTTGCCATTAAGATCATAAGCAATGGCTATTTTAATGCTATCCATACCATCTAATACATCTAACTTAGTGATGCAAATACCCGTGACGCTGTTAATTTTTAATGAGCGATTTAGCGATACCATATCTAGCCAACCACAACGTCTTTGGCGACCTGTTGTTGCACCAAATTCATGCCCTTTTGTGCCTAAAAACTTACCAATTTCGTCGCCTTTATCGGTTTCAACGTCATACACTAATTCGGTTGGAAACGGGCCTGCACCTACGCGTGTGGTATAGGCTTTTACAATGCCGCAAATATAATCTAAATCACAGGGGCCAACACCCGAACCTGCTGCTGCGCCGCCTGCTGTTGTAGTTGAAGATGTCACATAAGGATAGGTGCCATGATCTATATCAAGCAATGCGCCTTGAGCGCCTTCAAACATAATATTTTCATTATTCGCTTTCATGTCATGCAACATGCCAGGGATATCGGCTATTAAGTCACGCATTTGTTCTGCATGCCCAAGTGATTCTTTTAATACGGTCTGGTAATCAACGGCTTGTTGTTTGAAGTAATTTACTAAGGTGAAATTATGGTATTCCATCACTTCTTTTAAACGTTTAGCAAAGTGGTCTGCGTCCATCATTTCGCCTAAACGAATACCACGACGAGCGATTTTATCTTCATAACAGGGGCCTATGCCACGGCCTGTTGTGCCTATCGCTTTGTTACCACGCGCAATTTCACGCGCTTGGTCTAGTGCAATATGATACGGCAAAATAACAGGGCATGATTCTGATAAGAAAATGCGGTCACGCGCTGGCACGCCATTTTCTTCTAGCTGCTGCATTTCTTTTAATAAGGCTTCGGGTGATAACACCACACCATTACCAATTAAGCATTTAACGCCATCGCGTAATACGCCAGATGGAATCAGATGCAATACGGTTTTAACACCGTCAATCACTAAGGTATGACCGGCATTATGACCGCCTTGAAAACGCACAACGGCTTTGGCTTTTTCGGTTAATAAATCGACAATTTTACCCTTGCCTTCATCGCCCCATTGCGTACCAATGACTACTACATTCTTTGACATTCCTAATTCCTATGACTTATTTTTAGTGTTCATCTAGAGATAGCCATTGGCCATCTTTATGTTTAATTATTTTGTGACAGTTTTGCTCTTTTGCACTGAGTTTGCCATTGCTTAAATCAATTATAACAATGTCACCCGATGCTCTTAATGATTTAATAAGCGCAGCGCAAGCGGCATCATCCGTATTGGGGGCTAAGGTAGCCTTTGCTAAAGCATGAGGGCTTTTAGCTAAGCGCTGTAATGCAATTAAATCAGTGCTAAACCCTGTTGCTGGACGCGCTTTACCAAACAGCTCACCCACATTATCATAACGTCCACCACGGGCAATTTCTGTGCCCTGCCCCGCCACATAAGCGGCAAACACAATACCCGTATGATATTCATAACCACGTAATTCTGCCAAGTCACAATGAATAGCAACATCGCTGTAATTATTTTTTAAATGTTGGGCGACTTTTTCAATAACATCAAGGTAGCTATGAATTTTAGTTAGATTTTTATCAAATAATTGACGCGCCTGCGAAATGGTATCCAATTCACCGTTTAACAATGCCAGTTGTTGAAGTTGATTATTTTGAGCTTCGCTAAGGTTTAACTGAGAGACGTATTCATTAATTTCAGGTATTGATTTACGTTGTAATTTATCAAACAACGCTTTTTCGGCCTCAGCCGATAAATCAAAATTAGTCATTAACTCACTAAAAATACCAACATGGCCAATATCAATAGAAAACGCTTTAATGCCTGCTGCTTGCAAAGTTTCAATCATTAAAGAAATCACTTCAATATCACTTTGTAAATCACTTGAGCCAAAAATTTCAGCGCCAATTTGCAAAGGCGCACGGCTTGATGTGATGCCAGAAGGTTTTGTATGCAATAAATGCCCACAATAGCTTAAACGATTAATCTCTGATTCTGCGGCTAAAAGATGCGCATCCATTCGAGCAACTTGTGGCGTCATATCAGAGCGGATACCCATTTGCTTACCCGAAATTTGATCTACCACGGTAAATGTTTGCAACTCTAAACAATGAGCTGTACCCGTTAATAAAGAATCAAGGTTCTCTATCATAGGGGTCATCACTAACTGATAGCCCCAAGTGCGGTATAATTCAAGTAATTGGCGACGTAGGGCTTCGATACTACTGGCTTCTGGCGCTAAAATTTCTTCTATGCCATCTGGCAATAGCCACGGTGTTTTATTTGTTTTTTGCATAATTTGGGTTATCAATTAACGGTGAGATTTCTCTCTTAACAATGGCTCCTGCATTGCTCTAATAAGCTAAATCCATGTAGCGATACCACACCCTTTCCCGCTGAAAAAAGGTACTTAAGGACAATCTGATTAAGTCCAATTATTTTAGACTTAATCAGATTATCCTTAAGCGCGAATTAAATATAAAAAAAACACGCCAACAACCATGCTGCCCATTGCAATCACCCGAAGGTTACTGTCATTAAGCTCTAACATTTGCGCCATATTTTTCTTATAAGCAGAAGGACTTATAAACGGCATAAGCCCTTCTATAATAAGCACTAAAGCTAGAGCAGATAATAAATCAGTCCAATTCATAATCTGCCCACAACTTCAGTTTATTTTTTTACGGTTGAGGTATTAAAGTAACGGAAAAACTCAGAATCAGGGCTAATAACCAAGACATCTGAACCGCCACCAAAACTATTTTTATACGCATCTAAACTACGAGTAAAGGCATAAAACTCTTTGTCTTGAG
>CAYZQE010000047.1:0-18756 GCA_964480635.1 uncultured Gammaproteobacteria bacterium | reverse complement strand
TTTCGATTAACTCTTTAATCATGGTGATAATAGGCTCTATATTATCGGTCGCTTTTGGCTCTGCATTGGGGCGTAACACGCCTAAAGCATCAGCATCTTCATGCATGGCGGTTATAAAACGCTCTGTTAAGGCATGAAAGTCTTCTTTATTTTCATTCGCTCGTTGAATTATTTTGTCGTCTATATCGGTGATATTACGAATATAATTAACGTCATAACCTAAATGCTGTAAAAAACGATACACTAAATCGAACACCACTAACACGCGCGCATGACCAATATGACAATAATCATAAACCGTCATGCCGCACACATACATGTTGACCTTGCCTTCTTCTATCGGTTTAAATTCATCTTTTTGGCGTGTGAGTGTGTTGTAAATTTTTAGCATGGACTTATATTATGTAAAATCTTATAGAGATGAGCATTATGCATAATTGCGACTCTCTTGGGAAACCAGTAAACTCCCTTTTTTAAATTTTTTGAGACTCTGATGAAAAAAAACCTTCTGCCACTTTTAGTGGTTATCGCAGCTATCTCTTCTCTATTTTTATTTCAATCTGTTAAAGGTGCAAAAACCATGAATGACGCAACCAACCCTACTGTATTAATCGAAACGACAATGGGCAACATTACCATTGAGCTAGATGCTAAAAACGCACCTAACTCTACTGAAAACTTTTTAGCTTATGTTGAAGATGGCTATTTTGTTGACACTATCTTTCACCGTATTATCCCTGGTTTTATGGCTCAAACAGGTGGCTTAACGGCTGATATGAAAGACAAACCTTCTGATCGTGCTGCCATTAAAAATGAAGGGACTAACGGTTTAAAAAATGATCGTGGTACCTTAGCAATGGCGCGTACAGGCGACCCTCACTCAGCTACATCACAGTTTTTTATTAACTTAAAAGATAATGGTTTTTTAAACCATTCTAGTGAAACCATGCAAGGCTGGGGTTACGCTGTGTTTGGTAAAGTCACCGAAGGCATGGATATTGTTGATGAGATGGCTAAGGTGCAAACAACCAATAAAGGCGGACACGGTGATGTGCCTGTTGAGACGATTACTATTACTGGCGTTAAAACGCTGTAATTAGGCATTCGCTTATGTCAGAAACCCTGTTTATTTCTGACTGTCATCTGGATGCTTCGCGTCCAGAAATTACTCGGCACTTTGTTGAGTTTATTAAAACCCGTGCTGCTAAAGCGCGGGTTTTATATATTTTGGGCGATTTATTTGAAGTTTGGCTGGGCGATGATGACCCTGCCGATAATTTAAGCCCTATTTTCGATGTTTTATATAGCCTTCAAAAAACGACCAAAGTTTTTTTTATGGCGGGTAATAGAGATTTTTTAATAGGCCATGGGTTAGCTAAAAAACTCAACTTCGAGCTTTTAAAGGAACCCACCATCATCACTTTAAACTCACAAAAAACAGCCTTGTTACATGGCGATAGCTTGTGTACCGATGATGTTGACTATCAATCGTTTCGAACCTTAGTTAGATCTAAAGAGTGGCAACACAATTTTCTAGCCAAACCATTAGCTGAACGACAACAAATTGCTAAAAAACTTCGCGGTGACAGTCAAAAAGCGACTAAAAATAAATCTAATTTAATTACCGATGTTAATCTAAACAGTGTTTTAGATTTTTATAAAGCACAGGCGGTGACACAAATCATTCATGGCCATACTCATCGTCCTGCTATTCATCATTATGATAATAACTTAACACGTTATGTTTTAGGGGATTGGCAACCAAACGCCAGTTTTATTGAATGGAACGGCCATTCTTTAAGCCTTCACGACCCAAGAGTTTAGTTATTTTTTCTGCTTGAACTTGTTCAATGTCTTGCGATTGTGTTTCAATCGCCACTGGCAAATACAATAATAAGGATGCTATTGCCATCATATCGACAGAAGCTTTCGATATGATGTTTATCCATGTTGACTAACTATTCGTTATCTAAGCCGCCTAAATAACCACAAATAGCGGGGATAAAGCGTGAAAGCTCTAAAGACATTAGAGCAAAATCAGCATCGAATCGCATCGCTTCATCATCGGCATTGGTGTCAGCGGCTTCTTCTAACACCACGTCTAAAAATTTCAGACGTTTTATTGATAAATCTTCAACCAAGATGCACGCTAAACGCTCTTGCCATTCAAAAGCTAATTTACTGACTATTTTACCGGTGGTTATGTGTTTTTGTATTTCTTCACTGCCCAAATCAACGCCTTTGATACGAATTACACCACCTTTTTCACTGGTTTCTTTTAATTCACATTCATCCGTTAGCTCGACACTGCTTGGCACTTCGTTTTGCACCCATTGAGTCATCATTTCGGTTGGCGCTAATTTAACGCTTAGCAATTTTAATTTAAATGATCCTAAAGAATCACGAATTAGGCTAAGCACGTCTTCGGCTTTACTACTGCTCGTGCTATCAACAACCACCCAATTATTTTTTGTGTCGATGTAGGCATATGTGCGGTTTGAACGGGTAAAAGCACGAGGCAGCAAATCTATAACCACTTCTTCTTTTATGTCACTTTTTTCTTTACGCCCTACTGAACGGCTTTCTTTTAGCTCAATGTCGTCTACCTTTTCTTGCACCGCTTCACGCACGACTGATGTTGGCAATAAACGGTCTTCACGACGCATACACACCATTAAACAACCATTCGTGGCATGCACTAATTGCTCGCTATGCTTGCCCAGAGGCGATGTAAAGCCCATGCTAAAGGCATCTAAACCTTGGCAAGGTTGAAATGAATTTTCTAATAAAGTTTGATGTAAATCATCACTAGACAGGTCAAATGATTCTGTTAATTGATAAATTTGTAAGTTACGAAACCACATGTTTTTGCCTTTATATTTTTGAAGGACTCAATTATGTCTAAGCGATCTAATTTGAGCTAGAAAAAATTTTAGGTTTTTAGAGGTATTGACTCAGGCGTAAAATGACCATTATAAATTCAGCGAATATTAAGTGTTTTATGCGTCTGTAAACTTAAACGCCACTGAGGATGCTCAAGACAGTATTGCAAGGTTATTTTTAAATTATCTTGTATTAAATCACTATCCATTGCTTGTAAATAAAAGTGATCAAAGGCTAAGTTTTCACAGTCTTGTGGTTTGATTTTTGTTTGCGGATAAACCAGCTTTAATTCATTGCCTGTTTTTTGAATTAACGCTGCATCCGCTTTGGGACTAACGCAAATCCAATCTACCGAGCTAGGCACTGCGATGGTGCCATTGGTTTCTATTGCGACCTCAAAGCCTTCTTTGTGCAAGGCATCAATTAAAGGTTCGTCTAACTGCAACATGGGTTCGCCCCCCGTACAAACGATGTAAGGTTTTATATGAGACTTTGGCCAAAACGATTTTAAAGTACTCGCCAGTTGTTGTGCTGTTGTAAATTTTCCGCCTCCTTGCCCATCACTGCCGACAAAATCGGTATCGCAGAACTGGCAAACAGCACTATCTCTGTCTTGCTCTCGTCCACTCCATAAATTACAACCAGTAAAACGACAAAATACCGCAGGCCGTCCTGATTGTGCACCTTCACCTTGAAGCGAATAAAATATTTCTTTTATTGAATAGGTCATAGCTTTAGTTGGGCAATACAGGGCCTTCTTCGCCCCAGCTTAAAATAACGCCACAGCCTTGTGTTTGATACACATCGATGCGGTCCAGCTCTGGCAATAAAGGGGCTGCTTGTTGTTTTATCCAACGTGCAATACTGGCTAGGTCTGCATTATCTAAACCCTCTATTTCATCAAGCAAATGATGATCTAGCTGTTTATATATAGGTTTAAACAGGGATTTTACATCGCCATAATCTACCGTCCATTGCATCACAGGGTCTAATGCTGCGCTTAGGTGTAGCCTTAAAATATAGCTGTGACCATGCAGCTTTCTTCTGCCATCAGCTTTTGGTGCTTGCTTTAAGGTTAAGGCACTTTCAAACCTAAATTCTTTCCAAATGCGATATGTGTTGCCATCAAAGTGGCAGCCTGCGGTGGCAGTTTCGTATATTGTCACCCAACTTAATGGTGCTAATTTAGGCTTTAAACGTGCCCATATCCAAGCTGATAAAGCCTCACTGGTTGGGTTTTCTAAGCCCTCAATATCATTTAAACAGGCAAGGTGTAATTCATTTTGAATGGGTAACCATGCTGCATCGAGGGTTTCATAATCAACACCCATATCTTGGTTTTTAATATTTTGGTTTACATGTAAAATCACTTCAAAACCATGTCCATGCATACGCCCACATTGATGTCCAGCTTCAACGTTGGGTAACTGATGTGCTGCCTCAAAACGATATCGACGCCAGATATGGGCATCGCCATTTGGGTCTAAGTCAGCACCTTCATCATGGGTACTTTGTATGCCCACTGAATTAACGTTAGGCACCTTTAAATGCTGTCGAACCCAGCGCGATAAATTTTCGTCAGTCGGGGTTTCAAGATGATTATTTAACAAATCATAATCTAATGGTGCAACGCACTGGGTTAGTGTTTGCTTTAAGTGGTCTGTTTCAGCTCCTTTAAATGGAGCCCATTGATTAGGCAGTTCGGCACGCACTCTGGCCAAAAAGCTATGCCCATGCAACTGATGAGATGGATGCTTTGACGGTAAAAAACTGAGTTCGCAAGCCGATTCAAAACGTGTGCAAGCCGTGTAATACAGTTTTTCGTTGGGGTTGTTTTTACTCATTGTTTTATCAGTGGGTCAGCCATGCCTGCTTCTTTAAAGCCTTTTGCTCTTAGTAAACAAGAATCGCATTCACCACAAGGCTGTCCGTTTGGCTCTGGGTCATAGCAACTACAAGTGATGCCATAATCAACCTTAAGCTCTATGCCCTTTTTAATAATATCGGCTTTTGTCCATTCAATTAATGGCGTATGAATTTTTAATGGGCTTGTTCCTGTCACGCCCGCTTTTGTCGCAAGGTTTGCCATTGCTTCATAGGCGTTTATATATTCTGGCCTGCAATCGGGATAGCCGCTGTAATCAAGCGCATTAACGCCAATAAAAATATCAACCGATTTTAGAACTTCAGCCCAAGCCAGTGCATAGGATAAAAAAATAGTATTTCTTGCGGGCACATAAGTAATGGGGATATCACCGCTAATGGATGAGACGTCATGCCCCTTCGGTACGTCAATATCGTCGGTTAAAGCCGAACCGCCAAACTGACGTAAATCAATATCGACTACTTCATGTTTTTTGACGCCGATAGACAAGGCACATTGTTTTGCCAACTCCAATTCAATGCTATGACGTTGCCCATAACTAAATGATAGGGCATATAGGTCAAAACCTTGAGATTTGGCAATACTTAAAACAGTGGTCGAATCAAGACCACCACTTAATAAAACAACGGCTTTTGGCATAAACAACTAACAATGAGCTAAAAGTCGTCATGTTAGCAGTTAAACATATAAATCCAAACCGGCTCGACCATTATTCAATGTACCCGCTAAGACATCTTCTGCGCTAGCACCTTGGGCGTCTTCATCTTCTACGGCTAAATCTAACTCGTTTGATTTTTCATTATCTGCTAATTGACTGTCAGCCTGATTATCTTCTTTATGTGACACGTCAACATCAACATTTTTATATCCTGCCTCTTCTAACATTTCTTTTAAACGGTAGCTGGCCGCATCAACCAATTCACGAGTAGCGGCATGTTGTGTTTGTATGACAATACTGGCTCCATCATCAGTCATTTTTATTGAGATATCCATCTTACCTAAATGCGGTGGGTCAATACGGATTTCAGCAGAATTTAATTTAGTGCTCATCATCCACTGAACCTTATCACCTAAAGCACTGCCCCATTGTTCTGGAGATGGATTTTGGGGAAGTTGTAACGTGCTACCTGATTGAACAGCGGCTGCCGTGGGGTTTATTATTGAAGCATGGTTAATACCTAAAATATTATTAACCGATGTGGTTACCGCTTCTACCGAGAATTTTTGTGTTGGGGCATCTGCTTGAGTGGCATTTTTATTTTGTATATTTTCTAGAAATTTTTGCTCTTTTAAACCATCACTTTCAGCGTCAGTTTGAGCTAACGCATTTTTTAAACTTAATTCAGACTCTAAACCTGACTCATTTTTGCTCACCTCAGATGTTAATTCTTTTTCTGACCAATTTTGCGCCATCGCTGAAGCGCCCATTGAAGCTAGTTGAATAAGTTTACTATTATCTTGTGGTGCTAAAGCATCTTCAACTAATGGCAATAACTTTCCTTCGAGCGGCAAATTTTGCCCCTTATCTTGTTGTAATTTGGCAATAAGTTCAGGGTGCTTTTGTTCGACAAGTGCTAGAGCTTGCTGCTGAATAAAGGCTTTATTCTCTGGTGTTAAAGGCAAAGCGGTTACATTTTTAGGCAATTCTAACAAGGCTTGTTTAAACTCTAATTCTAATTCTTGAAATAATTCATTGACTACTTCTGCTACCACAGGAGCTACCAGACCTAATACCTCACTAGGATTTTCCTTTGCTTGCTGTAAATCAGCTAACACAACATGGGTAATATCAAGTTCTGTTAACTCTTCAATTTTATCATTATTATCAAGATCTCCAACAGTTGCTAAGGCTAAAAAATCTGCTGCATCAACACCAACTAAGGCTTCTAATTCAGCATTTAATACCTCTAAGAAACCGCCATCACCTTGTTTTAAGCATTCACCATCTATACAGCTATGGCTAGATGAAGGTGGTTGAATAACTACCGAAGCAGCGGTTACTGAATGTGCAGCGACAGGGGCAACCGCGACGGCTTGACTGGTATCAACAGAAGGAGCTACGGGTAAATTTAATCCTATCGCACTATTCATAACTTAATCACCTTTAAGAAAGCATCATTGCTTTGTTAAAATGATATAAGCAGTTATCGTGCCATGCCGTTTATTTTATTGTGATTTTCGTCTTAAACCAAATTCATCAAGCACTTTTTGTTCTTGTTTATCGGCATCCTTCAATTCTTCATGATGTAAATTTTCGACTAAATGCTCGACAGCAGTCACATCATTTTTAACGCGTAGCCAATATTTTTTTTTCATTTGATATTCACGTTCTGCTTGCTGCACTATTAACGTTTGTTGTTTTATCGTGTTATCTAATTGATCTATAAACCGTCTTTCTTCAACGAGCTGCATCACGCTGAGTGATACTGTCTCATTCTGCACTGGTTTATTGTGATATTCATGTTGATACAGATACAAATTATCTAATTGAGTCTGCTGATGTTCCCAACGATTTTTACTGTCTGCCATATCTTGCAGGCATTTTTTTTGTTGTTGATCTTTAAACTCAATAATGGGTTTTAATCGGTTAGAGCGTGTCATGCAACATTTGCCATTTTAGTTTTATTGTGTTGCTGCTCTAATTGATTATTGGATTGCTGATTTTGTAAGCTTGGCTGCTCTAGCATTGCCTTAAGTTCATCAATGCTTTCAGTTAAAGAAACCGCTTGTTTCATGTCTTGAGATAAATAGTTAAAAATTTTAGGTTGCATACTAATCGACAGATCAATTAAGGGGTCAGACCCCTTATGATAGGCGCCGACATTAATTAAGTCTTTATTTTGCTGGTAAGTGCTTGATAGCTTTTTAAAGGCTTGAGCCATCGTTTGATGTTCAGCGGTCATAATATGAGGCGCCAATCGACTGATAGAAGCATCAATATCAATCGCTGGAAACTGCCCCGCTTCTGCTAGTGAGCGCGATAATACAATATGGCCATCAAGAATGGCTCTGGCAGAATCAGCAATGGGATCATTTTGATCATCTCCTTCTACCAGCACCGTATAAAAAGCAGTAATTGACCCCCCGTTTTTATCGCCATTGCCTGCTCGTTCTACTAATTGTGGTAAACGCGCAAATACAGAGGGTGGATAACCTTTTGTTGCAGGTGGTTCACCAATTGCTAGCGAAATTTCACGCTGTGCTTGCGCAAACCGCGTCAGTGAATCCATTAACAATAAGACATTTTTACCTTGATCACGAAAATATTCTGCAATACTCGTGGCACGCATAGCGCCATGTATGCGCATTAAAGGCGATGAATCGGCGGGCGCAGCTACTACAACAGATTTCTTTAAGCCTTCTTCACCCAATATTTCATCAACAAATTCTTTGACTTCTCGTCCACGTTCACCAATTAAGCCAACCACCACGATATCAGCATCGGTATATTTGGTCATCATGCCTAATAAAACAGACTTGCCCACACCACTGCCAGCAAACAAACCCATGCGTTGCCCGCGACCAACACTCAGCAAGGCATTAATAGCGCGAACACCAACGTCTAAAGGTTCTCTAATGGGTTCCCTCCTTAACGGGTTAATGCTACGCCCTTCTAAAGGTGAAAAATCTTTAGTATTTAATTCACCTAAGCTATCAAGTACATTGCCTTTACCATCAATGACTCTGCCTAATAGCTCTTCACCAACCGCAATATCTGAGCTTTGTTTTCTTGGAATAACACGAGAATTAGGCTCTAACCCACGCACATCTGAGGTTGGCATTAAAAATAGTTTATCTCCTGCAAAGCCTACCACTTCTGCTTCTACTTTTTGGTTACTGGGCGTTATCACATCACAATGGGCTCCAATGGGAGCCTGACAGCCTTCTGCTTCAAGGGTTAAACCAACCATTCTGGTGAGTATGCCTTCAACCACAGGTTGTGCCGGTGTTTTGCTATTTTCGCGTAATTCTGCGAGTCGCTTAACCCAACGTTGATTTGATCGTTTAACTTGCTGTTCAAGCATCATGAGCCTCAGTTAACTTATCGTTTGGTTCTGGTTCTGGTTCTGGTTCTGGTTCTGGTTCTGGTTCTGGTTCTGGTTCTACAGATGATAGCTCATCGTTCAATTTATTCTGTTGTGTTTCTTCTGCTGGTTCATCAACCGAGCGATTTCCTGATAAAACTGAACCTGCTAAGGATGCTAAACGATTTTCTAAGGTGACATTAATCACCGACTGTTCTGATTTAATAATGCAGCCGCCACGCGTTAACATAGGGTCTTCGATAAACACCCATTTCAAATCATCTTCATCTTCTATTGATAAGGCTTCATTAACCAATGTTGCATCATCCGGATGAATGCTTATTTTAATTTTACGGGATGATGCAGGTAATAATTTAATGGACTCTCTGATTAAACCCACAATTTCACCGGGGTTTGATTTTATTTCTCTGCGCACTAATTGTTGCGCAAGCGTCACCGCTAATAATTCTAGCTGCTCTTCAACTTCTTCGTTAATCAGCTCAATAGGCGCTTCAAAACATTGCATAAAATGGCGTAGTTGCTGTTGCAAGTTTTTCGTTTCTTTTATCGATTGATCAAGACCTTTTTGAAACCCATGTTGATAGCCTTCGTCATGAGCCTTGTCATGTAGCTCTTCATAAATGTCTTTTGTTAATTCTTCTTTCCACTGCATTGTATAAGATTTTTTAAGCTTTTCTAGAGCACTTAAGTTGTCTTGTTTTTTATGCTCAGCTTTGTTTTTTTGTTTATTACGGGGGTCATTTTCATCTTCTTCATAACGAACCACATTGCCAGCGTCTGCAGACATTTCGGGTAAGGACCAACGTGTTGCAGAAATAGGGGGTTCTAATGGACGATCATCTTTTGCTAACTCATCCACAAAATCATCTGATGTGACTTTATCTTCAGTTTGGTTTTCAGGTTCGTCGATAGCTTGATCAAGCATATCATCCAGTATTGAGTCTGCAACCTCATTACCTACTGGCTCGGTCATTAGACCATTTCCTCAGCACCGCCACCGCCAAGTGTTATTTCACCTGCTTCTTCTAGGCCTTTAGCGATGGTTAAAATTTCTTTCTGTGCTGTTTCTACTTCACTTAGCTTCACTGGCCCCTTAGCATCCATATCTTCTACTAACATTTCAGCCGCACGAGACGACATATTTTTAAGGAATTTTTGCTGAAATTCTTCGTCCACACCTTTAAGTGCCAAGATAAGAAGATCACTGGATATTTCACGTAACATGGTTTGTACGCCACGATCATCCATTCCGCGTAGATCTTCAAAAACAAACATCAAATCACTGATCTTAGTATGTAAATCTTCATTTTCTGTTTTAACTTCTTCCATAATTACATTTTCGATAGACGTATCAACAAAGTTTAAAATATCTGCCGCTGTCTTTTCACCACCCACCATGGATGATTTCACGTTATCGTTATCCGTAAAATATTGCTCCATAATGGCATCTAATTCTTTAATCGCAGCGGGTTGGACACCATCTAAGGTGGCAATTCGCATTAAAATACCTGAGCGTGTATTTTCGGGTAAATTCATTAATACTTGCGCGGCACTGTCTGCCTCTAAATACGATAAAACAATGGCTATAATTTGAGGGTGTTCTAAGCGAATAATTTCTGCAATCGACTTGGCGTCCATCCATTTCAATGCCTCTAATCCATTGCTGCCACTACCCATTAAGATGCGGTCGATAACATTACCAGCTTTATCGCCTAATGCTTTTTCGAGCATGCCTCTTACATACTGATCATTGCCTATCCCTAATGCGGTTTTTGATTCTAATTCATCTAAAAACTTGTCGATAACAGATTCAACCATGGGGCGAGTAATGTCATCCATTGTCGCCATGGTAGAGCCGACTTCTTGTACTTGTTTGGGGTTCATATGTTGCAATATTTCTGCCGCAACATCTTCACCTAAGGTGAGTAATAATAAGGCTGCCTTTTCAGAGCCTGTCATGTTGGGGATGTCAGGTAAATTTTCGGGCGCTTTTTCTGGTGCAGACGCTTCTGCTTTTTTTTCTTTAGCCATTACTATTCAGCTCCTATCCAGTTTTTAAGCACATTAGAGACTCGAGCAGGGTCGTCCATGACTACATTTCTCGCCATTTCAATTTTCTGCTCATAAGTGACATTATTACGTCTAATTAAATTGGCGGGGTTATTGGGATCATCTAATAAAGCTTGAATTTGCTCTGCTTCTGCTTCAGACATTATATTGCCTTGTGCATCAACTAATTGCCCATCTTCGTTCCTTGATATGCCATCAGGCAAAGCCCCCGCAGGCAATGCGGCTGGTGTTGCGGCAACATCAACTAGCTCACCCGTTAAAGGGTCTATTTTATTACCTTGGTCATCAACCATCGCTTTATTTGGGTTTAAGCTTTTTAATAAAGGCTTACCAAACATGAAGTAAACAATTAACAAGCCAATGGCACCAAATATTTGCTTAATCAAATCAATTAACCAACTTTTATTTAATAAGTCTTTCCACAAAGGGATTTCAATGGTGTCTTGCGCGACTGTTATAAAAGCAGAATTCACTAGGTTCACTGTGTCGCCGCGAGTTTCATTAAAACCGACAGCCTGTTTAACCAGTTCACTAAACTTGGCCATCTCTTCGTCGCTGTAAGGTGTTGATTCAATCGTTCCATCATCTTGAATTGTTGATTTATTATCAATAACAACAGCAACGGATAGGCGCTGAACCGTGCCAATAGAATGCATGGTATGACTGAGTACTCTATCAACTTCAAAATTTCGCGTTGCTGTTCTATTTTGATTGGTTGGTAAGTCTGTTTTTCCATCTGCTGCTGCCGCCTCCGCATTGGTAGTGCCTGCGCCTGGAGGTTGATTACTTAAAGCCCCAGGAATACCTGTTGGCAATGATGAGCCACGGGTTTCAGCTTCTGACACCTGCTCCGACCTTAAGACACTGCGTTCTGGGTCATAGGCCTCTCGCGTTGTTTCGACATTAGAAAAGTCTAATTGTGCCGCGACCTGAGAATTGACCTTACCCGCACCAATAATAGGCTCTAATAATTTAACAATACGGTCTGCATAATCATTTTCAATTTTCTTTGCGTAATCAAATTGCTTGGTGGTTAAGGCTAAGCCCCTGTCTTCATCAACACTTAACAAGCGACCATATTGATCTATTACTGTAACCATTTTAGCTTCTAGCATCGGTATACTTGATGCGATCATATTAACAATGGCTGCAACTTGGCCTTTACTCAATGATCTTCCGGCATAAAGTTTGGTAACGACTGAGGCGCTAGGTTTGGCACGGTTGCGTATAAAAATAGATTGCTTAGGTAAGGCTAAATGAATGCGCGCTGATTCAACTGAACGAATAGATTCAACAGATCTTGCTAATTCTTGTTCTAATGCATGGTTATATCGTGCTTTTTCTATAAATTGGCTAGTGCCTAAGCTTTGCTCATTCTGCAACATTTCTAAACCGACAGAAGTACTTTGGGGCAAACCTTTTGAGGCCAACATCATCCGTGCTTCTGCGCTTCGAGATTGTTCTACCTGTAACATGCCTGATGCTGGATCTAATTTAAACTTGATATCACTGGTCTGTAGAAGTTGAGCAATTTCACCCACATCTTGCCCACTAATATTGTTATACAATGGTGTGTAATTTGGCTCTGATGACCATAAGGCGACAACAACGCCTAAAGCGACAGCAACCGCTAAACCTATTAAGCGCCCAAAATGTTGGACCACATGAGAACTTGCAAAGGTATCTATCGCATTTTTTTTGCCTGCTACTACAGGCGCATCAACTAAGACTTGGGCATTATCATTAGGTAATGCAGGTATTGCTTGTGCCATAATCTAACTCCTTTATACCGGCATATTCATGACATCTTGATAAGCTTTCATTAATTTATTTCGTACTTCAACTAAAGCTTGAAATGATATGCTTGATTTTTGAGCATTGACCATGACCGTGGCTAAATCAACACTTGGATCACCTAATTCAAAACGCTGGCGTAAGCCAGAAGCCGTTTTTTGAGTCTCGTTAACAGTGTCAACGGCTTTAACCATCATGTCTGAAAAACTAGGAACATCTGATTTTTTTACATTTGCAAGTTCCAACGGCTGACTTTTTGCCATTGCCTCAATCGACTGCATTTGCGCTAAAATACTGTTTACGTTGTTGACTACCATTTCTATCACCTAAAATGTCATTTATTTGACTTATTATTTGTTTTCGTCAAAAAAGAATCCGAATCATTCAATGTTCTGTGACTTTTTTAACGTTTTCTTAAGTGTTAGCACGAATAGTGCCAATTTTATTACACAAACAGTTTTTTGATGTTTAGCGTCGATGTTAATATAAAGGGCGCCTCTATTAATTACTTGCGTCCTTAATATCATCTAAATTTTATGTCACTCTATGTCTTCTAAAGTCCTTAATGCATTAAAGCGTTTACAACGTATTTTACCCTTAACAAACAATCAACAGTCTTGCTCCACTCACGTTAAATTACTCCACCAAGAGATTCTTTATTCGTTTATTAAAACAGGAACGGCGATAAAAAAAGATGACATGATGTCGCTGGTAGATGATATTGAAAGCACCCTCTATGATTTAAAGCAGAAAGACTTAGTCGTTTTTAATGACCAGATGGAGGTCATCGGTGCTTACCCTTTCACCATAGAAAATAGAGAACATAAAATTAACGTTAATGGCTACTGCTTAAATGCAATGTGCGCATTAGATGCCCTATCCGTTAGTTCGATGTTTCAACTCAATACCGTTATTTTGTCATTATGCCGAGTCACACAAGCCAAGATTCATATTGAACAACATAAAGGTAAGGTCATCAATACAGAACAAACAAAAGGGATTCATATTGGCATTACTTGGTCAGCCGCATCAAGTGATGTGTGTTGCGCCAATAACCTATGCTTGGAAATATTGTTTCTAATAAGCCCATCTATTGCTAATGAATGGCTATCGCAAGATAAGCTTAACCGCGAGATATTTACCCTGTCAGAAGCCATAGATTTTGGATCATTATTTTTTGACCCCTTATTAAACTATTTGAAAGCCAACTAAATAGGTAGTTCTGCCCCTGAATCACGTAATTTCGCTAATTTATAGCGTAACGTTCGCGGGCTAATGCCTAATTTTTCGGCTGTTTTTTTGCGGCTTCCCGCAAACGCTTTTAATGTTTCAATAATCACTTCTGTTTCACGATCTTTTAAATCAGTATGAAGTTGCCCAGAGTTGTCTTCTTCGTTAACATCTTGCGCCGAAATAACCTCCACGGCTTCAAGCATGATGTCGTCTGACTCTATTTGGTCACCTTGTTTTAATATCAGTGCGCGTTGAATAACATTTTCGAGCTCTCGTATGTTTCCGGGCCAAGGGTAATTTTTTAAATCTATTTGAGCAGACACTGACATGGTTATTTTTTGCCCTGTCGCTTTAGAGTATTTTTTTACAAACAATTCAGCAATCGGAATAATATCTTCGGGCCTTTGTTTTAAAGCAGGTATGCTTAAAGGAAAGACATTTAAACGATAATATAAATCTTCACGAAAGCGTTTTTCGGCGACTTCTTCTTTTAAGTTTCTATTGGTTGTTGCAATAATTCGAACATCTAATTGAATGGTTTTTTGCCCGCCTAAACGTTCGACTTCTCGTTCTTGAATAACACGCAATAACTTTGCCTGTAAAGACACATCCATTTCAGAAATTTCATCTAACAACAGCGTGCCATTATTCGCCTGCTCAAATTTACCGGGCGTGGCTTTATAAGCCCCAGTAAATGCGCCTTTTTCATAGCCAAATAACACAGCTTCAAGCATGTTTTCGGGTATTGCCGCGCAGTTTATTGCAACAAATGGCTGGTCGGCACGTTCAGATTGTTGATGTATAAATTGTGAATAAACTTCTTTACCAACCCCACTATCACCGTTCAATAAGACGGTGGCTTCTGTCACTGCTACTTTTTTTGCTAATTTAACTAATTCTATACTGGCTGGGTCTTTTGCAATCATCCCCGATTCATCAGCGGCTTGAGGGTTAAGTTGATTGCTGAGCGATTGAATTAAATCTTTAACATTAAAAGGCTTCACTAAATAATCGACAGCACCTGCTTGAATCGCATCAACGGCTTGCGGAATCGAACCATACGCGGTCATTAAAATAACAGGCAAGCCATTATATTTGTCATTAATATGCCTTAATAATTGATAGCCATTAACGGGGTTCATTTGCACATCGCTGATAACCACTTGAAAGCTATTGTTTTGTAATGCTTCTATGGCTTTTTGGCCATTTTCAACATCGACATAATCAATATCATTAATATCTAGCATGTCACAAATAGCTTCTCTTAAACTATGGTCATCTTCTACTACTAAAACGTGCTTCATGAACTTATTCCTAAATTAATCATTACTAACCTGTTGTTTAAGAGCTGATTGACTGGGCAAACTCATGACAAAGACAGTCCCTTGCTCTAGTTTTGAATCGACTGCTATTTGTCCTTGGTGCGACTCGACAACCGATTTAACGACTGCTAAACCTAACCCAGTACCATCTGATTTCGTGGTAAAAAAAGGGTCAAATAGATGCTGTTTTGTGTTGTCATCCATACCACCCGCATTGTCTTGGATAGCTATTTGAATAAAGCCATTAGGCGCTCTATTGATGGTAAAAATAACGACCAGATTTTCAGTTGATTGCTGTAAAGCATTCATACATAAATTGGCTAATGCGCCAACCAGTGCATTTTTATTGCCATTTAAACTCATCGTTTGATCAAACTGTCGAATTTTTAACTGTGCAAAAGTCGGTTTAAACAAGGGTTGAATCTGTTCATTAAGCTCGTTGAATAAATCAACCAGTAAAAACTCACTCATTTTAAATTGTCCACCATGCGAAAAAATGAGCATGTCGTTTATCATCTTTTCAATGTGCTTAGTGCGGTCTAATGATTTATTAATAAATTTATTGGTTTTATCTTCGCTTAACTTGCCCTCTGATAACTGTGATAAATACAAAAGTGTGGATGCTAAAGGCGTACGAATTTGATGAGCGAGGCTAGCAATCATTTTACCCATATTAATAAGGTGTAAATTTTGCTGAGCAGCTTTTTGCAATTGTCGTGTTTGCGTTACTTCGGTCAGTAGCACAATCTGTCCTGGCTCATAACCCAGCGGTTTTGTTGATAAGGTAAATTGCCTATCGTCTGCCGTTTGTAATTCACCTTGGTCTAGGGCTGTCAAAAAAGCTTTACTAACAACATCGCGCCAAAGCTTGCCTTTAATATCGGCACCTAATAACTCTGGCACTGCTGCATTAAACTCGTTCACTGCACCATATTGGTCTAACACCACGACAAAGGCAGGAATTGAATCAATTAAGGCTCTTAATCTTTTTGCTACTTGGATTTGGTCCGTCATAACATTTAACTTTTGTGTACTAAAATAACGTTGTTGGCTATTTAATGACAAGACATTAATAACTTGTGGAGAACTCATTTCTTTCAATGAATCAGTTGTCCAGTTTAAATTATTCGTTGCCATAAGCTCGTTGTTATAAATCAGTTATTCATAACAATGCAGAACTTAGACCATAAAAATTAACCTCATTAATTTCAACAACTTAAGCAATTAAATCAATTTATTATTTTTTAAAGCGTCAATTAATCGTCTCTTTCTATTGCGTATTTACGCATTTTTTCGACTAATGTTGTCCGACGCATTGCTAATAAAGTCGCCGCCCGTGCCACGACATTATTCGTTCGACTCAAGGCTTGCTCGATTAGCGATGTTTCAATAGCCATAATATGCTGTTTTAAATCAAGACCCTCTTCAGGTAAGGTATTAAATGATAAATCACATCCATCTTCACTATCTTGCAAACGTATTATTTCAGCCTTATCCAATACATATTTTTCAGGTAAGTCAGAGACATCAACAACGCCATGAGGAAATAAAATCGCCATGCGTTCAACTAAGTTGGATAACTCACGAACATTTCCAGGCCAAGGGTAGTGCATCAACATGGCGATAGCGCCTTGAGTGAAGCGTACTGAACCACGACCATCTGCTTCAATTCGATTGATGATTTCATTGATTAATAAGGGGACGTCATCAGCGCGTTCTTGCAAAGAAGACACATCAATGGGAAACACATTTAGGCGATAATATAAATCTTCTCTAAACTTTCCTTGTTTAATATGTTCTTCAAGGTTTCGGTGCGTCGCCGCTAAAATTCGCACATCAACATGGGTTGTATGACTACTGCCGACTCTCTCAAAACAACGCTCCTGTAATACACGCAATAATTTGACCTGCATAGGTAATGGCATGTCGCCGATTTCATCTAAAAAGATAACACCGCCATCTGCCAATTCAAAACGGCCTTTACGGGCACTTATGGCACCGGTGAAAGCACCCTTTTCATGGCCAAATAATTCACTTTCTAATAATTCTGGTGGTATCGCACCACAGTTAATAGGTACAAAAGGTTTATCGGATCGGTCGGACAACATATGGATTTTTCGTGCAACAACTTCTTTACCAGTCCCTGAATCACCTAAAATTAAAACAGATGCTTGAGTATTCGCAACCTGTTCAATCATATGATTGATACGGTCTGCATCTCGACTATGGCCAACAAATTTAGTGGTATCACTTTCTTTGTCATAACGCGATGACATCCCCTTAACCATCGCTAAATTTTGAGTTAAGGAGGCATAATCTGGTTGATGTGAAATTTGAGAAAAGAAAGGTGCTTTGCAAGGTAAAGAGGTATCTTCAACACAGGCAATTAACGGCAGATGGAGTTTATGTTTTTTATGGTATTGTTCAAATACATCAACAGATTCACCTTCCTCTACAAAAATAACAATATAGTCTGCAAAGTCGATTTCACTACTTTCAAGAGTCGAAAGTGTATGGATATAAGGCTGTAAACCTAAAAATTGTGCTAACTGAGAAAGGTCTTCTGCTCTTGTAACATTAGAACCCACTATTAATACTGCGTTAGAATCTGAAAAATCCACGTACTACTCACCCATCATGTCATTTTATATGGGGCAAACAAGCCCCTTTTTAGTTTGGGTATCAGTGTAGTTGATTGCGCCAATATTTCGACACTTATTTATATATTATTCTAATAACTGCTATTTTTACATACTATGCTGCATATAAGCACTGTGGGCTGTGTTTCCTTTTCGTAGCTTTTGTTGTTCGGTTATATTTAATGTCACTTGCTGCTGTAAAACATGAGTCGCTTTTGCATTTAAATCAAACAATTTTTTTGCTAGCTCAACATCAATTTTAGACTTGTCATTAGCAAAAATAGATTCTATCAACTGCAAACGCTTTGAATTGATAGCTTCGACATCATCTAATTCAACCTGAGCTATTAGATCTATAATTTGCTGCGTTAAATCACATGCTAACGTTAAGTCACTTTGAATTTGACCAATTGTTTTATCCAATTGCATCGCTAAGCAGTCGCTTGTTTTTGCAATAACTCTGGAACCTGAACCCACGCTCCTTTAATTTCTAAAATTAAACGAGTGACTTCATCTAGCTTTTCAATATCATTATTAATATTAGCTTCGGCTAACCTTAAATTCATATATTCATACAAATCTGATAAATTCTTTGATAAATCACCACCCTTTTTATGATCCAAACATCCTTCTAAACCACCAATAATTGCAATGGCATGACCAATGTTATTCCCTTTTTCAGGAATATCTTTTCGTTCAATAGCACCTTTTGCTTGAGCGATACGTTTTAGTGCTCCATCAAACATTTGAGTAATCAACGAATGAGGGTCTGCAAATGCAACACCACTAAAAGTTTGAGTTGAAGAATAAGCTAGAGCTTGTTTATTCATAATAATATCCTCTTTATTGTTTTATTTTTCAAAAGTAAATCCTGGTAATGAATC
>CAYZQE010000046.1:0-19020 GCA_964480635.1 uncultured Gammaproteobacteria bacterium | reverse complement strand
GTTGCAACAAGGCCTGTTACTATTGCGCCTATCCAAAATACTAGGCGTAATCGCCAGGCCTTTAATGAAAAAAGAGTTCGACGTGATTTTCTGATGTGTTTTTTCATGAATGAAATGTAAATGCGACTGCTAATTACCTTTATAATACCCTAATTCCTACATAGGATTAGGGTATTAATATTTGGTTATTTTAAGTGGGGAGATAGGGTTGAAAGCAGTGTTATTAAGTATTTTAGAAATAGGGGGCTATCCTGATTTTTCAAAAAGTTATAAGGCGTTAGGCTTTGATTTTAAGCAGGTGGCAACAATGCGTAAAGGTATTCAATTTATTAAGAAAAATAAAGTGGATGTGATTGTCGCAGAGTTTAACTATCAATCTGATTTTAGGGATAGAACCAGTCAGTTAGAAACATTAATGGCTGCTATTCAGCCAAAACCAGAGATTAAAGTGTTGGTGTTTTACGATAAAGAGCAAGCGCATCAATTAAAGCGCTTAACATCGCGTTTTGAATTATTAGTGTGTTTACCTTATCCCATTATGGCAGAACAGGTTGAAGAATCTGTGAAACAGTTTAGTTAACTTTCTGGGTATCAGGATCTCCTTAAGAGCCCATAGTAAACTTAGTACCCGGCGGACGCCGTAATTTCATACCCTGGCCTCGCAATGAAAGGATACGGTGTTGATCCAGTAATAGTTGATAAACAAACATAAGTTCTTCTTGTACTTCTGTCGGGAAACCTTGACGATGTCCACCACCTTCAACCAAAATAAGTTCTTCTAAATAGGTTTGGCACTCAGAATAACGCCATAAACCAGTGAGTTGTTTAATGATACGAGGAAATGATTCTAACGCAGCAGGTTTGCCTAAACGTTTGCGCTTTAAACGTTCGCTTTTTTGAAACATCTGCCTAGCAAGAGCAGGGTTCATAACATTATTATTTATTGGCATTGAATTAAGCACGGTATTTTCCAAGTTATCAGTGAATATAGCCCTTTATTGAATAATTTCAATATCGCTATTTAATATATCACTAATATTAGATGAAATGTAATAAAATACTTGAGAATCTCATCACAAGTCGTTGATTATTATGGTTTGATGGATTCTTTATCGGGGTGCAGTTCATATAAAGGGACACTTAAACCTGAGTCCATGACAACTCTAGCATGAGCTCGATTAAATTCACGTGCCTCTTTAACACCACAGGCATGAGCGATCATACCCACTTCATAAATCATATGTTCTACATAATGTTTTACTCGGGTTGATTTTTGTGATGGATCTAACCCTTTTTGTAAGCGTTTATTATGAGTTGTTATGCCGGTAGGGCATGTGTTTTTATTGCATTGCAGCGCTTGTATACAACCAAGGGCAAACATAAAACCTCTGGCCGATGTTGTAAAGTCAGCGCCTAAGCATAAGGCCCAAGCTACATCCGCAGGTGTGATTAATTTACCAGAGGCAATCACTTTAACGCGATGTTTTAAATTATATTCATTCAGTAAATCAACGACTAAAGGCAAGCTTTCACGCAGTGGTAGCCCCATGTCGTCTATTAATGGCATAGGGGCCGCACCCGTGCCTCCGTCTGCGCTATCAATGGTGATAAAGTCAGGGCAGTACTCAATACCAAGCTCATGAACAGCTTGGCAAAATTGGTCAAACCACATGCCAGACCCGATGACACACTTAAAGCCAACAGGTTTACCAGTGACATCACGGATATGTTTAATCATTTTTAGCAGATCAATATCATTTTTAATGTCTTTATGGCGATTGGGGCTGATGGCATCTTTACCTGCTTCAATGCCTCTTATGGAGGCAATTTCTTCGGTTACTTTATTGGCTGGTAAAATACCGCCTTTACCTGGCTTGGCACCTTGGCTAAGTTTTATCTCAAACATCTTAACGGCATCATGTGCGGCTACTTCGCGTAATTTGTCATCATTGAGCTTGCCATTTAAATCACGCACACCATTTTTAGCAGTACCAATTTGAAAGACAATATCGCAGCCACTTTTTAAATGAAAAGGGGATAAACCACCTTCTCCTGTATTTAACCAACAGTTAGCTTGTTTCGCGCCGCCTGATAAAGCGGTGATAGCCGGAGCGGAAATAGCGCCATAACTCATGCCTGAAATATTAAAAAAAGAAGAGGCTGTATAGGGTTTGGTACAACACCCCTGACCAATCGTTAAATCTCTCGGTGGAACAGAGTCTTCACCTAAAGTTGGATAAGGGCTGTTCACAAATAAAACAGAGCCTGGTTTTTTGATGTCTCTTGTTGAGCCAAAGGCAACCGTATTATTTAAGTTTTTAGCAGCGCGATAGACCCAAGATCGTTGTGCGCGATTAAAAGGCATTTCCTCGCGGTCCATACTGAAAAAATACTGACGAAAAAACTCACCCATATGCTCAAAGAAATAACGAAAGCGACCCACAACGGGGTAATTGCGACGAATGGCTTGTTTAGTTTGAGTAATATCAATTATGTACAATACAATTATATATATAAGTAATAGTAATAGGCTTGATGCGAATATAAATGATAAAACACCCATTGTGTTTGAGACGAGTTCGTTAACTGAGCTGATGAAATTATTCATGACGACCTTTTATTTTTTTTATAAAGACTATGATTAGTTGTAGTCGATAATGTAAATCTTTCAAGTTCTATGCTGCCATCACAACGATATAATGAATTAATGAGCCGAAAACGGTTCTCTCGAGATTTAACGCAAGAGCATGCAATTGTTGTACTTGATGATGTTTTTAATCAAATTTTTTCTGAACCTAACGTCAATAAATTTTCTTTTTTTAAGCCATTTAGTTGGATGTCTAAAAATAAACCGCCTATTAAGGGGTGTTACTTATGGGGAGGAGTCGGAAGAGGGAAAACATTTATCATGGATCTTTTTTACGATGTTCTACCCATAAAAGCTAAAAAACGCGTGCATTTTCATCATTTTATGAAGGATATTCACGAGCGCTTAAGCCTCATAAAGCAAGTGAAAAACCCTCTGCAAGTTATTGCCGAGCAACTCTCTAAAGAGTTTAAAGTATTATGCTTAGATGAGTTTATGGTTCATGATATTGGTGATGCAATGATTTTATCTGAATTATTGTCGGGCATGTCAAAATTTGGCATTACCTTGCTGACAACATCAAATACAGCGCCAGAAAACTTATATCTGGATGGTTTGCAGCGCTCTCAGTTTTTAGCAACGATTAATCATCTAAATCAACACTGTCATGTGCTGCATGTAGACGGCGGTCATGACTACCGTGCTCAAGAAAAAGTCGCTAATACCGTTTACTATTTCCCCCATTCTGAACAGAGTATGACGTGTATTCATCAATGGCTTGAGATGAATCACCATCAAGTAAAAGCCTTAGATACAATAGAAATACAATCGCGTCAAATAGATAGTTTATTTATGGCTAAAAATGCTATTTGGTTTGAATTTTCGGCTATTTGTAAAACCAATCGAAGTCGTTCTGACTATATTGAATTAAGCGAATCTTTTCGGGTCATCGTCATTTCTGGCTTACATGTGATGGACGATCAAGCCAATGATGTGACTCGCCGCTTTATAACGTTGGTGGATGTATTGTATGACCATAAAACAATATTAATTATCAGTGCAGATGTGAAAATGAATGAGCTGTATCAAGGTACTTTTTTAAAGTTTGAATTTAGACGCACCATTAGCAGGTTATATGAAATGCAGGCTAAGCATTATCTAGTCTCAAACTGAGTTTCACACTTGGCGGGATAAATTATTTTACCTCTTAATTGATTAAGGATGCTCTGAACAAGTCTAAAATAATTGGACTTGTTCAGATACAAGAGACTCCTTAATCAGAGGCGACCTATCGAGCATTGACGGCGTCAATTGCTGTCATTTTTCAGCATTCATCTGTTCAACGGCCAAAATTTCTTCTTTGCTCTTACCGCAAGCCTCAATAAATACGTCCCTTCCTAAAGAAATACAACCTAATGGAATGACCAAAAGTGTTAACACCGTAGAGACAACCACGCCAAATAATAATGAAATAGCCATGCCTTGAAAGGTTGGGTCCGTTAAGATGACGACAGCGCCTAACACTAACGATATGGCGGTAATAACAATAGGCCGTGTACGAGCTTTAGTGGCACTCATAACGGCATCACGTAATGTATGGCCTTTTCCAACTAAGCCCAAAGTGGTATCTATCAGAAGTATTGAGTTTCTCACTATAATGCCCGCCAAGGCTATCCAACCGATCATTGAAGTCGCGGTAAACTCCGCACCCAATAACCAATGTCCAGGTAAAATACCTAACATGGTAAGAGGTATGGGAGCCATAATCACTGCTGGGATGGAAAAGTTGCCAAATTGCCATACCACCAGCATATAAATGGCTACGAGCGCAACAGCAAATGCTATGCCCATATCGCGAAATGTTTCATAAGTAACCGTCCATTCACCGGTCCATTCAAAGCCAGAAATATCATCGTATTCTGGCGCACCCATTCTCATGCCAGACATAATCACGCCATCGGGTGTTGGGTGATCCAATAATTTTTTATCAATATCATTCATTGCATAAATAGGCGCGGGTAACACGCCCACCGAATCACCAACAACAAACTCAATCCTTCTTAAGTTTTTCTTAAAAATAAGTGGGTCACGAAAATCTTTGACAAATTCGCCAAGCCCACCTAAAGGCACTGTTCGACCATCGGCTGTGATGATTGGCATTTGAGCTAATTGATCTAAATCAGAACGAATTTCTAATGGAATTTGTAGCAAGATATAGGTTGGCTCATAAACGCGCTTTTGTTTAATATCACCCACTTTAAACATACCCATAGACATAGCTAAATGCTGATTAATGGTCTCCACTGAAACGCCTTGAGTGGCTGCTTTAACTAAATCAACTTCAAATCGCCAAATTTTTTGCTCATCGCGCATGTAATTATCGACGTCTTCAATTAATTCAGACTCATGAAATAAGCCTGTTAGCATCGTTGCTACTTCTGCTCTGGTTTTAGCATCGGGACCATAAACTTCGGCCACTACTGTTTGTAATACGGGTGGGCCTGGGGGTATTTCTACAATAGTGATAACCGCATTAGACGATTGGCCAATTGATTTAAGTAATTGGCGCACTTCTGACGCAATATCATGGCTTGTTTTATCTCGGTCATCTTTAGCTGTTAGTTGTATTTGAATTTCGGCTTGCCAAGGGAACATGCGTAAGTAGTAATGCCTGACTAAACCATTAAAATCAAAAGGTTTGGCCGTACCGACATACGTTTGTATGGCCACGACTTCAGGTATTGAGCGCAACACCTCGACCACTTCTGTCGTGGTATTGATGGTATTTGGCAATGCTGTTCCATCAGGCATATCAATCACTATAGCAAATTCATCTTTATTATCTAAAGGTAGCATTTTCACCTTAACCATATAATTAGTTAAGGGTGTGAACATGGCTACAACAAGAAAAAATGATATGATTAAACCAATAAAAAACAACCTACCTATTTTTCTATTATCAATTAATGTGCCTAGCACTTTATTATAAAAATTATCTAACCAACTATCAATTTTTTTATCGCGCCGCTCCATTTTCTTTAATACATCCATCGGTGGGATAATACGCATGGCTATCCATGGGGCAAAAACAATGGCAGCAACTAATGAGAAAATCATTGCCACAGAACCCAGTGCAGGAATAGGCTCCATATAAGGCCCCATCATGCCGCCCACAAAACCCATAGGTAATAAGGCAGCAATAACGGCAAAGGTTGCCAATATGGTTGGGTTACCAACTTCACGAACAGCATCAATTGCTATTGCTTCTGTCGTTTCTCCTGCTTGTAACCATCGTGCATAGATGTTTTCTACGATAACAATGGCGTTATCGACCAAAAAACCAATCGAAAATATTAATGCAAATAAACTCACTCTATCAATGGTGTAACCCATCAACATCGCCATAAAAACAGTAATAACCAAGACGACAGGTATGGTCAATAACACGACAATAGCTGGCCTAAGGCCTAAAGATATCCAAACTAAAAAAGTAACCGCTGCGGTTGCAAATACTAGGTTGCTAAATAAGGAATTCACTTTATCTTCGGCTGTTTTGCCATAATTTCTAGTGATTTCAATGTGTACATTATCGGGGATTAAATGCCCTTTTAAACGTTCAACATTTTTTAAAATATCCTCCACAACCGAAACGCCATTAGCGCCATTTTGTTTAGCAATGGCAATGGTAACTGCTTGAGCACTATAAACTGCTTCACCTACAAATGCAGGCCCAGTAGAATAAGTCACTTGATGCTTAGCCTGTTCTGGCCCTGCCGTTATAGTGGCTACGTCACTTAAATAAACAGGCTTGCCTTCATGGTTACCCACGATTAAACGTTCAAAATCAGAGACTGATTTTAAAAATACACCTGTTTTCACCCAATATTGTAGGCCACCTTGCTCAATAGCACCGACCGTTTTTTCTGAATTAGAGCTTTGAATTGTTTTTGCTATGTGTCCAATAGTCACGCCATAGCTTTTTAATTGAGCGGGTAAGACATTAATCAGTACTTGTTCTGCACGTCCGCCAGAAACAAATGCATTACCCGTTTTAGGTACTTGCTTCATCTTATGCATTAAATTAATCGCTAAAGTGCGTAATTTAGCATCGTCCATGTCATGCGACCATAACGTCAATGTCAATATAGGTACGTCATCGACTTCTTTAGGTTTAATTAATGGCGGCTTAGCCCCTGGAGGCATTGACTCTAAATTGGCTTGAATTTTATTATGTGTTAACACAATAGCGCGTTCAATTTCTTGCCCTACTTCAAACTCAAGTGTGATAATACCTGAGCCTTCGTCACTCACAGAGTAAACATTTTTAATGCCTTTAATTTCACTCACTAAACTCTCTAAAGGAGTAACAACTAAGCGCGACATTTCTTCTGATGATGCTCCCGGCATCTGCAACATGATATCAATCATGGGGACTGATATTTGAGGGTCTTCTTGTCTAGGTGTTGCATATAAACCATAAAAGCCAACTAGCATCATGGCGGCAAACAACAATGGGGATAAAGGCGAATTAATAAACGATTCTGCTAAACGCCCAGCAAAACCTAAATCTTCTTTTGTTAAAATATCGGTATATTTAGAATCTGACATGCCTGATATTCCCCTTATTTTAGATTATTGTGAAATGGGACTGTATAAGCACCCGATCGAGTAGAAGGGGTTGGAGCTTTTAAAATCTCATCACCAATAGAAATGCCTGATAACACTTTAATCATGTTGTTTTTAGTAGCAGACCCCAATCGTAACGAACGCATTGTCAATTGGGATTTATCGTCAGAAATCAAGAAAACAGCGGGTAAACTACCTCTCCAGCTAATCGCTGACTGCGGAATTAATGCTAAAGGTTTCGTTGTTTTATTCTTATTGGGGATTAATATTTCTGCATACATTCCAGCGCGAGCTGACGTACCTTTAGGCAATTGAAACTTAACCGTCGTGGTGTGTCCACCAAGGTTTGCCATCGGGAAAATACGGGCTACTTTTACTGTCACGAGATCGCCTTTGCCATCAAGTTTGGCAGAAACAATCGAATCTTTATTTAAACCAGACACTAAACGAGCAGGGACTTCTACTTGCACTTGCATCAAGCTGGTATCGGCAAAAACAACCAAAGGCATGCCTGGCTGCACAATATCGCCAACCTCAACCATTTTATTGACAATAATGCCTTTAAAGGGGGCAATACTGTTTAAATTATTTAAGGTCGCATTTAATTCACTAATGCCCGCCATGGCCTGTTCTACTTTGTTTTTTGACGTCTGGATTTTCACGCTTTGGCCATACATACTAGAATAACGTTCAAAGCTTGGGTTTCCTTGTCCCGAGAATGAACGCATAGGGTCGCCAAACATGCTGAACATAGAAGGGGCGCCTCCAAGCATTGAGTTAGACATTGCGTTAGGGCTTTCAGACTCTCTTTGAAACTGAACCCTAGCATTTGATAACCCTGCCTTCGCACTATTTAATCCTGCTAGAGCAGCACGGCGTTTTTCTAATAACGTCGAAGGATCTAAACCCACCAGTTTTTCACCCGCTAAAAAGGCATCACCTTCTTCACCGGCTACAAATTTTACTTCACCTGGCATTTGTGCAATCAATTTCACCATTTTGATCGGCAAAATAACGCCACCAAGTGCTGTGCTTGAGATGCTTGTATTAGACACTACGGTATAAATAAGCTCTTTAGGCACTTGATTTACATCGTTATCCGGAGTTATTGTTTCAGTAGAGAAGGCTGTTGAGACTGATGCTACGCTCACCAAAGTAATAAATAATTTTTTAGACAGGTTTTTAAACATTCGGTCAACTCCAATTACTGAAAAATAAATAAGCGCTTATTCTATAGAAAGGAGTCAATTTATGCATAAAGATTTAAATTATAAATTATCATAAGTTAATCTAGGTTAATTTAATAATGACGGGATCTATTTTATATACGGCATCAGCGATATATAAAAAATAGGTTGTTTTAGCTTTTCAACCCCTAAAAAACAATAGTCAACCACTACTTTATGCTTAAATTAGGCAAATCGGTTGATTATTTAGTCATTAAAAATTGAGCAACTAAACCAGCATGGTCACTGACTTTATAGTTTAATGTTGTGTAATGGGCAGATTGAATGAAGGGCACTAGATTTTGACTAATTAATAAATAATCTAATGTTTGATGTTTTTTCTTATAGCGATAGGAATAACGTTTTTCGATGGGTATTTGAAGGCTAATATCAAACAAATTACGTTGAATTAAATCACTCGAAATGTATTTTTGATTAAGTTGCGAAGGCGCACCTTTTATAATACCCAAAACATCAACAAAACGATCACTGATATTTAGCGCATTAAAGTCACCTAAAATAATGAGTTTTTTGTCGGGCCATTTATTTTGAAATTGATTAACCCATGATGCTAATGTTTCAGCCTGTTGTAATCGTTTTTTAGCCACATAAGTTTGCTTGCGCTTTTTGTTTAATCCAATCATAGAGCGTAGATGAACATTAACAATATGAAAACAGTCAGATTCTCTGCAAACGTTTATATATAAAGGCGGGCGAGTGTATAGTTTTTGACGACTGTTGTTTAAATGTTTGTTTTTAAATAATTGGGAAAGGTTTTTAATTTTAAATTGGCAACTGATGAGATAAGCCACATTAATGGCTACTTTTTTATGCCCATCCAGTAAGACACTTTGGTAGCAAATATTGAACTCAGATTGTAACTTAATTTTTAAGTCATTTAACGTAGCAAAGTTTTCAATTTCTTGTAGTGCAATGATATCGGGCTGGTTTAGGGTTTTAGCAATATGTTTGCTAAGTCTCTTAAGGCGTAATTGATAGTTTTTAGTGGATAAGACTTTTTCGCGTTTCCCATTGTTTTTATCATTATAAAAATTATAAGCATTTTGTGTTGCGATAGATATGAAGTCGGCATGTGCGATCCCGCTAAAACCAATATTGAGACTAAAGGTTATCAATAAAGTCATAAACTTTACTTTACAATATAAGCAAATTCTAATATAGTTAGGTTCTTTCATACACCCAATCTATACGGTCTTAATCAATGTCACAACAAAGTTTATCCAGTAAAACAATCACCAAGCGCAATGCCGCTCAATCGTCTGTTATTTTTAGTGTTGTGGTTGCTGTTATCACTCTTGGCGTTATTGCTACGGTTGCTTATGTTGATATTACTGAAGAAATTGATTCAGTATCTGCTGAAAAATCAATACCAGAAAGAATTGCAGAGCAAAAAGTAAGGGCAGAAGCAAATAGAAAAGAAGCAGAGCTTCTTTCTCAAGCAAAAGACTTAGTCATAACCATGGATAAGCGAGTTGATGATTTAAATCAGTTAGAGCAAAAAGTGAAGCAAATTAATGAACAGTTAAATTTTGTGTCAACAAAACTTGAAGTGAGTGTTGACGAGCCTAAAGCCCCCATCGCTACGGCTATTAAAGCCGTTCAGACAAGCGACAATTCAAGCTTAACTCAGCAACAAAATTTTAAATCTATTTTAGATCAAAATTATGCCGCAAAAATAAACGCTGGCTTTCATGGGACAGCTGCTGGCGAAGTGTTTTTTGATATTTCATGGTTGTTTCAAGCACGTGGCAACATGGGGCTAAAGCAAGACTTTACGTTTAACCAACAAGCTAATAGCCAAAATAACTGGAACGCTAAAACGTTTTAAAGCTTAATCTCTTTATGCCATTTTAGGCATAGCTCTTTAGATGTCGCCGCTACGATTGGCCTAACGTCGATACTATTTTGATAGAGGTTTTTACCAGAAGGGTCTTGGCTATAACCGCCGGCCTCACTGAGTAACAAGCTCCCCGCAGCATAATCCCACAGTTTTTGCCCGCCATGAAAAGTCACGTTAGCGCGGTTCATCGCTAGCCATGCCCATTCTAAAGCGCTGCTGCCTATATTGCGTTGTGATTTAAAAGGCATACGAGTGATTAAATCAATGCTTTGATGTTGGCTGAGGCGTTTAAAATCAATAAACGCAATGCTGTCTTTAATTTGCTTAGGGACTTTATGTTGGTTAATGACACATTTTTTATGGTTGTAAAAAAAGCCGTGACCTTTTAGTGCCGAAAAACATTCTTTTCTAATGGGGTCGTAGGTAACACCCAGTAAAACTTCTTTATTTTTTATAAAGGCAAGTGAGATGCAAAACACAGGGAAACTGGCATGAAAATTAGTGGTGCCGTCTAAAGGGTCAAGCACCCAAAATTGGCTTTCATTTTTAACAATGTCAGATTGACGTTGGGCACTAAGCTCTTCTCCAAGCAACGCTATTTCAGAGCCGAACTGCTGCTTTAATGTTTCTTCGACAGTATTTTGCATGGCTAAGTCGGCTTCAGTCACTATGCTGCCATCGCTTTTAATGTCAGCGTTTGTCTTGTCTAAATAAGGCATTAGGACGCTGTCACTTAATTTAATCATTAAGGTTTCTATTTGGCGTAAGTCATTTAAATCAAACATCAGTGGTCAAATTCGAGCTTAAGGCATGCTTATATATAGCATGTCATCGTCGATGCTTAAGGGGTATGTTTCAACAGCTTCAGTAGCAGGTTCATCAACCGGAATACCTGTTTTAACATTAAAGCGGCTACCATGAAGTGTGCAATCTACGTATTCTCCCCTTAAGCAGCCTAAGGCTAAGGATGAATCTTCATGCGTGCATAAATCGTTAATGGCATAAAATTCGCCATCAAGGTTAGTAATTAAGACAGGTATGTCATCAACCATAAATTTGCGTGTTGAATTAGGCTTAATATCGCCGATATGGGCTAGTTTTGTTTTCTTGGGCATAGGTTGAAACTGAGTAAAATAAAGGCAGTTATAATACCGATATATGTGATGGCCTAATAGTAGTTTTTACTTGATCCTAGGGCTCTTTGTGAGTATCCCCCAAGAAACTAAACAAAATATGAGAAAGCAGCTATAACTCATTGAGAGAGAAATAGACTGTTGAGGGGATTGTGAACGAGCATTTTGATTATATTGTGATTGGCAGTGGGCCTGCGGGTAAAAGAGCGGCAATTCAAGCCAGTAAAATAGATAAAAAAGTCTTATTAATAGAAAAAAACGAAGTAGTAGGCGGCGTAACTGTGCATACAGGCACTATACCCAGTAAGACGTTAAGAGAAACGGTACTGTATTTGTCTGGTTGGCGTCAACGCGGTTTTTACGGCAAAAACTACAAAGTCAATCATCAAATAACGGCTAAAGATTTAAAGCAAAGGTTGTCTGTCACATTAAGGCATGAGGTTGAAGTGCTGCAACATCAACTCATGCGTAATAATGTCACTGTTGTTCACGGGCTTGCTAGCTTTAAAACAGATAAACAAATTTCAGTCGCACTCAATGATGGTGAAACAATTGTTTATGATATGGATAAGGCTTTAATCTGCGTTGGTACTCGTCCACACAAGCCAGACAACTTACCTTTTGATGGTGAAACGGTGATTGATAGCGATGAAATTTTATCGCTCAATACCATACCAAAGTCACTATTAGTGATCGGTGCGGGTGTTATTGGTTTGGAATATGCCACTATCTATAATGCGCTTGATACCGAAGTCACCATTATTGATAGTCGAGACACTATGCTGGGCTTTGTTGATAAAGAAATTATAGATGATTTTGCGCATCATCTGCGCGATCGAAATATGACGATTCGTCTAGGCGAAGAAATAGCAACAATGACCAAACGCAAGGATGGAAAAATTTTTACCAAACTTAAAAGTGGTAAAAGCATTTTGACAGAGATGGTCTTAGTGGCTGCCGGAAGGCAAGGGTTGAGTGATTCACTAAAGCTTGAAAATGCCGGTGTTAGTGCCGACAAAAGAGGGCAGATAAAAGTGAATAAATATTATCAAACAGAAGTGCCTCATATCTATGCGGCGGGTGATATTATTGGCTTTCCCAGTTTAGCATCAACCTCTATGGAGCAAGGGCGCAAAGCGGCTTGCCATGCTTTTGACCAAAAATGTACAGGTCAAATGGATATATTTCCGTATGGCATTTATTCAGTGCCAGAAATTAGTATGGTTGGTTTGTCTGAACAAGAATGTAAAGCAAAAAATATTTCTTATGACGTTGGGATTGCGTGCTTTCGTGAAATTGCTCGCGGCCAAATTATGGGCTTAAGAGAAGGTAAGCTGAAAATAATTTTTTCGTTAGAAGATAAAAGCATATTGGGTATTCATATCGTTGGTGAAGGGGCGACAGAATTAGTGCATATCGGACAGGCTGTGATGAGTTTGGGGGGCACTTTAGATTATTTTATCGACGCTGTTTTTAATTACCCAACCTTGGCTGAAGCTTATAAAATAGCCGCATTAGATGGCTGGAACCGTATTCACGAATAACTAATGGCGTTAGAAGCATTGATAAACATCAAATCGAATGGTTTTACCTTTATATTGAAAGTCTGGTTTTTGTTGGTCTAAAAACTCACTGTTTAATGCTCGTTTAACAACCACGCGTTGTTCAGCCTTGTTAAGTGCTAATCGAAACAATTCTGTTATGTTGGCATTATTAGTGATGGCTTGGAGTAATTGAATTTCTTTTTTATTTTTAGCTTGATGATGACTGGACGGAAACATAGGATCCAAATAAATAGCATTCGGTAAGTCACTTAAATGTTTAAGATAATTTAATGCGTTGCCATGGTATAAATCTAATGATAATTTGTGTTGTAGCTTATAACGCTTTAAAGAATGCTGCGTTAGGTAGTGAATTAAGTCAGATTGCTCAACCGCTTTAACGTCATAACCATTTTGTGCCAAAATAAAGCTATCCCGACACCAGCCTGCTGTGACATCTAAAATAGTTATTATGTGTTTTTGTTTATCTTTGAAAGCCTTTAATAAATGTTGGTCTTGAGTTTGAAGCCTGCGCGTAATGGCATTGGCTGTAAAATCATGGCAATAACTTAATTGTTGTTTTTTTTGTTTAGAAACAACATCAATCATACCGTTTTCAAAGTTTAAAAACTGATCTTGGGATGGGGCTTTGTGTATGGGGATAGATAATAATTGGCTACAAGCTTGAGCTTGCTTAAGCATGGTTTCATCTAAGCAAATAATTTCTTTGGGAAACATATTAGTAATGTGGGGGGCGGTCATCAACAACCGCAGTGCTTGTTTCAGAGTTTTGCGCTTCTTGTAAAGAAATAAGCTGTTCTTTATAGGTTTGAACTTGCTGTTCTAATAAGTCGATTTTATCAGCATGGCGCGTTACAATTTCATTCAGAGTTTGGATCGTATATTCTTGTTCAGAAAATAAAATTTCAATATTCTCTAAGCGCTTAAGGGCATCTCTATTAATACACATGTGATTTAGGTGAGCTAGAAAATGGCTCCTATTTTAACCAAAAACGAAGAGAATAGCAGGCTATTTGATGAGTTTTTGGGTGAAATAGGGGGTGTTTTATGGCTTAGATAAATTATGTTTGTATTAATAGAGATGCCGTTAATGGCATCATCATTCATTCGTTTTTACTGTAACCAGGTTATTAAACTGTATTATGCAAGAATTTTTATTCATTGGTTTTATTATTTTTTTATTTTGGTTTTGGAAAAACAGCATGTCAACGAGCGAAGTGGCAATGGCTGTTGCAAGGCAAGCCTGTCAAGAAATGGATGTGCAATTACTGGATCAAACCGTTTCAGTCGCTAAGTTGAAACTGTGTCGCAATCAACGTGGATCTATGTCATTATGTCGGCTCTATACCTTTGAATTTTCTCAGTCTGGTGATGTTAGGTATCTAGGCCGTATTTATATGAATAACCTAGAAATTAAAGAAGTTATTTTAGATACACATCAGGCAATAACATAATAATTAAAACGATAGCGTGAAGTAAAAATGACACAATCAAACATCGACAGTATTGCAAAAGCAGCTCAAAAAATTTCTAAAGAAAATGAGCGCCGCAGCCGAATTGCGAATGTCATTGATGAATTGCTAAAAGAAAGACAGCAATTATTAGTTACTTTTTGCGAAGTAGCAGGATTAGATGCTGCGGGTGCTGAAACCGATGAGGTGTTAGCTAAATTACAAGAGTTAAACCAATGGTTAGTTGATTATTCTGCTTTAGGTCATTTTGAAATATATAACCGAATTGTTGAAGGCAAAGAGCGCCGTGATTCAGTGGTTAAAATTGCAGAACAAGTCTATGGTGATATTGAAAAAACAACAGAAATATTTGTAGCCTTTAACGATAAATATGAAGGTGCCGATAGCGCAGACAGCATCACAACATTACATACTGATTTATCAGAAATTGGCGAATGTATGGCATTAAGAATTGATGGTGAAGATAAATTATTAAATGAGCTTTCTGCAACAGCTTAAAACTATTAGCTCTAATTAAGGCGTCATAAATAAGAAAGTTATTTCATAATTCTCTTATTTTGATAGCTCTACCCTAAACCAATAAGCCCAGCTAAGCAGTAAAACAAGCCCTCCAATCGGTGTGATCATCGCAAAAAACGTTATTTGACTCATAACGTATAAATATAAACTCCCTGAAAATAAACACATGCCTAATATAAATCCAATCGTTAAGCGATTGAATTGTAAAATAGTAAAAGGGTTTACTTGGTGTTTTAAAATAACAATCAATAATACAGCGGTATGAATAAAGTGATAAAAAGAGGCTGTTTTCCAGGTTTCAATCATTGCTGGTGAGGCAATGCTTTTTAAAGCATGCGCTCCAAATGCACCTAATAAAACAGCGATAAACCCACTGCTAATGGCGATTAATAAATATACTCTGTGATTCACTTTATTTATTCGTATGAATAACGATGTCGCTCGATTTGTAAAGCTCTTGTATTTTTTTGCTTAAATTTATGGCGGCGTACCGACGTTTAATTTTGTCAGCTACCGACTTAAGGCTAGGAGCTGTGTTTTTGCGTAAATCATTCAGTTTAATGATATGCCAGCCAAATTGGGTTTTAACCGGTTGAAGGGTAAACTGTCCTTTGCTTAAAGCCATAGTCGCATCAGAAAAAGGCTTCACCATTTTGTCTCGACTAAACCATCCAAGTGACCCACCATTTTTACCAGAAGGGCCGGTGGAATGCTTTTTAGCAAGCTCCTCAAAATTAATATTTTGGGTGAGTGATAAAATAATTTGCTCAGCTTCTTTTTTTGTTTTAACCAAAATGTGATTAGCATTAAATTCTTGTAATACGGCATCCGAAAGATATTGCTTTTCATATTCAAGTTGGAGTTCTTTTTCTGTTATTTTAAAGCCACTTAAAATATTTTCTAAGCTGTCAGCAGCAATAATGGCTTGACGGTTTCTATCCAGTTCTAATTGCAGTGTTGATTCTTTGTTAATAGGTGACTCTAAACGTTTAGAAACAATCATCTCAATGGTAATCATTTCAGAGAGGGCATCTTTCATCGAAATTGATTTTTTTACATGCGCCATAAAGTTTTCAACAGCGGCCTGGGTGATCTCGTTACCATTAACCGTGGCAAGCACCTTTGATGCCGCATGGCTATTGAATGAGCTAAAAATAAAAAATAATAAAATAAAGTGTTTCACAATGGATGCCTATTAAAGTAAAAATCTATTAAGGTAAGGTAATAAACAAACCCAAAATTATTGGGCTTGTTTAGCGCCCCTAAGGTAGAACGCGTTTAAAGGGTTTGACAGCAACATGGCTATAAACACCCGCATCAATATAAGGGTCTTTATCCGCCCAAGCCTGAGCATCCTCTAAACTTTTGAACTCTGCAATAATAATGCTACCTGTAAAGCCAGCATCTCCTGGGTCATTGCTATCAATGGCAGGATTAGGGCCTGCTAAAATTAAACACCCTTCATCAGCGAGTTTTTTTACGCGCTCTATATGTTTGGGTCTTACGCTAGCTCTTAGTGGTAAGCTATTTTCAACATCAATACCAACAATACTATACAACATTATTATTATCCTCTTCTTCAGTCATAATATGTTTAGATAAAAAGACAGCTTGCCCAATAATAAACACAATGGTTAAGCCTAACAGGCCAAACAGTTTAAAGTTAACCCACGTTTCTTCAGAGTAATTAAACGCCACGTAAATATTAGATAAGCCAGACACCGCGAAAAAACCAACCCAAGCTAAATTAAGCTTGCGCCAAATAGCGGGCGACGATAGCTCAACCGCTTGAGCCATCATACGCTGAACCAACGGCTTCTCTCCAATAAAATGACTGCCTAAAAAGGCTAAACCAAAAAGCCAGTTAATAACAGTAGGCTTCCACTTAATAAACAAAGGGTCTTTAAAAAATAAAGTAGCGCCACCAAACACCACTAATAGCCCAAGGGTAACAAGATGCATTTTTTCAACTTTTTTATTAACTAAGGCCGAATAGCCTAATTGAACAAAGGTGGCAATAATGGCTACCAAGGTAGCCAAATAAATAGCGTCTTTGCTTTCGCCAATGGTTAAATCCATAAACGGTAAAAGCGCATTGGTCGAAGAGATTATAACCGCAGGTACATCACCATAAAATGTATAAACAATAAAAAACAAGACAATAGGGAAAAAATCGAGAAGTAGTTTCATACGGCAAGCAGTTGATTTAAGAAGTAATAGATATATGGTATATTAATAGATAAAACAAGTTAGGAGAAATTAAAGATGGGTGCATTAGCCTTTGATACCTTATCATATGCAAAAAAGTTAAAGTCAGCAGGGTTTACAGATCAACAAGCAGAAGTTCAGGCAGAAATTTTAGCAGAAGTCATTAGTGACCAATTAGCAACAAAATCAGATATTGAAGAGTTAAAGCTTCAATTGAATAGAGATATTAAAGAATTAGAATATCGGTTAACAATCAGATTAGGCATGATGATGGTATCGTCAGTCGCTTTAGTTGCTACTTTAGTAAAGGTACTTTAGCTGCAATTGATAGAAATTGATGTGACACAGAGAAGGCTGACTGGGATTAAGGGAAAATGAAGTGACAATGGGTAATGTCAGAGCTATATGATGCTTTTATAAAGATGCGGGTGTATCCGATGAAAAGCAAAACAAAGATGCGGAAGCATTGACGGCAGTAAATTTAGCGACAAAATCAGATGCCCAAGAAATTAAGGGAGCTTAAAGTATTAAAATGGATAATGGTTTTGGTGATAGCCGTAAATGTTTTGCCAATGCTAAGCCAGAAATTACAAAACTATTTTGTTGTATTTATGCAACAAAATAACGCCATTCATAAAAAAAACCAATAAACTGTCGTTTTTTTGTAAAAAATAATTGCTATTGTATCTTTTTTAAACTATATTTCGTTTCGTTGCTGCATTTGAGGCAACAAAAATATATATTTTTAAACTTTAATTTAATTTTTTATATCTTAAGAGGATATTATTATGAAAAAATCTGCAATTTTAGCGTCTGCTATTGCTCTTGCTGTTTCTGGTTCTGCTATCGCAGCTAGTCACGCTTCTGCTTCTGGCGTTACTGTTTATGGTAAGTCTCGCGCTGTTGTTCAAATCAATGATACTGATTCAGGCATGTCTGCTGGTTCTACACGTTTTGGTTTTAAAGGAAGCGAAGACATCGGCAACGGCATGACTGTTTCTTATAAATTAGAAATGGGTTATGCACACGTTACTGGTTCTGCTCCAACAGGCCGTTCTGGCTTTGTTGCTATTAACGGCGGTTTTGGTTCAGTTGCTTTCGGTAAAACTAGCAACCCACGTTATGCATTAGTTGAAGGTTATTTTGGCCCTTATATGTCTGGTGCTGGCGGAAAAAACGCAGATAGTGCAGTTGGTGGTTCATCAACTAAATCTGCTATTACTTATACTAATAAATTTGGCGATATCAAATTTATGGGTCAAGTAACAAGTGAAAAAGGTAATGCTGATGATGCCGTAACTAACGGAACAAGTTTTGGTATTTCAGTACCAGTTGGCCCTGTAACACTTGGTGTTGCTGTCGAAGCTGATATCGGCGCTGTTGATCAAGAGTACACTGGTTTTTCTGTAAAATATGCTGATGGCCCTTTAACTGCTGGTGTTGCAATTATAGACAAAAATGCTATCGAATCAGTAGTTCTTCAAGCGACTTTTACTACTGGTGCAAATAAATTCTTAGTAACTGCTGTAACTTCTGATGACAAAGCTGAAGGTGTTGTTGTAGGTTTTCATCATAAACTTAGCAAGCGCACGACAGTATTAGTTGAAATCAACGGTGGCGATTATGCTGATCACACTGGTATTGGTATCAACCATAACTTCTAATCGAGTTATAAATAATACTTAAAGAAAGGACTGCTTCGGCGGTCCTTTTTTTTACCTTTTTAAAAAGGGGTCAGTAAAAAGGGGTCAGCAGTAAAAAGGGGTCAGTACCGAATGGCACTAAGTTAAGCCGCTTTAGCACGCTTTTTCTCGTGATCTAGAATG
>CAYZQE010000045.1:0-19138 GCA_964480635.1 uncultured Gammaproteobacteria bacterium | reverse complement strand
CACCCACTGCCACACCAAATTTAATCGCCATGTTAACCACTTCGCCGTTCAGCACAGGTAAAACACCAGGCAAACCTAAATCGACGGCACATGCTTGTGTGTTTGGCTCTTGACCAAAACGCGTTGAAGCACCAGAAAATATTTTACTTTTGGTGGCTAATTGGGCATGAATTTCTAAGCCTATCACTGTTTCCCAAACCATGTTATTTACCTCCCTTACTGTGTGAGCTCGCTAGAGGACTGGCTTGCAGATGCCAATCGGTTTGTTGCTGGTATTGATGCGCGATATTAAGCAACTTACTTTCTTCGAAATAATTGCCAATTAATTGCAGTCCCACTGGTTTATTGTGGGCAAAACCTGCTGGCACTGACATGGCGGGTAAGCCTGCTAAATTAACCGCCAAGGTATAAATATCACTTAAATACATACTCACTGGATCTTTTGATTTTTCACCTGCTTTAAACGCTACTTCGGGGTATACGGGGCTCATGATGACATCAATATCTTCAAAGGCTTTGCTAAAGTCTTGGCTGATTAAACGCCTTAATTGCTGTGCTTTTATATAATACGCATCGTAATAACCGGCGGATAAGGCATAAGCACCCACCATAATGCGACGTTTCACTTCATCGCCAAACGCTTCGCCCCGCGAGCGCTTATAAAGGTCTTCTAAATCTTTAGGGTTTTCAGCTCTATAGCCATAACGCACGCCATCTAAACGCGATAGATTTGATGAACATTCGGCTGGGGCAACAATATAATAAACAGGCACTGATAAGTGTGTGTTTGGCAAACTAATTTCTTTAACCGTAGCCCCCATTTTTTCGTACTGTGCAACGGCTTGTTCAATTACCCTAGCCACATCGGCATCTAAACCTTCGGCAAAATATTCTTTGGGTAAGCCAATTTTCAAGCCATCAATAGAGTCATTGAGTGTGGCGCTATAATCAGGCACGTCGCGCTCAATAGAGGTAGAATCTTTCAGGTCAAAACCCGCCATGCCTTGCAATAACATCGCGCAATCTTCTGCGGTATGTGCCATAGGGCCACCTTGGTCTAGGCTAGAGGCAAAGGCGATCATGCCATAACGAGATACACGCCCATAAGTAGGCTTTAACCCTGTAATGCCACATAATGCCGCCGGTTGTCGAATAGAGCCACCGGTATCTGTACCTGTTGCAGCAGGCGCTAAACCTGCTGCAACACAAGCCGCAGAGCCTCCCGATGAGCCTCCTGGAATGCATTCTAAATCCCAAGGGTTGTTAACTGCCCCATAATAACTATTACCATTGGTCGAGCCCATGGCAAATTCATCCATATTCGTTTTACCTAACATCACGATGCCACCATCTGACAATTGCGCTACTGCCGTTGCATCGTAAGGTGCGATAAAGTTATCCAGCATTTTAGAGCCGCACGATGTTTTAACGCCATCAGTACAAAAAATATCTTTATGGGCAATAGGCAAGCCCGTTAATAAGCCTGCTTGGCCTGCGGCTCTGACTTCATCGGCTTGCTTGGCTTGTGCTAAAGCAATATCGTCGGTTATGGTGATAAAACTGTTCGTCAGTGCGTTATTAGTATTTATGTTGTTTAGATACTGTTGCGTTATTTCGACACTTGAAAACTCACCTGCGCTTAACCCTTGTTGGATTTCTTTTAAGGTCTTCATTAATCAATCACCCTAGGTACTTTAAATAAGCCATTTTCAACATCTGGTGCATTAGCTTGCAATTTTTCACGTTGATTGGTTTCGGTTACTGTATCTGCACGTAAGCGTTGAGTCGCATCCATCGGATGAGCCATAGGCACTACACCGGTCGTATCCACAGCATTCATTTGCTCGGCTAAAGATAAAATATTTGATAAATCAGTAGCATAACGCTCACTGTCCGACTCAATAATTTCGATGCGCGCTAAATGGGCAATAGCTTGAACATCTTCAGGTTTTAACGACATAATGTGTAAATTTCCAACTAAATAAAATTTGAAAGCGCGAACTTAGCATAATTTTAACAACTGTTTAACTTAAAACCGCATTGTTGCTTGCTCAAACAGGTGGGCATTGCTAGAGTACGCCTCAAAATTAAGGTCTATTTTTAAGAATATTTTAACTAGACCTCAAATGACGAACACTACAGGACAACAAACTACATGTTTTCAGCACTACGCGGACTAATTTCTAACGACTTATCTATTGACCTTGGCACGGCTAACACGCTTATCTATTGCAAAGGAAAAGGTATCGTATTAAACGAACCTTCTGTCGTCGCTATTCGCCAAGACCGTGGCCCTGGCGGCCCAAAATCAATCGAAGCGGTTGGTATGGAAGCAAAAATGATGCTAGGCAGAACACCTGAAAGCATCACGGCAAAACGCCCCATGAAGGATGGCGTTATCGCTGACTTTACCTACACCGAAAAAATGTTACAGCACTTCATTCGTAAGGTGCACGAAAACCAATTTTTTCGCCCCAGCCCTCGCGTTTTAATTTGTGTGCCTTGCGGGGCAACTCAAGTTGAACGCCGTGCGATTCGCGAATCCGCTTTAGGTGCTGGCGCACGTAAAGTGTACTTAATTGAAGAGCCTATGGCCGCAGCAATTGGTGCAGGCATGCCTGTTGACCAACCTCAAGGCTCAATGGTTTTAGACATTGGTGGCGGCACATCAGAAGTGGCAGTCATGTCACTAAACGGCATTGTGTATTCTGATTCGGTGCGTATTGGTGGTGACAAATTTGATGATTCAATCATCAACTATGTGCGTAGAAACTACGGTATTTTAATTGGTGAAGCCACTGCCGAAAAAATTAAAATAAACATTGCTGCGGCTTATCCAGGCAAAGATTTATTAGAAATTGAAGTAAAGGGTCGCAACCTTTCTGAGGGTGTCCCCAGAAGTTTCACCCTTAACAGCAACGAAATTTTAGAAGCCTTACAAGAACCACTGTATGGCATTGTCAGTGCGGTTAAAAATGCATTAGAGCAAACACCACCAGAACTAGGCTCTGACATTGCTGAGCGTGGCATTGTATTAACGGGCGGCGGCGCTTTATTACGTGATTTTGACCGTTTAATCATGGAAGAAACCGGTTTACCCGTTATTATCGCTGAAGACCCATTAACGTGTGTTGCTAGAGGTGGCGGAAAAGTGTTAGAAATGATTTCTGAGCACGGAGATAGCTTCCTTTCAATCGAATAAATTTAGATACTCGTGGCTACACTTTTTCGACATGCGCGCGGCACGAGCATACAGTTTGTCACTCTCATCTTAATTTGCGTATCCCTCATGGTGCTGGATAACCGCTATCAACATCTCACGACCTTTCGCAGCAGTGTTTCTTTTATATTTTCACCATTAAAATATTTAGTGAGCTTTCCAGCTCAAGGTGGAAAATGGATTGACAGTTACTTTTCTACTCACCAAACTCTCGCTTCTCAAAATGATTCATTACAACAAGAATCTCGCATTCTAAAAGCAAAATTACAAAAAATGAATGTATTGACGGCAGAGAATGCGCGCTTACGGAGTTTATTAGGTGCCTCTAGCAAACTAGCAGACCACGTTATTGTTGCCGAACTATTATCAGTTGATCAAACGCCCTACCAACAAATTATCGAACTTAACAAAGGATCTTTAGATGGCATAGAAGTTGGCCAAGCCGTTATTGATGATTTTGGCATCATGGGTCAGATCATCCAAGCCAACAATAACACCGCAACGACTTTATTATTGTCAGACCCAGGGCATGCCATTCCAGTACAATTTGTACGCACTGGCTTACGCAGTATTGCGCTTGGTAATGGCAGCACAGACACATTAGATCTTAAATATTTACCATCGACTGCCGATATTAAGGAGGGTGACCTTTTAGTATCATCTGGTTTAGGTAAACGCTTTCCTGCTGATTACCCCGTTGCTATTATTACCAAAATATCATTGGATGATACCCATGGATTTATCAACGCTTCGGCAAGACCTCAGGCACGATTAAGCCGAAGCCGTGAAGTTCTCATCATTCAACCACAAAAATAATGAAAACCTTTTTCTTTGTTTTTATCACTTTTTTAGTTGGGCTTATTTTACAAATATTACCCCTGCCCGAATACGCACAGTTTTATCGCCCCAATTGGGTAGCCGTTATTCTTATCTACTGGAGCATGGCATTACCCAATTCCATTCGCTTATTAACGGCCTTTATTGCGGGCTTAATTGTGGATATTTTATTAGGCAGCCTACTGGGGCAACACTCATTAGCCTTTGTTGTCGTGGTTTACATTAATTTGTTTTTTAATTTAAGAATTCGTGTTTTATCGCTTTGGCAACAAGCCACTTATGTTTTTATTTTGTTATTAATCTGTCAATTTTTAATTGTTTGGGTAGAAGGCATAACAGGCTCTAACCCTCCCATAGAAGCTTACTTTTTACCAGCATTGACCGGTATGATTATGTGGCCATGGGCTTATCTAATTCTTCGTGATGTACGCCGTGGGGCCTTAATTTAATGAACGACACTTCAATACCAGACACTTACATTGATACTGATTCTGAGTTACAGTTATTTTGCGCTGATTTAAGCCATGAAAAATGGCTAGCACTTGATACCGAGTTTATTCGCGAAAAAACCTATTATCCTGAGTTAGCACTCATTCAAATTGCCAGTGAAAATAAAATAGCTTGCATTGACCCCTATAAAATACAAGATTTCACGCCCCTAACTGATTTATTTGATGATTATAATATCGTCAAGATATTCCATTCACCCAGTCAAGATTTAGAGCTTTTTGCGCATATTTTTAAAGCGGCCCCCCAAAATATTTTTGACACTCAATTAGCCGCCTCTTTACTTGGCATTGGCAACCAAATTGGTTATGCCGACTTAGTCAATAAGCTCTGTAAAGTACAACTTGATAAAAAGCATACTCGTACCGATTGGAGTCGTCGTCCATTATCTGAATCAGAACTAGATTATGCCATTGATGATGTTCGTTACTTAGGTGAAATATACAAAACATTAACCGATAAGCTTATTGCCGCAGACCGCATCAATTGGCTGGCTCAAGACTTTAAAACCATGAGTGATATTGAGCATTACCAAATTCATTGGGAGTCATTATGGAAGAAATTAAAAGGCTCTCAAAAACTCAAAGGCGATGAATTAAATTATGCCGACCAGCTATGTCAATGGCGTGAAAAACAAGCGCAACAAAAAAACTTGCCGAAACGATGGATTATTAAAGATGAAGATGTCGTCGATATTTCACGCCTAAAACCCACCGACCTATCTGGATTTAAATCGATTAGAACCCTTAACGAACGCTTTATTAAACAATTTGGTAATGACATTATCAATGTTTTAAAAGACGCTGATAACATTGCCGATGACTTAAGACCTAAACACGAAAAATTTAAATCACTTTCTGATAACCAACAAACAAAAGCCGACTGTCTCATGGCCATTTGTCGTCGCTGCGCAGCTCAAAGTGATATGGCAATGGCATCTCTGGCCACAAAAAAAGACATCGATAAAATGATTTTAGGAAAAGATTCAAAACTGCTAACGGGATGGCGCTTTGAAATGGCAGGTGAAGCCTGCCAGCAGTTTTTAAAGGGTGAATTAAGCATTCAAGTTAACGATGGTATCGTCACCTTTTCGAGCCTAAATTAAAACTAATGATAGTTTATCGGTGACGACTCAGATTACCTTTACCGAAACATTAAACCAAGCTTGATAATATCCAAATATTGAACATACCCTGCCATGGCCTTGACGACATAAGGGCTTGATAATAAATCTTGGGCTGTCGCTTCACCAAATACTTTAAAACTTGATTGTAACGAAGCAATGCCCTCTTGCTTAACCGCCATTTTTGTTTCTGTCTGGCAATCAACGGTTAGTAACTTCATCGTTAAGTCAGCAAATTCTTTATTTGCCTTATTAAGCTGAACCTCATTAACACTGACAATATCACTCACCAGAGGATGTTGAGAGGCCGCTGAAAACATCCAAACTATTAGTGTGTTTTTATCTTTAGTTGATGTTGAATCAATCAAACATTTACCTAAAGCATCACTGTGAACACCCGCAAAAACGTTTGAACTATTCAATAACAATAAAATAATTAAAGTATAAAAAAAACGCATCTTAATCATCCTCAAATAAATCACGTGACATCAAAATAGCAACATAAGGTGCATAATTTAAAACCGCGCCTTTCCACACACCCAATGGCGTCATAGAGTCGGACAACTGCTTAAGTAACGTGACATCCTCAGGGGTTTCTTTTATAGCCTCTAAGACTGCAATAACCGATTCAACACCCGGTTCTTTGACATAGGTTGTTAACGAATCGATAGATTCCTCAATTTTAAAAATATTTATAACATCTGTCATTTTTTTACCTTTTTTAGTCGTTAAGAGACCTTACCTTAAAATAACAAGCTGCTGTCATTAAAATCTAAAAGGATATATCGCTTCACCTTTTGATGCTTTATCCAGTTCCCGAAAAGTTTTGCTTTTGACCAATCCAATGATTCACCAAAGCTGTTTGTAAATGTTGGTGTTCTTTTGTTTGCAATAAACCAGCTAAGTGGTGTGCCGCAGATAATAGATGAGCATCTCGGTTTAAATCGGCGATTTTCATTTCAACACCACCCGACTGCTTTGTGCCTAACAATTCGCCTGCTCCCCTTAGCTCTAAATCTTTTTCAGCTATTTCAAAGCCATCGTTACTCAAGCGTAAAATATTCAGGCGTTTTCTAGCGGTCTGTGATAATTGCTCAGATACCAACATAATGCAGAAGCTCTCAATACTACCGCGCCCAACTCGCCCCCTTAATTGATGTATTTGTGCCAAACCTAAACGCTCTGCATTCTCTATAATCATTATGCTTGCATTGGGCACATCGACACCGACCTCGATAACCGTTGTTGCTACCAACACTTGAGTTTTTTTAGCTTTAAAGTTTTTAATAATGTGTTCTTTTTCAGCGCTTTTCATACGCCCATGTACTAAATCAACTTTATAAGGCGCTAAGGCTTTGCTTAAAAGATCAAAGGTGTCTTCTGCTGTTTGGCATTGCAGCACTTCTGATTCTTCTATTAAGGTACACACCCAATAAATTTGTTTTTGTTCTGCGCAGGCTTTTCTAACCGAATGAACCAATGCTTCACGTTGATGCTCTGAAACAACTGATGTTTTGACAGGTGTTCTACCTGGCGGTAACTCATCTATTTGTGAATAATCTAAATCGGCATAAACCGACATCGCCAGTGTTCTTGGAATTGGTGTCGCGGTCATAATTAAGGTATGCGGCACAATTTTATTAAGCCCCTTTTCCATTAATGTCTTGCGTTGCTCAACACCAAAACGATGCTGCTCATCAATCACCACAATGCCTGGGTTTTTAAACGATGCTTTGGTATGGAATAAAGCATGGGTTCCGATAATCATATTGGCTTCCCCGCTTTCTAACATCGCTTCTTTTTGCTGCCTAGCCTTGCCTTTATCGGCTCCCGATAAAAACACAATGGTTAAGCCTAAATCATTAAACCAAGCCTTAAAATTTTGCATATGTTGTTCAGCTAAAATTTCAGTTGGTGCCATAAAGACCGCTTGATAACCACTTTGAATCATCATTAAACAAGCATAAGCTGCTACCACTGTTTTCCCCGAACCTACATCACCTTGCAACAATCGCATCATGTTTTTCTGACTTTTTAAATCGTTTAACACTTCATTACAAACCCGTACTTGAGCACCGGTTAATTTAAACGGCAGATATTTCTCAAAGCTCTTAATCGTTGAATCTTTAGCGCTAAATAATGCACTAGGCTGCGCAGTTTGCTGGTCTTTTTTACGCAATAACAAGACATGATGTATCGCCATTTCTTCAATAATTAGGCGTGTTTGTGCAGGGTGCTGATGACATTGAATTAATAGGCTTTGATGTTTGTCTTGAGGTTTATGTAAATCTATTAACGCTTGGGTTAAATCGGGTAGTTGCTGCTGACAAAGCCATGCATGAGGCAAGGTTTCATCGATAGGTTGCTGCTTTATCAACTCAAGCACCTGTACTAAGGCATTCCGAATTGTTTTTTGATGCACGCCTTCAGTCGTAGGGTACACCGGTGTTAATGTGGTATCTAATGGCGTTTCTTTGTCAGCTGTCAACACTTGATATTCAGGGTGCGCCATTTCAGGGACACCATTCAAAAATGATATTTCGCCAAAAAACCGAATGTTTGCCCCTTCGCTTAACTGCGCTTGCTGACTGGCACTAAAATGAAAAAAACGCACATTCATTTGCCCGCTTTCATCTTGCACGTTAATCACCATCATACGTCGATTACGGCCACTGCGCCTAAAGGCGATATGATTTTTATTAACGCTTGCCTCAATTAATAGTTTTTGCCCAGACTGGGCATTTATTATTGAGATAAGTTGAGTTCGGTCTTCGTAATGACTAGGGAGATGGAAGAGTAAATCTTGGCAATTGTAAATATTGAGTTTATTAAACTTTTCAGCAACTTTTGCGCCAATACCCTTTAAATCTGACAAGGGTTTTTGAGACAGATCTGGCATCAGGCTTTATATAACCAACTAACCTAAATAAACAACAGCATCCATTTCTACTTGCGAATCTTTAGGTAAAGACGCAATACCAACTGCCGCACGCGCAGGATAAGGCTGCTGAAAATATTGCGCCATTATTTCATTAACCTTAGGAAAGTTGCTTAAATCCGTTAAGTAAATATTAAGCTTTACTATATGCTGCAATGAACCACCTGCCGCTTCACATACCGCCGTTAAATTTTTAAACACTTGATTAATTTCAGCATCAATACCACCTTCAACCATTTGCATGGTCGCAGGTATTAATGGGATTTGACCTGAAATATAAACGGTATCGCCTGCTTTTGTTGCTTGCGAATAGGTGCCTATAGCTTGAGGTGCTTGATCGGTTGAGATAATTTCGTGTGGCATTTATATTCTCCAAATTTTGTTAACGACTTTGACACGCTTTAAGTGACGCATGATACGAGCTAAATGCACTCGGTTTTTAACTGATATAATAAAATCAATCGAGGTTAAGGCACCCGTTTCGTTTGAAAGCTCAATATTATCAATATTCGAATCAGTATCTGCAATGATTGCAGCCAGCTTAGCTAAAACACCACGTTCATTAAGAACCTGTACTCTTAAACTGGTTTGATACTCACCCTCAACATGCTCAGACCATTGAATGTCCATGACTCGATTATCATTTTTTTGGTCTTTAGTAACATTTTTACACTTATGCTCATGCACCACGATACCTTTACCTGATGACAAATAACCAATCACTTGATCCCCAGGTATTGGAAAACAGCATTTGGCATACGACAAGACCATGCCTTCGGTACCTTTTATCGCAAGCGGATTACCCGAGTCATCAAACTGCGTCACATCGTCGTCGTCATCCAACGTATCAAACAAGGTTTTAACGACAATCGATGCCATTCGGTTGCCTAAGCCTATTTCAGCCAATAATTCATCTTCACTCTTAAGCTGATATTGCTCTAATACCTTATTTAAATTTTGATTTGAATATTCAATGTCAGAACCAATAAAGCTGTTGGTAGCTTGCTTTAGTAAACGTTTACCCAAAGAAATTGCTTCTGAACTTTTAATCGATTTAAGGTAATGGCGAATTTGGGTTCGCGCCTTAGCAGTCATAATAAAATCAAGCCAATTAGGGTGAGGGCGGCTACTCTTTGACGTAATAACCTGAACCGTTTGACCATTATAAAGCTCTGCACTTAAGGCTGTCATTTTATGATCAATGCGCGCGGCAACACAGGTATGACCCACATCGGTATGTACTGAATAGGCGAAATCAACAATAGTAGCGCCGCGAGGTAGTTTTTTTATTTCTCCTTTCGGGGTAAAAACATACACTTCGTCAGGAAACAAATCGACTTTTACATTTTCTAAAAACTCTAAAGAACTACTGGTATTTTGTTGTAACTCTAACAAACCATTTAACCAATCGCGCGCTCTAGAGACATTATCAGCGCCACTTTCTTGGGTGCCATCTTTATATAGCCAATGAGCGGCAATGCCTGACTTTGCAAATTGATCCATTTCCTTACTGCGAATTTGAATTTCAATGGGAATGCCATGTGGCCCAAACAAACTCGTATGCAAAGACTGATAACCATTCGCTTTTGGGATCGCAATATAGTCTTTAAACTTTCCCGGAATAGGCATGTATAAATTATGGCAAACCCCTAAAACCCGATAACAATCATCCACGGACTTAGTAATTATGCGCACACCATGGACATCGGTTATTTCTTTAAACGATAATTTTTTATCGCGCATTTTGCGGTAAATACTGTGAATATTTTTTTTACGGTATTTGATTTTAGTTGATATTTTAACATCTTTTAAGCGGTTTTTTAAAGACAATTTAATGGTACTAAAAACTTCTTTTCTATGCCCAATTAACAAAGCGCAAGCATTGTTAATTGCTGTATAACGCATGGGATATGCATTAAAAGTGGCTAGATCAAGTAGCTCATGCCGCATTTTGTAAATGCCTAAACGATTAGCAATAGGGGCATAAATCTCCATTGTTTCGCGTGAAATACGGCGCCTTTTATCAGGCCGCATTGCGCCTAATGTACGCATATTGTGCAGGCGGTCAGCTAACTTAATAATAATAACGCGAATATCTTGCGCCATAGCCAATAGCATTTTGCTAAAATTTTCGGCTTGGGCTTCTGCTTTTGAGCGAAATTGAATTTGCGTTAATTTACTGACACCATCCACTAAATCAGCGACTTGAACACCAAATTTTTCTACTAAGTCCTCTTTTGCTGCATCGGTATCTTCAATAACATCATGTAACAATGCTGCAATGATACTTTGATAGTCCATGTGCATTTCAGCCATGATACGAGCAACAGCAATAGGGTGATAAATATAAGGTTCGCCCGAGACTCGTTTTTGACCTTCGTGCATTTGTGCACCGTACAAATAGGCGTTATACACTTCGGCAACATGCTCAGAGTCAATATAGTCGTCTAACTGATGGCAAAGATCACTAATAAGAAAGCGATCTTTATCATTGATTATTTCATCAATGGGGGATTGTAACGAAGTATTTGGTTGTTTGGGGGTATTCATATTATACAGTTCGTGAATTTTTCATGATCTGTATAATATGTGTCATAAAGCGAGCGCTTTATGACATAGCATTCATCATGGTGCTTTGAGAGATCTCTTTAGCGAGTTCTTCGTCAGATGTAATTTCATCTAATTCACGTTTTGTATCCATAGCGTCCATACCATCTGAGCTAATTAAATTATCTGCAATTTCACGTAAGGCAATAACCGTAGGTTTATCGTTATCGACATCAACTAATGGATCAGCACCTTCTGAAATTTGTCTGGCTCTACGTGCCGCTAATAATACAAGTTCAAAACGATTTTCAACATTTTCTAGACAGTCTTCAATTGTGACACGTGCCATTTTTTAACTCCAAATAATAAATTACAAATTTCAGCCGCGCATAATAACAAAAAAAATATAAAGTCAAAAGGAATAACTGAAGTCATTTCCCCCATTTTCATTAACCCCGACTATTATCTTGGCTATAGCATGCCAAAACCCGACAAATACACATGATTGGTTTTTTCCTTATTCTCTTCGATGGGAATCTACCTGAAGATTTGCGGATATTAAAATTTATGGCATAAATTTAATGACTCATATTTAACGCCACTAGCTAATCATAAAAAATCAGAGTATTTTGACCGCCATCTATTTGTATAATTATTTTATGAGGCAGTCATGACGATGGACGAACCGATTAACGTACTGGGCGAGCCTTTAGTGTCTTGCTCAGATAACCCCATAACCGGTTATTATCGCGATGGTTATTGCAACACTTGCCCCGATGATACCGGCTCTCACACTGTATGCATTAAAGTTAATGCAGAATTTTTAGCTTATTCTCGCAGTCAAGGCAATGATCTTTCCACCCCTATGCCCGAATATGGCTTTAAAGGCTTAAAGCCTGGTGATGCTTGGTGCTTATGCGCCAGCCGCTGGTTACAAGCCCACAAAGACAATATGGCTCCCCGTATACACTTATTACGCACACATAAAAAAGCCTTAGAGATTATTCCGTTACAACTACTAAACCAATATGCTGCTGACTTAAATTAATCAACAAGTTGAGACCTTTGCACAAAACGGAAGCGAAAGAAAAATAGGTGTAATTTGCCTGATTGAGGCGAAAAACGCAGGTAATAGCGAGCTATTGACAAGTTTTTCAACGAAAAGCAGGCGGATTTCAGTTATTTTTATGAGTTTCTGTTTTGTGCAAAGGTCTCAAGTTATCTTACTTAGCAAATTAACGCCTTCACTGAACAATTTAATGACGGCAATCCCGCGGCAACTGACTCATTAAAATTATGACTTAGTAATGAATTCATGCGACGCTCAATTATCCGCACAAGGTGCCATTCTTATTTGCTCTTTAAAAACTAATAGCGTCATTATATCTGGCGGCGCATACTGCACTTCAGAAGGTTTATTAAGGAGATCCTGATTAACCTCCCTTAGCATTAACCGCGAGCATAGTGATGACGATCATTAAACAGCAAGATATCATTCAAAGTGTCGCCGACGCTTTGCAGTTTATTTCGTATTATCATCCATTAGACTTTATCACTGCCGTTGGTAAGGCATGGGAGAAAGAACAATCCCCTGCTGCCAAAGATGCTCTAGCCCAAATCTTAATTAACTCTAAAATGTGCGCGGAGGGGAAACGCCCTATCTGCCAAGATACCGGTTCTGTGGTGGTGTTTTTAAAGATCGGCATGAAGGTGCAGTTTGATACTGACTGTGATCTCATCGACATTATCAATCAAGGTGTGCGCCAAGCTTATTTACACCCTGATAATAAATTACGCGCCTCGATGATGGACCCTCCATTTGGCAACCGTATCAATACCAAAGACAACACACCCGCCATTATTCATACTGAAATCGTCAAGGGTAACAGCATTGAAATAGCACTCGCTGCTAAGGGTGGTGGTTCTGAAAATAAGAGCAAATTCGCCATTTTAAACCCAAGTGACAGCATTGTTGACTGGATTGTTAAAACTCTGCCCACCATGGGTGCAGGCTGGTGTCCGCCGGGTATGCTGGGTATCGGCATTGGTGGTAATCCCGAAAAAGCGATGTTGATGGCTAAAGAGTCACTAATGAGTGACATTGATATGCCGAGCATTGTTGAACATGGTGCCAAAGATGACACCGAGGCATTACGCTTAGACATTTATACCAAAGTGAATGACTTAGGCATAGGCGCACAAGGGCTTGGCGGCTTAACCACCGTGGTTGACGTTAAGATAAAACAATACCCAACCCATGCCGCATCCTTGCCTGTTGCTTTAGTGCCTAACTGTGCCGCTACTCGGCACATTGAATTCACTCTTGATGGCTCTGGCCCTGCTGAATTTACCCCCCCTAATTTAGATGATTGGCCTCAAGTCGCCTCTTTAGATACCACAAACAGCATTAAAGTTAATTTAGATACCTTAGATAAACCTCAAATTCAACATTGGAAACAAGGCGACCAGTTATTGCTCACGGGTAAGATTTTAACCGGGCGTGATGCTGCGCATAAACGCATCCAAGAGCTATTAGATGCGGGTAAACCTCTTCCTGATGGCGTTGACTTGACTAATAAACTTATATATTACGTGGGCCCAGTTGATGCGGTTGGCGATGAAGTGATTGGCCCAGCAGGCCCCACCACAGCGACACGTATGGATAAATTTAGCGACATGATGCTAGGGCAAACAGGCCTCATTGGTATGATTGGTAAAGCCGAGCGCGGTGCAGCAACTATCGAGTCTATTAAGCAGCACAAGGCTGTTTACTTAATGGCTGTTGGTGGCGCTGCTTATTTAGTATCTAAAGCGATTAAAGCAGCTAAAGTTATAGCCTTTGAAGAAATGGGGATGGAAGCTATTTATGAATTTGAAGTAAAAGACATGCCTGTCACCGTTGCCGTTGATAGCCAAGGGCAAGCCATTCACACGATTGGGCCTGCGGAGTGGAAATTAAATATAGAAGAAATGAAAAAAGGGCTTTCAAAATACCAATGATTTTAATCGGTACGCTTGCACAGTTTGCAGATGAAACAAGCTATCCATTAATCATTAATGATAAGCACCTATTACTGGTACACCACCAAGACCATTTCTATCTCTTAGAAAATAAATGCGGTCACTTTGGCGTGGTGCTCGACGATGCACAAATAAAAAGCAATCAAATCATCTGTGCCCAACACGGCATTTCATTCAGCCTTGAGACAGGACTAGTAGTTAATCGTCCCTATGAAAATTGTGACCCCATCAAAATATATCTTCTTCAAATAAAGGGCGACTCTATTTATTCCTCTAGTCTATAAATCACGCAGTAACATCTTCTAAAATATTGCTGCTAAAAACTAATTAAGCCCCTCCCCTTATATTCAATTTAATAGGTATAAACCTTGCCTTTTGTTGGGTCATCTGAGTAAAAATGCAAACTTAAAGACTGTTGTTTTGTATGGATTCTATGTACTGAATTATCGAAGCGGTCAACCAAACCATCATGCTGAAAATATTGCCCCGGTTGTACTTCTTGTGTTTTCAGGCTTTTCAAAGGGTCTATTTCGAAGCTTTCAATGTCCATTAAGCCATCCACAACATAAACATAAGAGCGCTCAGGATGTCCATGTATACTCGTTGAAATATTTTTATCCCAATGGATAAGCATTAACCAACCTCCCTCCTTTTTAGACAAAATGTGCCTTGAATAGGTTGATGCATCTAATGGGAAGTGATACCCCTTAATCTCTTCTTTTAATAGCTCTATTTGCTCTAAAACGTTGTCATAATCTTTATTTTGCAATTTTGAATACAAAGTATCAACTGATTTAAAGCTTCCTGTATGATCGTAATTACGAATTTCATTCAACATTTTGTAATCTATTTCCTGTTTCTATTATTGAGCTAAATAATTCATCTAATGTGTCTTTATTGATATTTGTATTGCTAATTAATAAGCGAAAAATAAGTTTATTATCAACGTATGCGAGTGCTAACAATGCTTTTTGTTCTGCGTATAACGTCTCTCGCAATGTGTTTATAAATGCATCTGCATCTTTGTTTTTAGGGATATAGCGAAAGCAAACATTAAAGGTTGCACGCTTAGTTACCATTTCAAGCACATCACTATTATTGATGAAATCTTCTGCAAATGCCGCCAATTCATAATAGTTTTCTACTCGCTCAGAAAACCCTTGTTTGCCATAGAACTTCCAATCTAAAAACCATTTTAAGCTATCAACACGTCGACCGCATTGCAGCGATGAGCAGCCAGAATCATAATTATCGTCTCTAAAAATATAGCTGTTATCACCATCGGCACAGGTTTTAGTTAATAAATGCTTATGATTGAGCAATAAAAAATTGCACATTAAACTACTGCCCAACATTTTATGAAAGTCCATAGTGAAAGAATCAAGATGCGCAACATCTTTTAACAAGTTACTTTTTAAACGATCACTCATTAAGGCTGCGCCGCCCCATGCACCATCACCATGAAGCCAGAATTTGTATTTATCCCTTAGCGCTACAAGGTCTGTGATTGAGTCATACGCACCTTTAACCGTTGTGCCCAATGTGGCACAGACATAAAAGGGGATGCCTTCTGCTTGCAACACTTTTTCAATGGCATTTTCTAACGCTTTGGCATCAATAGAGCCGTCATTATATGTTTTTATTTTGACCAATTGATCGGTGCCAATGCCTATAATATTGGCTGCTTTATCAAGCGAGTAGTGAGCATCTTGGTTCACAAAGGCAAATAATTTAGTGTGACCAAAAAGGCCTTGTTGTTTTATAGCCTCTGTCACTCTGTTTCTAGCGACCATCATAGAAATCATGTTTCCATTACTAGAGCCTGTTGTCATTTGTCCATTACCACTTTCAAAGCCAATGAGCGCTAGCATTTCGTCGATCATGTAACGCTCTAGGATAGTAGCAACAGGAGCTGATTCAAACGTGCAACTTGATGTGTTGGTGGCGGCTACAATAACTTCGCCAATAATGGAGGGTAAGTTTGCCCCCGACCACATACGATTTACAAAATTTGGATTTGAAGTATTAATAGAGTACTTAAGATATTGCTCGACCCATGTATAAATATCATCCCATTGGCCGACACTGTCTTTTTTAACATCTAACAGTGTGCTTAATGCGTCATAGCTTTGGTGCGTGACTAAATGATCTGTTTTATTCTCATTGTACTCATGTAATAGCTCAATTATTTTTTCAAAAATACTTTCTTCATCCATATTTCTTAAAACCATGTCGTTAATATTGGGTATTCTATTTAAATGTAGCCGGTTCAAAAACAGCAAGACACATCTTTAGATGCGTATGGTCGCTATTTATGAACTCAAGGTAAAAGATATGCCTGTGATTGTAGTGCTCAATAGACCTTATGAATCAGTGGTCGTTATGTGATTTATTCACTTGTAGAAAAATAGAGTGTTTATAGCTTACTCAATTTCAACGCGGCGAAACACGAAACTAATCACTGCTGCCCAATCGTCGCCTTAGCGTTGCTGATAACTCGGGGTCATTTTGACTCAACATATTGGTGACATTGATCACCATTTCTCTGGCAGCACCCGACTCAAAATCTTCATCAATTTTAATCACGGTCATTAATGATTCGACCGCCTCTGCGTAATGTTTCTCAGCGATTAAACAAATAGCCAAATCAAAATGTGTTTTGCAATTATCTGGATGCTCACTGATTTTTTGCTGCAACGCAGCTATGCCTATTGTTTTCTCGGCTAATTCTAAAAAGCTTAACTGGCCAATTATTAGCTTACCCATGTCACTATTTTTAGCCGTATCCGGTAACTGATTAAAAAGCGCAACGGCTTGGTCGAACTCTTTTAAATCGAGGAATATTTGTGTCATATCCATAGCAACTTTTACGTTGGCAGGGTCTTGCTGCATTGCTAGAGTTAGCTTGTTCACTGCCTCTAAAGTGTTGCCAGCTATATGATCTTGGCGTGCCTGCAAACGCAGTTCATCACTTGGTGAAAACACACCAAATTCTTTTAAAATTTCACGCAATGCCTCTTGATCGTGTAAGCCTTCAACGCTGTGAACCACTTTCCCATCTTTAAACACTTTTAAAGTGGGCACATTTTCAATATTGAATTGGCTCTTTAACTCCATTTGCTCTTCAATATCTACCGATGCAAAAATAAATTCACCGGCAAACTCTTGCGCCAACGCAGATAACTCGTCTGACATTTGAATACACGGTGCCGACCAAACGGCTAAAAATTCAACCAGTACAGGGGCTTTATGTGAATTTAAAACGACGGCGGTATCAAAATTCGCTTGCGACACTTCAAATATTAATGCTTGTTTCTTTTCCAACCTTAAAACCTCATTTGCGCTAACGCTAAGCTATTGCTTAATTAAATTTTTTCTCTCGTACCACATCAACATCTGCCATATAAAGCATCATGGCGTAGTTTTTGTAATAGGTTTTGCTCATGTGTTCTGCAATGGCTGTTATCACTTTTTCTTCAGCCACCACTTCTATTCGTATATTGCTATCCGATGACCAACCTGCATCGCGCACACCGCGATGCCCTTTTCCACGTGCATTTGTAATGGTATATCCACGCGCACCTAAGCGCTCTATATCTTCTTCTAGGCGATGTTCCAATGCCGATTCGGTAATAATCGTTATTATTTTCATTTTGTGCCAATTCACGTTTATGCTCCTAGTGTATAGATATATTCTGTTATTTTATGGTACAACGGAATACCAAAAATAATATTAAAGGGGAATGTTACGCCTAGCGAGGCGGTTAATGACAAGGTTGGGTTTGCCTCTGGCAATGCAATTCTCATTGCAGCGGGCACTGCAATGTAGGATGCACTGGCGGCTAAGGTTGCCAGTATCACCGTACCACCAATAGATAGCTCTAAAAATAGACCCAATGTCGCACCGATGATGGCTGAAAAAATGGGAAATAAAATACCAAAGCCTAATAAAAACACACCATAGCGGCGCAAAGTACTCACTTGGCTCGCGGCGATTAAACCCATCTCCAATAAAAACAACGCTAAAACCCCTTTAAAGGGGTCAAAGAATAAACCAGCAATTGATTGAATACCTTCTTCTCCAGATATCCAGCCAATTAGTAAACCACCCAGTAGCAATACAATACTTTTACCTAAAAACACTTCATGGGATAAACTCCCCCATTTTGTTTCTTTTGTAATGCCACGTACCAAGACAATACCGACCAAAATAGCGGGTACTTCAAGGATAACCAAAAATAAGGGCATATAAGCTTCAAAGCTTATTTGTTGTGCATTTAAATAGGCTACTGCAACGGCATAGGTACCGACGCTCACCGAACCATAATGGGCAGCGACCGAAGCGGCATCTGCTTTTTCTAAACGTCCCATCAGACGTAATATGGGGAATGCTAATAGCGGAAGCAAAAAGCCCATTGCCAATACCGCAGCAATATCAGGCAGCAACACACTAAACGATTGCTTAGATAATTCAATGCCGCCTTTAAGGCCAATCGCTAATAACAATATAACGCTCAAAAACTCATAGATGGCCGTCGGCAAGCGCATATCGGCGCGCATTAAGCCAGCGGCTAAACCAAGAATAAAAAATAATACGACAGGATCTAACGACATAAATCACCCCTTCTGATTATGAATAAATTAATGATATAGCTGAATTAAGCAATGCTTTTTCGCTTAAGGAGCCTCTGAACAAGTCCAATAATTTTGAACTTGCTAAAACTGCCGATATTTTCACCGAAAATCGCAGCAATAGAGTGACTATTACGGCTCATTTCGACGAAAATAGCGACAGTTTTTCCTGCGCTCAAATTTTATTAACTTAATCAGAGGCTCCTTAAATAAAACTTTTTTCCAACTTACTTATTGAGCTTTTTTTCTGTTTTATGGCGTTCACACAATACTTGGATCGCATACGCTTTAGTACGAAAAATATTTTCTTTAC
>CAYZQE010000044.1:0-19479 GCA_964480635.1 uncultured Gammaproteobacteria bacterium | reverse complement strand
TAAAAGTTGATTCAATTGCCATGTTTTCAAAAGATGCCTTATTAAGCTTTTCGGCGAGCATAAAAGATGCGCTTTATGATCTGCTTAAGGGCAGGCCTGATTTTATTAAAGATATGCTGGTTTGCGATAACTTAGGAGTCACGCCAACCATCGACCTGCATGCCAGTGCACGATATATCTATTCGTCAATAAGCTCACAAGCGGTTAATGTGTTTTGCATTAACATTGCAACCGTCATTGGGCCAACGCCACCCGGAACAGGGCTTATAAAGCCCGCCGATTTTTTAACACTGTCAAAATCAACATCACCGGTTAAAGATCCGTCTTCCATTCTATTAATGCCCACATCCAACACAATGGCACCCGGTTTAATCCATTCACCTTTTAAATAGTTGGGTCGCCCTAAAGCAACAATAATGATGTCAGAATCTAAAGTGGATTTTATAAGTTGGTATTCAGGCGTGTAACGGTTTGTAATGGTCGTTGTGACACCCGCCAGTAATAGCTCTAAAGCCATAGGGCGCCCAACAATATTAGATGAACCAATAACAGTGGCTTTTAAGCCTTTAAGCTCAACACCCGTTGATTCGAGCATTTTTATCATGCCATAAGGTGTGCAAGGACGTAGAGCTGGATTTCGCAATGTTAAGCGACCGATGTTATAAGGGTGAAAGCCATCAACATCTTTTAAAGGTGAGATGGCCTCAATGATTTTTTCAGCATTAATATGTGGTGGCAAGGGGAGTTGCACTAAAATGCCATGAATTTTATCATCGTCATTCAATTCATTAATGGTCGCTAATAGCTCATTTTCTGTTGTTTTAGATGATTTGCGTAAACAAAGCGATAAGATGCCCGTAAATTCGCAGGATTTAATTTTGTGGTTCACATACACGTTAGAAGCGGGATTGTCGCCAACTAATATGACGGCTAGGCCCGGCTGAGTCTTATTTTCAGCAAGTCTTGCATCAATATTTTCTTTGACAGCATCTTTAATATGAGAAGATATTTCTTTACCACTAATGATGTTTGCGGACATTAATTTACCTGTTAAATTTATGGGTTAAATAGATGTAATGAATTCTCTCATGGATTACTAAATAGAAACAACTAAGATAATCTGAAACAATTCAAAAAACACAATTGACCTTAGCTAAAATCGCGCGTAAAATCCGCGCTTCGCTAAAACGGGTAAGCTGATTTAGTTGAAATTCGGGGTGTAGCGCAGCCTGGTAGCGCAACTGCTTTGGGAGCAGTGGGTCGGGAGTTCGAATCTCTCCACCCCGACCATATGATTAATCTATTCAAATTGGACTTGGATAGTTAGCGGAAATTATTTTTTCTGCAACCTTGCTCATTAGGATACGACTGCATGGATGCAGGAGGTAGAGCAACGCAGGAGCGGTTGCCGAGAGCATCGGTCTTCTAAGCCGAAGGTAGGGAACCAGGAATAGTCCTGTCGGAAGGCAGGATGAGAAACTAGCGGAAATAATTTATTCTGCGCCCGTAGCTCATCAGGATAGAGCATCGGCCTTCTAAGCCGAGGGTAGCAGGTTCGAATCCTGCCGGGCGCGCCATATTTTGGTGTTACGGTTGATTCAGGCCTAGCAAAAAGAACAATGGTGGGTGTAGCTCAGTTGGTAGAGTGCAAGATTGTGATTCTTGTTGTCGTGGGTTCGATCCCCATCACTCACCCCATATTTAAATCAGTATAAACTGATTAGATGCAGTAATATTGCATTGATAGATGAAAACTTATTAGTTTCCATCTATATATCTTCACATTGCGAGAGTGGCGGAATTGGTAGACGCGCCAGATTTAGGTTCTGGTATCTTTGATGTGAGAGTTCGAGTCTCTCCTTTCGCACCATTATTTTTCTTACTATAAAACATATCGAGTTAATCCTATGAAAGTATCCGTCGAAACTCTAGAAGGCCTTGAACGTAAAATGACTGTTCAGCTTCCGGCAGAAAAGATTTCACAAGCTGTGGACATCAAACTTAAAAGCGTCGCTAAGACCGTTAAAATTGATGGTTTCAGACCGGGTAAGGTTCCTTTTTCTACTGTTAAGAAAATGTACGGCAATGCGGTTAAGCAAGAAGTACTCGGTGACATTATTGAAGCAACTTATCACGAAGCATTAACTCAAGAAAAAATTCGCGCAGCTGGCATGCCAAAAATCGAAGCGGCTGACGCTGACGATAAAGAAGGCATGGCTTATACAGCAACTTTTGAAGTCTACCCAGAAATTAAAAAGGTAGAAATGAAAAAGATCACCGTAGTAAACCAAACTTGCGTCATTGAAGATAAAGACTTAGACGGTATGCTTGATAAGTTAAAAGCTCAAAAAGCCACGTGGAAAGAATGCAAACGTAAGAGTAAAAAAGGCGACCAAGTGATTTGTGATTTCGTTGGTAAGATTGACGGCGAAGAGTTTGCTGGCGGCACGGGTAAAGACATGACAGTCGTTATTGGTGAAGGCAAAATGTTAAAAGAATTTGAAAATGGCCTAAAAGGCATGAAAACAGGCGAAGAGAAAACAGTTGATGTGACCTTCCCTGACGATTACCAAGGTAAAGACGTTGCCGGAAAAACAGCTCAGTTTGATTTGTCTGTGACTAAGGTTTCAGGTTCTGTCATACCAGAAATTGATGAGACGTTTGCAAAAGAGTTTGGCGTTGAAGACGGTAATGTTGAAACATTAAAGAACGATGTGAAAGCTAACATGGAAAAAGAGTTAGCTCAAAAGCTTAAAGCGAATAATAAAAATGCAGTGATGGATGGCTTGTTAAAAGCCAATAAAGTTGATGTTCCTGCCGCTTTAGTCAAAGAAGAACTTAAAGCATTAAAAAAGCAAGCGGCACAAGGCATTGGTCAAGACCCTGAAAAAATGGATGAGAAAATGTTTCCTGATGAGCTTTTTAGCGAAGAAGCAATTCGTCGCGTTAAATTGGGTGTGTTAGTAGGTGAAGTTATTCGTAACGAGAAGATTGAAGTGGACGAGGCTAAAGTCGATTCAACACTTCTTGATATTGCTACATCGTATGATGACCCTAAGCAAGTCACTGATTATTACAACAGTAATAAGCAAGCGCGTGCAAATTTAGAAGGCATGGTACTTGAAGATCAAGTAGTTGACTTTATATTGAGTCAAGCAAAGGTTACTGATAAAGTATTATCTTTTGATAATGTCATGAATAAGTAATTAATTGACGCTTTAAAAGCGACCTTAATATAACAATTATAGGAAAAAATATGATCATCGATGCGAGCACCTCTCAAAACATTTTGAGCCAAACCACTTCGATGGCGCCCGGCGACTTTCAGAATAATATTATTCCTATGGTTGTTGAGCAGTCTGCACGTGGCGAACGCGCGTATGATATTTATTCAAGACTGTTAAAAGAACGCGTCATATTTGTGGTTGGTCAGGTTGAAGACCACATGGCAAATTTAATTGTCGCTCAGTTATTATTTTTAGAATCTGAAAACCCTGATAAAGATATCTCTCTTTATATTAATAGCCCCGGTGGTTCTGTTACTGCGGGTCTTGCCATTTATGACACCATGCAGTTTATAAAATGTGATGTTGTTACGTTATGTACGGGCCAAGCGGCTAGTATGGGCGCTGTATTGTTAGCAGGCGGTGCTCAAGGTAAGCGCTATGGTTTACCTCACTCTCGCATGATGATCCACCAACCTCTTGGTGGTTTTCAAGGTCAAGCGACCGATTTTGAAATCCATGCAAAAGAAATCATCAATGTTCGCACCCGTTTAAATACGCTTTTATCGAATGACACCGGAAAGAGCATGAAAGAGATTGGTGCAGACACTGAACGTGATAATTTCATGAGCGCTGAAGAAGCCGCAGAATACGGATTAATTGATAAAGTTTTAAGCTCACGTGCCGATTCTGAAGAGCAAGACGATAAAAAAGATTAATTTCTTTTTATTTATCGTTGATTGTTGCACTATAAAGTCTAAAATTTAGATATAACATATAGAGATTAAACAAATGGCTGATAAAAATTCAGATAAGAAAGACGAAAAACTACTGTATTGCTCTTTCTGTGGTAAAAGCCAACACGAAGTAAAAAAATTAATAGCAGGGCCTTCGGTCTTTATTTGTGACGAATGTGTTGAGCTTTGTAACGACATTATTCGTGAAGAAATACAAGATAAAGAAAGCACTAGCGATTCTAAATTACCGATTCCCCACGAAATTTTTGCTGAACTTGACGAATATGTCATTGGGCAAGCAAGAGCTAAGAAGGTTTTAGCGGTAGCCGTTTATAATCATTATAAACGATTAGAAATTGGCCATAAAAAAGATGGTGTCGAACTCTCTAAAAGTAACATTTTATTAATTGGTCCCACAGGGTCAGGTAAAACGCTTTTAGCAGAAACAATGGCTCGTTTATTAGATGTGCCTTTTACCATTGCTGATGCGACAACATTGACCGAAGCGGGTTATGTCGGTGAAGATGTAGAAAACATCATTCAAAAATTACTTCAAAAATGTGATTACGATGTAGAAAAAGCTCAAACAGGTATTGTCTACATTGATGAAATTGATAAAATTTCACGTAAGTCTGATAATCCTTCTATTACCCGTGATGTTTCTGGTGAAGGCGTACAGCAGGCATTATTAAAACTCATTGAAGGTACCATTGCTTCTGTTCCTCCTCAAGGTGGACGTAAGCACCCTCAGCAAGAATTTTTACAAGTCGATACCAGTAAAATCTTATTTATTTGCGGTGGCGCATTTGCTGGTCTGGATAAAGTAATCAATGATCGCTCTGATAAGGGTGGTATAGGTTTTGGTGCGACAGTTAGCGGTAAAGAAAACGAGCGCTTATTTGGTGAAGTGATTGAAGATGTTGAGCCAGAAGATTTAATTAAATACGGTTTAATTCCTGAATTTGTTGGTCGCCTACCCATGGTCACTACACTAGAAGAATTAGACGAAGAAGCTTTGATTCGAATACTAACAGAGCCAAAAAATGCAATAACGAAACAATATAAGACAATTTTTGAATTAGAAGGTTGTGACATTGAGTTTCGTGAAGACTGTTTGTCTGCTGTTGCCGTTAAAGCGATGTCACGTAAAACAGGTGCTCGTGGTTTGAGAACAATTTTAGAAAATACATTACTTGATGTTATGTTTGATTTACCTGCGATGGATAATGTCAGTAAAATTGTGCTAGATGCATCGGTTATCAACGGTGATAATCAGCCTTATATTGTTTATGAAGACAAAGAAGTCGCATTAGCATCATCTGACGAATAAAATATCATTTAATTGAGTGAATAATTTCTTTCATTTGCTCCATTAAAACAAAACCTTCCATTCTTCCGTTTCATCTAATAAATTAATAAGGTCATTACATTATTAATTTATTGAAAACGAGTAATAACACCTTATATCGTTTTTATTATTAAATTCGAGGTTAACTATGTCGGACTCAGATTCATCTTCATTAGTCACTGAAGACTCTCAGCAATTTATACCTATATTGCCATTACGTGATGTGGTCGTTTATCCACATATGGTCATTCCATTGTTTGTTGGCCGTGAAAAGTCAATGTTAGCCCTTGATGCGGCGATGTCAGACAATAAACAAGTTCTATTATTGGCTCAAAAAAATGCTGAAGTTGATGATCCCGCTGAAAAAGACCTTTATAAAATTGGTACCTTATCCACAATTTTACAAATGCTTAAATTACCTGATGGCACCATTAAGGTATTAGTTGAAGGTGGTGAGCGCGTTCATGTCACCAGTTTAGTTGAAACCAATGATTATACGTCTGGCGCTATTCAAAAAATAGAAGAGCCAGTGATAGAAGATAAAGAATCAGAGGTTTTAAACAGATCGGCAATTAATCTGTTTGATCAATACGTTAAGCTTAATAAAAAAGTACCGCCTGAAATTTTAACCTCTTTATCTGGAATTGATGATAGTAGTCGACTAGCCGATACAATGGCTGCCCATATGGCGTTGAAGTTAGATGAAAAACAAGAAATTTTAGAAATTAATTCTGCCAAAGATCGCCTTGAACATATCATGGGTAAGATTGAAGGTGAAATTGATTTGATGCAAATAGAAAAGCGCATTCGTGGCCGTGTTAAGCAACAAATGGAAAAAAGCCAGCGCGAATACTATTTGAATGAGCAAATGAAAGCGATTCAAAAAGAATTAGGTGACATGGATGATGCGCCAAATGAAATTGATGATTTGCAACAAAAGATTGAAAAGTCAGGCATGTCTAAGGAAGCACGCGAAAAGGCAGATTCTGAGTTAAACAAGCTTAAGATGATGTCTCCAATGTCATCTGAAGCGACAGTCGTGCGAAATTATATTGATTGGATGGTCAGTGTGCCATGGAAGAAAAAATCAAAAATTCGAAAAGATTTAGCAATGGCTGAAAAGGTCTTAGAAGAAGATCATTATGGCTTAGAAAAAGTTAAGGAACGTATTTTAGAATATCTTGCAGTACAGCAGCGTGTGCGTAAATTAAAAGGGCCCGTTTTATGTTTAGTCGGGCCTCCAGGTGTTGGTAAAACATCTTTAGGGCGATCTATCGCTCGAGCGACCAATCGTAAATTTGTGCGCATGTCACTGGGTGGTGTGCGAGACGAATCAGAAATTAGAGGTCATCGACGTACCTATATCGGGTCTATGCCTGGAAAGATCATACAAAAGCTATCAAAAATCAAAGTTAAAAATCCATTATTTTTGCTAGATGAAATTGACAAGATGGCGCAAGACTTTCGTGGCGATCCAGCATCAGCGCTATTAGAAGTGTTAGATCCAGAGCAAAACAATAGTTTTAACGATCACTATATGGAAGTTGATTTTGATTTGTCTGATGTTATGTTTGTGGCTACATCAAATAGTCTAAATATTCCAGGGCCATTATTAGATCGTATGGAAGTTATTCGTATTCCGGGTTATACCGAAGATGAAAAGCTGAATATCGCGATGAAATATCTCATGCCAAAGCAAGTGAAAGATAATGGCTTAAAAGATACAGAGATTGAAATAACCGAATCTGCTGTGAGAGAAATCATACAGCGTTATACGCGTGAAGCAGGCGTGCGTAACCTAGAGCGTGAAATTTCAAAGATTTGCCGTAAGGTTGTAAGAGATGTTCTACTTAACCCTACCGATAAAAAATTAAAAGTGACGAATAAAAATATTGATAAATATTTAGGTGTTAAGCGCTTTAAGTTTGGTATGGCTGAAGAAGAAGACCAAATTGGTCAAGTCACTGGTTTGGCATGGACTGAAGTGGGTGGAGAGTTATTAACGATTGAAGCCGCCGTTATAAAAGGAAAGGGTAAATTTATTCAAACAGGCCAACTAGGCGATGTTATGAAGGAATCAATCCAAGCTGCTTTAACCGTTGTTAGAAGCCGGGCAAATACATTGGGGTTAAATAGCAACTTTAATGAATCCACAGATATACATATCCATGTGCCCGAAGGAGCGACACCTAAAGATGGGCCAAGTGCCGGTGTGGGTATGTGCACGGCCTTAGTATCTTCCTTAACTAAAATTCCTGTGCGTTCTGATGTTGCGATGACCGGTGAAATAACATTGCGTGGTGAAGTTTTACCAATAGGCGGTTTAAAGGAAAAGCTATTAGCTGCTCATCGAGGTGGTATAAAAACCATTTTAATTCCAGAAGAAAATGAAAAAGATTTGGCGGAAATCCCTAAAAATATCATTGCAAAACTTGAAATTATTCCCGTTAGATGGATTGATAAGGTACTTGAGCTTGCGTTGACTCATATGCCAACAGCAATTGATGGCGATATTATTGAAGAATCTTCATCGTCAGCTGATAAAAAACAAGAGAAGTCAAGCTCTGCAAGGCCACATTAAGAATTATTTTTAGTAAATTATTCTTAATAATCACACTTAGTGGCAAAAAAACACGCTATAAATTAGAGTGTTTTTTTTGTTAGCGGTTACTTTTTGTTAATAGAAAATTCAACAAATTGAGCTAAGTGTTTGATCGTTAAATTTAATACCATTTTTTTTATAAATATATGCAGTTTTTAGCTTATTTAGGTTGACCAAAGAACAGGCTATTGGTAAATTTCGCTCCTCGTTGGAGGGGGGTCAGTTATTCTGATCGGAACATTAAATAATATTATAAATTTTTTAAAAAATAGGTAAGCCTAATTTTTTAAAATATGATAATCATAAACTAAGGAATTATAGAATGAATAAATCTGAACTTGTAGAGGCGGTAGCTGGAGCTACTGATTTTAGTAAAGCTGATTCGGCTCGTGCTGTTGATGGTGTTATTGCCGCAATCACTGAAGCGTTAAAATCAGGCGATCAAGTCACTGTTGTTGGCTTTGGTACTTTCTTAGTAAGAAAGCGCGAAGCACGTGCAGGTCGCAACCCTCGTACGGGTGAAACTATTCAAATTAAAGCGTCTAATGTTCCTGCATTTAAAGCTGGTAAAGCATTAAAGGATGCCGTAAACTAGCGCGCTTTCAAGACCTAGGGTGCTTAGCTCAGCTGGGAGAGCATCGCCTTTACACGGCGAGGGTCGGGGGTTCGAACCCCTCAGCACCCACCAAATTAAAAATTAGGAGTGGTAGTTCAGTTGGTTAGAATATCGGCCTGTCACGCCGAGGGTCGCGGGTTCGAGTCCCGTCCACTCCGCCATTTTATAAAGCGCTCCTTAAAGAGCGCTTTTTTTTTGCTCATTTTATTGACGATTTATTAACACTATAAAAATATTATGCTACAGAGTATTAGAGAAAAAACAAAAGGCTGGATTGCTTACGTCATTATTGGATTAATCAGTATTCCATTTCTATTGGCCGGCATCACTTCGTATTTTGGTGCTGGTGCATTGCCTCCAGCAGCCATCGTAGATGGTGAAGAGATTTCATCGCGTCAATTAGATTTTGCCTATAGAGGTTATCAGCAACGTTTACGTTCATTATTTGGTGGTAAAATTCCTGAAGCATTTGATAATGAAGCGGTATTAAAAGAACAAGCCCGTGACCAACTTATTGATGAGCAGGTTTTGTCGGCTTATGTAGCCAATAATAAATTTCGTTTGGGCGATCAAGCTTTAAATAAAAAGATTACGAGCATGGACATTTTTCATGAAGATGGAAGGTTTAGTTCTGAGCTATATCAAGGTCAATTACGTTCTCAAGGCGTATCCGCACCTCAGTTTGAGGAAGATATTAGGCGTTCAGAAGAAATGTTGCAGGTCAGAAGTGGGATAAATACAACGTCAATCACTAGTGCAACACGTGAAGATGAGCAGCAAAGCCTAAGCAATCAGTTACGCCATGTGAGTTCATTGGTTTTACCTATTAATATAGATAGTGTTGAAATAACTGACGCCGATTTAGAAAAAGAATATAAGGTTAATGCTAATCGCTATATGACCTCTGAAAAAATAAAAATTGATTACATTGAGCTCAATATTGAAACAGTAATGTCGTCTATTTCACTAACAGAGAATGATATTCGAGATTATTATGAACAAGTTAAAGAAGATCTTATTGCGACAGAAATAAGAGAAGCTAGCCATATTTTATTACAGCTTGATGACGATGCGAGTTCTGAGCTTGTCGAAGAGAAAAAGGCATTAGCAATGTCACTAAAGCAGCAGATTGATTCGGGTGTGAGTTTTTCTTCATTGGCAAAAGAGCACTCTCAAGATCCCGGTTCTGCGAGTGAAGGTGGTGATTTAGGTGAGGTTGAAAAAGGCATGATGGTTGCGCCTTTTGAAGATGCTTTGTATGACTTATATGTTGGTGAAGTGAGTGAGCCAGTTAGATCATCTTTTGGTTGGCATATTATTAAGCTAACCGCTAAAAGCGGTGGTGAAGCCCCAACCTATGAATCAATGCGCTTGGAATTGTCAGCGCAGTTAAAAACTGAGATGGCTGAAAATAAAATTTATGAATTAGCGGAAAGTTTAGCTAATTTAACCTATGAGCTAGCTGACTCTCTTGTGCCGGCTTCTGAGCAATTAGAGTTAACCATTAAGACATCTGATTGGTTTGAGCGTAATAGTGGTGTTGGTATAGCGTCTAATAGTAAAGTAAGAGACCTTGCATTTAGCACGCCAGTCTTAAAAGAAGGGCGAAATTCTGAAGCTTTAGAATTGGGTGATAATCATTTGTTAGTCATACATTTAAATGAGTTTCAGCCATCTGCATTACCTCCTTTAAGTGAGATTAAAAACACTTTAATTGATTCGCTTAAAGGTCAAAAAGCACGCTTCTTGACGGTTGAACGTGGAAGGCAGGGCTTAGAGAATGCTAAAGCTAATGGGCTTTATTCGGTGGCTACTGATTGGCAGCAAGACGTAAAAGATAATGGTTTTATTAAAAGAAACTCTACTGTTGATCAACGAGATATCGTTAATTTGGCCTTTAAAATGGTTAAGCCTACTGGTGCATCAAGCTTTCAAGGTATTGAGTTAATAACGGGTGATTATGCGATTGTTGAAGTGTCTGACGTTAAGGTTGACGTGGCTTCTATGAATGACCAAAAATCTAATGAGCCTGCTGAGGGTAGTTATGAATATCAAGCATGGCTCAAACATAAAGTGTCAGATGCGAAGGTTATTAGAACACCTTTGAGTGAACTGCAGTAAAACGCATGGGTGTGCAGATATACACGTTTAAAAAGGCGCTTAGTGCGCTTTTTTATGTCCTATAAAATTTAATGACAAAAGAGAGCATTATGTATTACGTTGTAACAACTGAAAAAACATTTGAACAAGCGGTCACTGATTTAACTGAAGAAGTTGTTAAGCTACAGTTTGGTGTGCTTCATGTACACAATTTAGGTGAGACATTACGCTCTAAAGGCTTAGATTTTAGTGAAAACTGTAAAGTACTTGAGGTTTGCAATCCTAAGCAAGCCGCAAAAGTCATGGCAATTGATATGAGTTTAAATATGGCGTTACCATGCCGAATTTCCGTTTATACTGAGGGTGGTGAGACGAAGATTGGTTTGATTAAACCTGAAAAAATGTTATCTGCATTATCGCAAGATGAAGAGTTGATAAAAATTGCTAAAGAAGTAGAAGAGTTAACGATTCAAATGATTGATAACGCTAAATAAAAATTTAGTATAAAAAAGGCCGCTTAAAGCGGCCTTTTTTATGAATGAAATTTAAACAAATTTCATTAAATGTTGTAACCCCTTTCTTCATGGCTAGTGATGTCGAGCCCTTCAATTTCTTCTTGTTCATTGACGCGAAGCTCGACAAAAAGATTGACCACCTTTAGGCTAAGGTATGTCATGACCACTGTCCATGCTATAACGCTTATAATGCCAATGAATTGAACCTTGATTTGACTCATCGTTGTCATGCCTTCAGCAAGTCCTGCGCCACCAAATTGAGTTGAAACTAAAGCACCAGCAAAAATAGTGCCCATAATGCCACCAACTCCGTGGACAGGAAATACATCGAGTGAATCATCTATTTTTAGTTTTTGCTTTAAAAATGATGTCGCAAAAAAGCAAACGATACCAGCCGTTAAGCCTATAAATAAAGCAGCCATTGGGCTTACAAAGCCGGATGCTGGCGTTATGGTTCCAAGGCCTGCAACCATGCCAGTAACAACGCCAAGAGCCGATGGTTTACCAAACTTAATCCATTCAATCATCATCCATGTGAATGCGCCTGTGGCGGCACTGATATGGGTGACAAGCATCGCCATGCCAGCATCGCCATTGGCTGCCACTGCACTGCCTGCATTGAAGCCAAACCAACCCACCCATAACATGGCCGCGCCGGTGATGGTCATTGTCATATTGTGAGGAATGAGCGCACCACTTGGGAAGCCCTTTCGATTACCAAGTACCATCGCCGTGACTAAGGCCGCAACACCTGCTGTGATATGAACAACAATACCACCTGCAAAATCTAAAATGCCCATTTGACCAAGCCATCCTCCGCCCCATACCCAATGACAGACGGGTAAGTAAACAACAAAAAACCAAATTAAACTAAAGCTAAGCATGGCTGAAAAACGCATGCGTTCGGCAAAACCACCAACGATTAAAGCAGGGGTAATAATGGCAAAGGTTAATTGAAACATGCTAAATACTGATTCGGGCAATGTGCCAACTAGTGTTTCACGCGTCATGTCGGCTAAAAAGAAATTAGATGTCCCTCCGATAAATGAATTCATTGATCCGCCATCAGAGAAGGCAAGGCTATAACCCGCGATTACCCATGCAATTGACACGATGCAAGTGATAGCAAAGCACTGCATGAGAACCGAAAGTACATTTTTGCTGCGTACCAAACCACCATAAAATAAGGCTAAACCAGGAAGCGTCATAAATAAAACTAGGGCTGTCGAAGTTAAAATCCAAGCTGTATCGCCAGAGTCTAAACCTTCTGCAAATGATAGTGTTGGGATTGCCGATATTGCAAATAAAGGCAAAATTTTTGTTAAAAACATATGTTTTCCTGTTATTTTGAAATGGAATTAAAGTGCGATTGAGCCAGATTCGTTAGTGCGAATGCGAATGGCATTTTCTAGAGGCGTGACAAAAATCTTTCCATCTCCGATTTTTCCTGTGTTTGCAGACTGTATAATGGCTTCAATGACGGCATCAACTTGAGTATCATCAATGGCAATTTCTAATTTAATTTTTGGTATGTATTCAACTTGGTATTCGGCGCCTCTGTAGAGTTCTGTGTGGCCCTTTTGACGTCCAAACCCTTTAACCTCAGTAACCGTTAAGCCTTGAATGCCAATATTCGACAGTGCATTTCTAACATCTTCTAACTTAAATGGTTTAATGATAGCGTTAATCATTTTCATATTAATTACCCCGTTTTGTTTATTGTTTTAATGATTTAAAATTATTTTTTTAACCATTATGGGGCATATATCGATTTTTATCACCATATTAGTGCGTTAACTGTTTATTTTGGTGCGTGGTTATGGCTGTGCAGCTTTTAAATTTATATTGTTTTTAGTAATTGAATGAGGGCAGATGCTGGATTAGAAAGCGTCCGGTGCTTGTGGGTAACTGAGCCTAGTTTTCTCTTGGCATTAAATTGCTTAATGTTTAATATAACAACATCTGAATTTTCTTTAATCATATTACGTGGCAATATACTCCAGCCTAAGCCAACTGAAACTAGCATTTTTATGGTTTCTAGATAGTTTGTTTCCATGCTGATTTTTAACGAAGATTTATAATCTTTTAGTTTTTCTTCAATGATATTACGAGTGAATGTTCCTTTAGAAGGTAAAATGGCAGGATGATTAAGTAGGTCAGCTAGTTTAACGTTTATTTGCTGCCTTAAGGGATGGTTTTTATGACAAATAATGACTAAATGATCTGTCCATATACATTGCGTCTTAAGGTTTTTCCATTGTTTGTTGGGCAGGGTTACAATGGCGATTTCCATTTCATGATTGTCAACGGCTTGGCAAGCATCTTCCGAATCCATAAAATTTAAATCAAGTTCAACTTTTGGATGACGTAGCACAAACTGTTGTAAAACAGGGGGGAGCCGGTGCAATCCAATATGATGACTTGTCGCTAATGATAGCGATCCTATTGTTTGCCCGCTGAGGTCAGTCATTAACTGTTTGCAGCTATCCATTTCTTTTAAAAGTTTTTTTGCTCTAGGTAAAAGCGCTAACCCAGCTTGTGTGAGGTTGATGACTTTTGAGTTTCTATCCAGTAAACGGCAATTCAATTGTTGTTCTAATATTTTTATACGTTTTGAAATGGCGGGTTGGGTCATAAATAAAGCATTGGCCGCTAAAGAAAAAGACTGATGTTCTGCAACGCTTATAAATGTTTGTAGTGATACCTTATCCATTGTTATTCCAAATAGTTATGCAAATTATAAAAATTATGAATTTGTTTTATTTTATAGTGTCTTTATAATTCTTTGCAAATAATAAATGTTTGAGGAAATGAGCATGGCACAAACCTTATACGATAAAATTTGGCAAGCGCATGTCGTACGTGAAGAAGACGATACGGCCCTGATATATATAGATCGCCATTTGGTGCATGAAGTCACTTCACCGCAAGCTTTTGAAGGTTTGCGTTTAGCTAACCGCCCCGTATGGCGTACCGATTCAATTTTAGCTGTACCCGATCACAATGTACCGACAACTGACCGTGCTCTAGGTATTGATGGCATTACTGACCCTGTCGCAAAAACTCAAGTCGAAACCTTACATAAAAACTGTCTAAGCAACGGCATTACAGAATTTACTATGGATGATATCCGTCAAGGTATTGTTCATGTTATTGGGCCAGAGCAAGGTGCGACTTTACCGGGCATGACGGTGGTCTGTGGTGATTCACATACCTCTACTCACGGCGCATTTGCGGCTTTGGCCTTTGGTATTGGAACGTCCGAAGTTGAGCATGTGTTAGCGACACAATGTTTGTTGCAAAAGAAATCAAAAAACATGCGTATTACGATCGAAGGCGCTGTCGCTAAGGGCATAACGGCTAAGGATATCGTATTGCGTATTATCGGTGAAATAGGCACAGCAGGCGGCACAGGTTATACCATAGAGTTTGCTGGACAAGGCATTACCGACTTATCGATGGAAGGGCGCATGACGGTGTGTAATATGACCATTGAAGGTGGTGCGCGTGCGGGCTTAATTGCTTGTGACCAGACCACGATTGATTATCTAAAAGGTCGTCCTTATTCACCAAGTACTGATTGGGATCAAGCCATTGAAGCATGGTCTTTGTTGCATACGGATGATGACGCGGTGTTCGACCGCGAGATTGTGATTCAAGGTGCGGCAATAGAACCACAAGTAACTTGGGGGACATCGCCCGAAATGGTGACGTCGATTACTCAAAAGGTACCGAACCCAAGTGAAGAGTCAGATGCCGTTAAATCGGGTGGTATGCAAAAGGCACTCGATTATATGGGGCTTGAAGCCGACGTTGATATGGATTCAATCAGTGTCGATAAAGTGTTTATTGGCTCTTGCACCAATTCACGTATTGAAGATATACGTGCAGCCGCCGCAGTGGCTAAAGGCCGACACGTTGCAAGCAATATTAAAGTCGCAATGGTGGTTCCTGGCTCTGGCTTAGTCAAGCAACAAGCAGAAGCCGAAGGTTTAGATGACATATTAACCACCGCAGGCTTTGAATGGCGTGAACCTGGGTGTTCTATGTGCTTAGCGATGAATGCAGATAGATTAGAAAGTGGTGAGCGCTGTGCATCAACATCAAACCGTAATTTTGAAGGGCGACAGGGTCAAGGTGGACGCACTCATTTAGTATCTCCCGCGATGGCCGCTGCCGCAGCCGTGTTTGGGCATTTCGTAGACATAAGACATTTAGAGGATGTGTAACATGAAAAAATTAGTAGCAAGTTTAATTATATTGATGGTTTTAGGGTTATCAGCCTGTGAAACAATGAAAGGATTAGGCGAAGATATTTCGAGCGCAGGAAAAGCGTTAAAGAAATCAGCAAGCGAATAATTCGTGTCTTCCCATGAAAAAATTTGAAAAATTTACCGGCATTGTTGCGGGTATGGATAGGCCAAATGTTGATACCGATGCGATTATTCCAAAGCAATATTTAAAGTCGATTAAACGCTCGGGTTTTGGCGTTAATTTGTTTGATGATTGGCGCTATCTTGATCCAGGTGAGCCAGGTCAAGATCATAGTAAACGCCGGATCGACCCTGATTTTGTATTAAACAAAGCACCTTATAACATCGCGAAAATTTTAATCGCACGTGAAAACTTTGGCTGTGGATCATCTCGTGAACATGCTGTTTGGGCCTTAGATGACTTTGGTTTTAAGGTTGTTATCGCCCCAAGTTTTGCTGATATCTTTTTTAATAACTGTTTTAAAAGCGGGGTTTTACCCATTGTTTTGTCTGATGCCATCGTTAGTCAATTATTTGAACAGCTTAATAATGATGATAACTATCAATTAAGTGTGGATCTTGAAACGCAAGTGATTAGCAATGCAATAGGTGATGAATTTAACTTTGAAGTTGATACGTTTCGCAAGCATTGCTTAATAAATGGTTTAGATGACATAGGGCTAACCTTGCAACATCAGCAAGAGATCAAAACTTTTGAGCAAACGTATCACGGGCAATACCCATGGTTACGGGCGTAAATAAATAACGCATACATAACTATTAAAGATTTAAGAGAATAAATATGACACATAAAATAGCAATTTTACCCGGCGATGGCATTGGCCAAGAAATTATAGCAGAAGCAGTGAAACTGATGGATTGCTTAAAACAAGACTTTGGTTTTAATGCGGAATTTACCACAGCTAATGTGGGTGGTGCCGCTTATGACGAGTCAGGCTCCCCTTTACCTGAGTCAACCTTAGCCGTTGCAAAAGCTGCTGATGCTATTTTATTGGGCGCAGTTGGTGGGCCTCAGTATGAAGGCCTAGAGCGTGAATTACGCCCTGAAAAAGGCTTGCTAGGTTTACGTTCAGAATTAAAATTATTTTCTAATTTACGCCCCGCTATTTTATACCCTCAATTAGCTGACGCCTCAACGCTTAAACCTGAAGTGGTGTCGGGCCTAGATTTAATGATTGTTCGTGAGTTAACAGGCGGCATTTATTTTGGGCAGCCTCGCGGCATTCGCACCTTAGATAATGGTGAGCGCGAAGGTTATAACACGCTCGTTTATGCAGAACACGAAATTGAACGTATTGCTCATTCGGCCTTTAAAGTAGCCATGAAACGTGACAAAAGAGTGTGTTCAGTTGATAAGGCTAACGTGTTAGAAGTGTCTGAATTATGGCGTGAAGTGATGATTCGAGTCGCTAAAGAATACCCAGAAGTAGAACTAAGCCATATGTATGTCGATAATGCGTCCATGCAATTGGTGAAAGCACCTAAGCAATTTGATGTGATGGTAACTAAAAACATGTTTGGCGATATTTTATCGGATACCGCAGCCATGCTAACAGGTTCTATCGGCATGTTACCCTCGGCGTCATTAGATAAAAACAATAAAGGCATGTATGAGCCAATTCATGGCTCTGCCCCCGATATTGCAGGCCAAGATTTAGCGAACCCTTTAGCGACCATTTTATCGGTCTCAATGATGTTGCGTTATTCATTAGCCGAGCCTGAATTAGCCGCTAAAATTGATCAAGCCGTTAGTCATGTATTAGATCAAGGCTTAAGGACGGCTGATATTGCCAATGGCGAAGCAAGTATTGCTTGCTCTGCTATGGGTGATGCAGTGGTTGCAGCACTAAAAGAATTGAAATAAAGGTTTCCCCTTCTTAATTAGAATGGGGTCGGAGTCAAATAGTTCGACCCCTAAATAAATGAATAGAAAAAACGAGTAAAGATATGAAAAGAGTTGGTTTTGTAGGTTGGCGCGGTATGGTTGGGTCGGTTTTGATGCAACGTATGTTAGAAGAAAATGACTTTCAAAGCATTGATGAGCCCGTGTTTTTTACGACCTCTCAAGTAGGTCAGCCAGGCCCAGATATTGGTAAGCAAATTCCAGTTTTAAAAGATGCCACTGATATTAATGAGTTAAAGCAGATGGATGCTATCGTTACTTGTCAAGGCGGCGACTATACCAAACAAGTGTATGACGATTTGCGTGCAGCGGGTTGGACGGGCTATTGGATAGATGCGGCGTCTTCATTAAGGATGAAAGATCATACCATTATTGTTTTAGACCCAGTAAATCGTCATGTCATTGATCAAGCCTTAGTCGATGGTAAAAAAGATTTCATTGGTGGCAATTGTACGGTGAGCTTAATGCTCATGGGTTTAGGCGGCTTATTTCAAAACGATATGGTCGAATGGGCAAGTGTCATGACCTATCAAGCTGCTTCTGGTGGCGGTGCGCGTCACATGAAAGAATTAATCGCACAAATGGGCAGTTTGCATGATCATGTCAAAGCAGACGTGCATAACCCTGCCTCAGCGATTTTAAAAATTGACCGTGAAATCACTGAAAAAATGAACTCAACTGAGTATCCTACTGAACACTTTGGCGTGCCTCTAGCGGGTAGCTTAATCCCTTGGATTGATGTGCCGATGCCAAGCGGTCAAAGTAAAGAAGAGTGGAAAGCAGGCGTTGAAAGCAATAAAATTTTAGGCCGTACTGGCAATGACATTATTCCTGTTGATGGTCTGTGTGTGCGTATTGGATCGATGCGCTGCCATAGCCAAGCAATGACGATTAAATTAAAGAAAAACTTACCCATGGACGAAATTGAGAGCATGTTAGCTGACGCTAATCAATGGGCAAACGTTATTCCTAATGATCGTGAATTAACCGTGCAGCAGTTATCACCGGCCGTCGTGACCGGCACTTTAGATGTTCCTGTCGGTCGCTTACGTAAAATGTCTATGGGTGAAGAGTATCTATCGGCATTTACGGTGGGTGATCAGTTATTATGGGGTGCGGCGGAACCATTACGCCGACTGCTTAATATTTTATTGCAGAAATAACCGATGGATCAGTTGATAATAGGTATTACCCATGCGGGCAGTTTAGCGGCGGAAGCTCTTTTAAATGCTTTACAGCAAATTGAGATAGAAAAAGAGTCTATTCGTCTTTATTCATCAGATGACAATGTAGGGAACCGTCTTGCATATGGAAGCAGTTATTTGGTGACGCTTGATCAAAAAGAAGACTCTTTTGAGCAATGCAGTTTAGTGATGCAATTAGAACCAGATGACGCCTTAAGTGAAAAAATTAGTTCTGATGGTGCCCTTTTATTAAAACAGGGCGGTAACCTTTACTTTTCAGCTAATGAAGAAGAGAGTGAAGGTCAAATTGATTATTCTCAAAGTGTGTTTAATTTAGTTGATAGTGAAGCTTATCTTATTTTAAAAACATTACAGAGTATTCATCAAAGTAATCCAATTGAATCAGCACAGATAACCGTATTATTGCCAGCTAGTCATGACGGCAAAAAAGGTGTGGATGAATTAGCATCACAAACTGTTGAGCTACTGAATGCTCGACCAGTAGAGCCTAAAGTGTTTCCAGAGCAACTGGCTTTTAATTTATACGCTAAAAATAATTCAGCTAAGGCTTTAAATTTGTCACAACAAGTTAAATTTAATTTGGGAGAAGAGACAAAATTTATACAGCTTCAATTAATACAGACGCCTGTTTTTTATGGCTCGACATTTATTGTTACCGTGCAATGCGAATTTCCTTTAGATGAACGACAGTTAGGAACTCGCTTTTCTGAATTAACCTTAGTGGAATTTATTAAGGAAAATGATACGCTCGTTTCGCCGGTGACATCGTTACAAGAAGATGCTATTGCGATTATTTCGCAGCTTATGGTGAGTGAGCAAGATAATCAAAATGTTCAATTTGTGTTGACGGCAGATCATTTACGTCATGGTGCAGCAGAGTTGTTTTTAAATGCTATGCTTGTAATTAGAAAAACTTTTTTATAAATAAATAGTTACAAGTACTTGTGAATGTTGT
>CAYZQE010000043.1:0-20098 GCA_964480635.1 uncultured Gammaproteobacteria bacterium | reverse complement strand
GAGATAACACCAATGGGAAGAGCCTATCAAAACCGTAAAGCATCCATGGCAAAGACATCGGATGCTAATGCAAAAGTCTATAGTAAATATGGTCGTGAAATTTATGTGGTCGCAAAATCAGGCGGTTTTGACCCTGATGGCAACTTAGCGTTACGAGCCATCATATCGCGTGCAAAAAAAGACCAAGTGCCCACTCATGTTATAGATAAGGCAATTAAAAAAGCACAGGGCGGCGGTGGTGAAGATTTTTCACCAGCACGTTATGAAGGTTTTGGTCCTGGTGGGTGTAAGGTTATTGTTGAATGCCTCACAGATAACCCTAATAGAACATTCGGCGATGTTCGTCAGTGCTTCACCAAAACAAAATCAAAACTAGGCACGCCCGGTACTGTTGCCCATATGTTTGACCATGCCAGTGTGTTTGTATTTGATGGGGACGATGAAGAAGCCGTTTTAGATGCATTATTAGAAGCGGATGTTGATGTGACTGATATCGAAAGTGAAGAGGGTAAAATATCAGTTTTCACACCAAATACAGAATATGCAAAAACGAGAGATGCATTAACTGTTTATAATGATACTATCGACTTTGATATTCAAGAAATTCAGTTTTTGCCAATGGCAACCATAGCTTTAGCTGAGGATGATGTAGAAATGTTTGAAAAATTTGAGGAGTTGCTGACAGATCTTGATGACGTACAAAAGGTTTATCACGATATTCAATTCTAAACTTAAAGAAAAATAAAAGGGGATACACACCATGGAAGTATTAGTAATAGTCATTGCCGTTATGGCAGTTGTTTTAGTTATTTTGGGCGTTAAATCAGTCCCTCAAGGTAATGAATATACGGTAGAACGATTTGGAAAATACACCAAAACATTAACGCCAGGCTTAAATTTAATTGTCCCAATTGTTGATAACATTGGCGCTAAAATTAATATGATGGAACAGGTGATGGATGTGCCATCACAAGATGTCATTACTAAAGACAATGCCATGATAGGCGTTGATGGAGTCTTGTTTTATCAAGTATTAAATGCGGCTAAATCTGCTTATGAAGTGAATGATCTATACCGTGCTATTTTAAACTTAACTATGACCAATATAAGAACCGTGATGGGTTCTATGGATTTAGATGAGCTGCTATCACAACGCGATAAAATAAATGCTCAATTATTATCAGTGGTTGATGTAGCGACTAATCCTTGGGGCATAAAAGTCACTCGTATCGAAATTAAAGACATATCTCCACCGCCAGATTTGGTTGAATCTATGGCTCGTCAAATGAAAGCAGAACGCGAAAAACGTGCCCTTATTTTAGAGTCAGAAGGCACCAAGCAATCCGAAATCCTTGAGGCTCAGGGCTTAAAACAAGCGGCTATTTTAGAAGCAGAAGGGCGTAGAACAGCTGCTTTTATGGATGCAGAAGCAAGAGAGCGTGAAGCCGAGGCGGAAGCTAAAGCGACTATGGTGGTCTCTGATGCAATAAAAAAAGGCGATGTGAATGCATTAAATTATTTTGTTGCGTTAAAATATGTCGAGTCTTTAGAAAAAGTAGCATCTGCCGACAATTCAAAATTAGTCTTTATGCCGCTTGAAGCCAGCGGTGTTATCGGTGCTTTAGGCGGCATGACTGAATTATTAAATTCAGTCAAAGTAAAAACATAATGGAGTTTTTAACTCAAATTGATCATTGGACTTGGTGGGTAATCGGCGTGTTACTCATCATGTTAGAAATGTTTGCCCCGGCAGCATTTTTCTTATGGATGGGGATTTCAGCCATTATAACGGGTGGTTTTTTATGGGTTTTTCCTACGATGGAATGGCCTGTCCAGTTAGTTATATTTTCAATCCAAAGTATTTTAAGCATATTTGTTTGGCGTAAATTCTTTCACCATATATCAGCAGATAGTGATCAGCCCTTGTTAAATAAAAGAGCTCAGCAGTTTATCGGTCGAGTTTTTACCTTAGAAAAAGATATGGTTAATGGGGTAGGGCAAATAAAAATTGATGATAGTACTTGGAAAGTGTTGGCTGATGAAGACTATCTAGCGCAAAGCAAAGTAAAAGTCATAGGTGAAGATGGAATGAATTTAAAGGTTAATTTAGTCGATTAACGCTGAGCATCATTAAAAAACTTTAAACGAAATTTTAACCTATTGTCTTTAAAACTGAATTGTTTTTATGTCTGGTGTTAGACACACTAGACATAACAGTAACAATATGATTTTCTAAGTCAGAGGCCAGTTCTAATAGCGTACATTGCCTAACTTTTTCACCCTCTTTATTAACAAAAATAAATTCACTGTTGTCATCCGCCTTCCAAATTAACTTAATCAATATTTTGTTCGATTTTTGCTGTAAATCTAACCAATCACCTTTGCTAATATTTTTCGCAAGTTGTAAATAGACGTTATTTTTTTGTTTTAGCGATAAATTAGTTTTGTGTGCTACTTTGCCTGTAAAGCTATCTTTTAAAGTTGATGTTTTTAAAGCGCTTTTAGATGATTGAGATGCACCTTTAAGGGCTTTAGTTAGTTTGAAGGTATTAATAATGTTTTTTGTCTGAACATCAAAAAAACTGGGGTCAGATTGATATTGAATGATAAGAGTTTGAATATTACCATTTAATAATCCTAAACATTCTTTGCCATTTTTTGCAGTTAGTTTTTGACTAATATGGCTACTTGTTGTGCGTAAATAATGAGCAATGGGATTGTGTGAATTGATAAAGAATGCAGAATGATAAAATGCACTTTTAGCCGTAATTATTTTTAATAACGATAATGTCTGCTCAAAACTATCAGGAAGATTGAACGGCTCTATATTTATGTCAAACATAAAATCAACTAACTCTAATTTTTTAATGAGATCAGTATGATTTATTGAATGGAAATACTCTTTGGTTGAATTATATTCAACATTAAAAAAATTATATTGCTCTTCAATAGACAAATTAAAGCATTCACTTTGTTGCACTTGGATAGCAGCTAATTGATTAATTTCATCTTGAAAAGGAAGGTGTAATTTTTCGGTTGTTTGCATTTTTTAAAATAAATTCGTCAATAATTAATTAAATTATAAAGCGGATGGGCTATTTCTAATATAGAAATAATTACACTTTATAGCTTATATATTGGCATAAATTAACGTAATCAGTATCCCTTTTAGACAGAAGGTGTAGAATTCGCTCTGAATGATAGCTGCATTGTAAATATTGAATGTTAGCTTAGCTTATCTTGTCACTTGCAAATCCTACATGCGCCTTTTAATTGTTAGTTTTTTTCTATTGTTTCATCAAATGGTTTTAGCTTTAGACCCTCAGCTGAGTTTAAAGCTTGGTGCTGCGGATAGTCTCCTCACAAAAATAGAAAAAGTACTTCAAGTAAACACTGAGAAAAATACTGAAAAACTTCAGCAATATCACGCAAAAAGTCTAGTTATTCAATCTCTTGCCAATGACTGTATCATTAGTAATGAAACATCTATTAATAAAAGTGCAGATGATCTAGACCTTTTAGGCCCTCAAAATGTGCCTGAAGACCCCGTTATTACTTCAAAAAGAGTCAGTCTTAATCAAAATATGTTGGGTAGTGCTCAGCAACTAGCATCGTGTCGATTGATGCTGCTAAGAACCAATGAAACTATAACGAGTAGCATTACCCAAAAACAAGCACTGATAGAAAATAAACTGTTTACCCAGCGCAGTACTATCCTAGATCATTTACAGTTCAATGCGATAAACCCCTTGGTTTTAATCACTGAAACAAAAGAGTTTTTGTATCAAGAGATCGACTTGAATGGGTTAATCGTTAATAAATATAAAATATTGGCTATTATGTTGTTTGCAATATTAAGTGCAATGCTGATAAAAAAGTGGCTGAAAGTATTTTTAAATAAAAATAAATATAATGAAAACCTTAGCCTAGGTGGGCAAATACGGTTTTCAGTTTTGTCTTGTACCAATCATTATTTACCATTGCTTTTAACTAGCAGTTCTTTATCTATCTACCTATTAATTGCATCATCAGACACTCAAGGTTATTTCTTTTCTGTCTTTATGGCGGGTATTAGTTTACTGACCATTGCTATCTGGATTATTCGTATATTTTTTAACCCTTGTTCACCTGCAAAAAACTTTTTAGATGTTGATGATGAAGTAGGGCAGCATTTAACCCGCCGTTTACGAGTATTGGCGTGGTTATTATTTATTGGTTTTATTTTATATTTTGCCTTTACCAATTATGCATTTAATATACTCACACAAGGGTTGATACGAAATGTCTTCATTGCCTTTTTAGTGTCTAACCTTATCTGGATCACTTTTGTACTGGGTGAGTTTAATTTGCTAGCGAACACGCTGTTAATGAGATTACTTATGATGGCAGCATTGATTGGTAGTTTAGTCTGCGATTGGTTTGGGTTTTCTAATTTATCCATCTTTATTTTAATTGGCTTATCTGGTTCAGTATTTTTAATTTTAGTCGCATTATTCATCAGTCGTTTATTTTCAGACTTTACTGATGGCTTTGATGAGGGGCGCTATCAATGGCAAAAAAAGGTTAGAAAATTAATCGGTGTAAAAACAGATGCTTATATTCCAGGTGCCATATGGTTTCGCTTGAGTGGCAATATAATAATTTGGTCTATTGCCATTGTTATTGCGCTTAAATCATGGGGGTTATCAGATACAAGCCTATTGGCGCTTAAAGATTTAGTCGTTGATGGTTTTACCTTAGGTTCAATAAAAATCATTCCAACACGAATCTTAGTCTCATTAATCTCATTCTCAATCATGATTTCATTTGTAGGTTGGATAAAGAGGCGCTTAGATAAAAGTTGGTTGAATCGTTCACGTATGGATAGAGGAAGCAAAGAAGCGATGATCTCCTTAACGGGGTATTTTGGTATGGCCATGGCATTTTTAATAACCTTATCTATCGCGGGTGTGCAATTAGCTAACCTTGCCCTCATTGCAGGCGCTTTATCAGTGGGCATTGGTTTTGGCTTACAAAATATTGTTAATAACTTTGTCTCAGGTGTTATTTTATTATTTGAACGCCCCATAAAAACAGGTGATTGGGTCTCAGTAGGTGACACAGAAGGTTATGTTAGAAAAATCAGTATTCGTTCTACCCAAATCCAAACATTTGATCGTGCCGATGTACTTGTACCAAACTCTGAGTTAATTTCGGGGCAAGTGACTAACTGGATGTTAAAAGACTCTAGAGGTCGTTTAATTGTGCCTGTTGGAGTCGCTTACGGAACAGATGCAGAAAAGGTTAAAGCCATATTGCTTGATATCGCTTGTAATCATGATCAAGTGATAAAAAATAGCCCCATTTTATCGGATCCATTTGTCTTATTTAAAGAATTTGCAGAAAGCTCATTAAACTTTGAATTACGCTGTTTCTTAATTAATGTTGATACCCGTTTATCTATTTTAAGTGATATTAATTTTGAAATTAACCGATTATTTAAACAACATCAAATTGAAATACCGTTTCCGCAACGTGATTTAAATATCAAGCATTCTACTTTTCCAATAACTGACAAAAACGCTTAATTTTATACTGACTTATGCAAACAAGAATTAGAGAAATACCTTATAACTACACCTCTTTTTCAGATAAAGAGATCGTCACTCGACTGATGAGTGAAAAATGGTGGGAAGTCATCAATACATTAAGGGATACCCGACGTACTGGGCGTTCTGCTCGAATGTTATTTGGCGTGTTAGGTGAGATTTGGGTGGTGAAAAGAAACCCCTATTTACAAGACGACCTGATTGCGAATCAACGTCGCTTGCAACAATTGGTTGACGCTTTACAAGAACGTTTAAAGCAAATAAAAAAATGGGCTGATGAAAACCAGTCTGCCATTGAATTACAACAAGCGGCTTGTCAAACAGTCGATGACTTTAAAGCATGGATAGTCTCGATGGGTGAGCAACGCATTGTCGCAAAAAAAGCACTTAAAAAAGTAACACCTAAAACTAATATTGATTTCACCGGCCTTGCGCGCGTATCTCATACCACTGACGCAACCGATTGGCGCGTTGAATTACCCTTTGTCGTTATTTCACCAGACACCGAAGCTGAAATCCCCTATATCGTAAAAACCTGTATAGATCTAGGCCTAACCATTATTGCAAGAGGGGGTGGAACGGGTTATACCGGTGGCGCGATACCTTTGTATGAAAAGACAGCAGTGATTAATTGTGAAAAGTTAGAAGCGATTGGCGATATTGAATATAAAGCGCTAGCTGGTTCTGCCATAAAAGCCAATACAATAACCGCTGAAGCGGGTGTCGTTACAATGCGCTTAACAGAGCGTGCCGTTGCTCAAAAACTGGCTTTTGCAGTTGACCCAACTTCTCAAGATGCATCTACCATTGGCGGTAATATCGCTATGAATGCAGGTGGTAAAAAAGCCGTATTATGGGGCACAACGCTCGATAACCTAACCCGCTGGAAAATGGTGACACCAGATGCTCATTGGTTAGATATTGAAAGACTTGACCATAATATGGGGAAAATACACGAACAAGACTTAGTAAAATTTAAAATCACTAAGACTCACCGTGATAGCGGTGAAGTGATGGGTGATGTAGAAGAGTTATCCATTAAAGGTTCGCTATTTCGTAAAGTTGGTTTAGGCAAAGACGTGACCGATAAATTTATGGGTGGTGTGCCTGGTATTCAAAAAGAAGGCTGTGATGGGCTCATTACTTCGGCAGAATTTATATTGCACGAAGTGCCTGAATTTACACGTACAGTCTGTTTAGAGTTTTTTAATCAAGATTCTGGTAAAGACGTATCGGCGATTATCGAAATAAAAGAGACCATTGATAACGAGGAAGGGATTTTATTAGCGGGCCTTGAACACTTAGACGCACGATATGTGAAAGCGGTTCAGTACACCACTAAATCGACGCGTCAAATGTTACCCAAAATGGTACTAGTCGCCGATATTATCAGTGATGATGAAGATGCGCTCGCGGCTATATGTTCTAGAGTAGTAGAAATTGCCAACTTACGTGGTGCAGAAGGATTTATTGCAGTCAGTGCTGCCGCCAGAAGCAAATTCTGGGAAGATCGTAAACGTACCGCAGCCATATCGGCGCACACTAATGCCTTTAAAATTAATGAAGATGTTGTTATCCCATTAAAAAACCTAAGTCATTATAACCGTGGCATAGAAATTCTTAATATTCGTGAATCTATTAGCAATAAAATCAATATTGTTGCGGCTCTCGAAAAACACCTTTCAAAGCTGTTAAATGAAAATAAAGAAACAGATGTTATTGATGACATTAAATTACAAAAATTAAAGTTTGCCGCAGATGTTATTCAACAACAAAAAGATTTATGGCAGCAATGGTTAGATAATTTTGAATCACCAGCCAGTGAATTTAAAGAGCTGAGTGACATAGCCAATGAAAAATCTGTTATAGATTGCCTGATTAGCCATAGTTTAGTGATTAGCTATAAAAGCAGCATCAAAAAACCACTGGATGAAATATTTTCTGGACTAGAGTTTGTTAGTTTACGCGAAGAATTAATAAAGATTCATAGTAGTGTACGTGATGAACGCTTATTTATTGCCTTACATATGCATGCAGGTGACGGCAATGTTCATACCAATATACCAGTGCATTCAGACAACTACGACATGCTGCAACAGGCAGAGCACTTAGTCGATGAAATAATGGCCTTAACGATCAGTTTAGAGGGTGTAGTTTCGGGCGAACACGGCATTGGCTTAACTAAAATTCAATATTTAGATGATGACAAACTTGAAGCATTTAAGTTATATAAACAAAAAGTTGACCCAGAAGGGCATTTTAATAAAGGTAAGCTATTAAAAGGCTCTGGATTACAAAATGCATATACACCCTCGTTAAAACTGGTACAGCAAGAAGCTATTATTTTAGAACATAGCGAGCTGAGTGAAATCAATAATTCAATCAAAAATTGCTTACGTTGTGGTAAGTGCAAACCCGTATGCATGACCCATATTCCACGAGCAAATTTATTGTATTCGCCTCGTAATAAAATTTTAGCGACAGGTTTACTAATCGAGTCATTTTTATATGAAGAGCAAACGCGCCGAGGTGTTTCAATAAAGCACTTCGATGAAATGAATGATGTCGCAGACCATTGTACAACGTGCCATAAATGCTTAAACCCTTGCCCCGTTAATATTGATTTTGGTGATGTCTCGATAAAAATGCGTCAAGTGCTTGTGGCTCAAGGTAAAAAGCGTAGAAGCTACGGCAGTATTTTAGCACTATGGTTTTTAAATAGAAAAGACCCTTTTGTTATAGATTTAGCCCATAAACTGATGCTTGATTGGGGTTTTAGAAGCGTACGTGTGGCCAATAAATTATTTAAAATGTTTGGTTTACTTGCAAAAAATAAAATACCCAAAGCATCGCATAAAATTCCACCAGCAAATCAACAGGTGATTAATTTTGTACGCAACCCAGTTAAAGCAAATGTGCCATCAGTCACCATGCGACAGATGCTGGGCTTAAATGATGCCTCACTAGTGCCCATAATTCGCAACCCTAAAACCCCTCCAGAAGAGCGTGATTCAGTTTTTTATTTTCCTGGCTGCGGTTCAGAACGTTTATTTAGTCAAGTCGGTATAGCGACCATCTCAATGCTGTATGAAGCGGGTGCAAGAACTGTTTTACCGCCGGGTTATCTATGTTGTGGTTACCCTCAATTAGCAGCCGGTGAATACGAAAAAGGCCAAAGCATTACTGCAGAAAACAGGGTGCTTTTTCATCGTATTGCGAACACTTTAAATTACTTAGACATTAAAACAGTCGTGGTTTCGTGCGGTACTTGTTTAGATCAGTTACAAAAATATGAATTTGAATCCATCTTTCCTGACAGCCGCATTGTTGATATTCATGAATATTTATATGAAAAAGGGATTTCATTAAAAACAGAAACCGATACCAATTATATTATGCATGACCCATGTCATAGCCCGATTAAAGGCCATGACCCTATTAAAGTAGCTTCTAGCTTAATGTCACAACCCATTGAATTAACTGAAAGATGCTGTGGTGAAGCGGGCACATTAGCAACCACAAGACCTGATATTGCATTGCAGCTACATGCGCGAAAATTAGAGGAAATAGAAATTGCAGTTGATAAAATAAACGTTATTAAACCGAATCAAAAGAAAACTAAATGCCTCACAACCTGCCCAGCATGTGTTCAAGGATTATCTCGCTATGAAGAAGAAACAGGGGTTTCTACGGATTATATTGTTGTTGAAATGGCAGAGCAGATCTATGGAAAAGATTGGCTAAGTGAATTCAACAAAAAGCTGAATAATGGCGGTATTGAAAGGGTGTTACTTTAGAGGGGGTTAGCAACAAAACTCAGTAACCACTCAAATGCCTCCTCTTCCTAGCAGGAGAGGGAGTAAAAACTGTTATTTGCGGAGTTTAATTTAAGCTAAATCATTAATCAGTGATGTTTTAACATCCATGTCTAATTTTATTTCATGATTATAAACATCATGTTTAATACCCATGGATAACGTATTGTCTCGTTTAAGCCCTTCAATCATTTTTGTGGTTAGTTCAAAGCGCATAAAATGAACAGCAGATGTTTTAACGGCATTACTTCTATCAAGATCCTCATCTGCAATTGCCCAAACTTTATCAAAGCCATCAACTTGAACCCAAACAAAGTCTTCAATATGGATCATTTTCTCAAGTTGAATGGCACGCTCTTCGGCATCGCTGTACTCAATCATAAAGGTCGCTTTCCAGTTTTTACCTGTTGGCATCATTGGGTTATAAACGCCAAGCTCTTCATTAATACCTTCTGCTTCAAATACTTTTTCGATGCGTAGCATTTCTTGAATTTGATATTGCAGGGTTAAACGGTCTTCAAAATAGAGTGCTGCATTAGGGCCTAATGCCACACGCCTATTTTTTTTATGTTGCATTACTTGTTTGCGAAAGTCAGAGCGTTTTTCTGCATATTGCTCTAACGACCATAAGTCATTACGAGTTAAGGGGGTGCTGTTTAACATGTTCATTAATTATATCCCGTACGCTTGTCGCACTAGTGAAATAGGGTGAATGGGTTCGCTGCCATCATCTAAACCAGCGGCAATATGATGCCCGGCCATGGCACAGTCACTGGTATAAACATCAGCTTGTGCTTGTTTTACTTTATTAACCACAGGGCGGCAGATTTTCATTGAATCATCGTGAAATTCTTGTTTTAAATTATAAGTACCATCATGCCCAGAACAGCGTTCTATGGTAGAAATTTCAGTGTCATGAATCAGCGATAATACTTCGCGGGTTTTCATACCAATGCGCTGTACTCGTTGATGGCAAGCAACATGATAGGACACCTTACCTAAGCTATTTTTAAAGTCGGTGTTTAATAAACCTTCTTTATGTCTCAGCATTAGGTATTCAAACGGGTCAAACATTGCTTTTTTAATTTTTCTTACCGTCACCGCATCAGGAAACATGAGGGGTAATTCTTGTTTAAACTGTAAAGTGCATGAAGGAACGGGCGTAATAATATCCCAGCCATCATTGACCATTTTAGCCATGAGCGGAATATTATGATTTTTTAGTTCTTCAACAGCATCTAAATTACCCAATTCTAATTTAGGCATACCGCAGCATTTTGTATTAGGAATCACGGTAGCAGCTATCCCGTTATGTTCCAAGATAGCGATTAAATCTTCACCTAAATGGGGTTCATTATATTCGCCATAACAGGTTCCAAAAATGGCGACCTTACCCGTTGTGGTTTTTGTCGTTTTAACATCACTTAAATTAGGTTTATGTTCAGCAACACGTTTGCTTAATGTATTGCTGTGATATTTTGGTAATTTAGCATCTGGGTGTATTTCTAGAGCACTTTGCACTAAGGCACGCGTATGTTCATTATTGTTAATAGCATTAACAATATTCGCAACAATCGGAATGCTGGCTATTTCACCAATCGCATCGGTCGATGTAATGACCTTATCGCGAAATTTAACCTCCCCTTTTTTATATTTAATCGCTTTCGCTCTTAACATTAAGTGCGGGAAATCCACATTCCATTCATGGGGGGGCACATAAGGGCATTTTGTGAGATAACACAAATCACACATATAACATTGGTCAACAACCTTCCAATAGTCTTTTTTATCAACACCATCAACTTCCATAGTACTAGATTCATCAACTAGATCAAACAAAGTAGGGAAGGATTTGCACAAACTCACACAACGGCGACAGCCATGACAAATATCAAAAACGCGCTCTAATTCTTTATTTAATGAATCTTCATTATAAAAATCAGGCTCGTTTTGACCTAATGGATGTCTCGTGGGGGCTTCTAAACTGCCTTCTCTCATATTGTTGCCAATGTTATTTGTAAAAAAATGGGGCTAATAATTAGCCCCATTTAAGGTGACACTGATCAACTGCCAATTATTTTTTACTGGCTAAAATGCACGACAACTTCCGTTAAATTCGACGCAATAGCCAGCTATTACGACGCATTTAACGAAACTTGACGCACATTTTTTCTCAGTAAAATTCTAATCGCAGTTATTCAGTGTCTCCTTAAAAAAGATGATGACTAAGCGTCTAAACCATCTAATGCTTTTTGAAAACGATTAGCGTGTGAACGCTCAGCTTTCGCTAGCGTTTCAAACCAATCTGCAATTTCGTCAAAGCCTTCTTCACGTGCATCTTTAGCCATACCAGGGTACATATCCGTGTACTCATGTGTTTCGCCAGCAATGGCTGATTTTAAGTTATCAGACGTAGGGCCAATTGGAAGGCCTGTTGCAGGATCACCCGTCTCTTCTAAGTATTCTAAGTGGCCGTGTGCATGTCCAGTTTCGCCTTCAGCAGTAGAACGAAAAACAGCCGATACATCGTTATAGCCTTCAACGTCTGCTTTTGCAGCAAAGTATAAATAACGACGATTAGCTTGTGATTCACCAGCAAATGCGTCTTTAAGCGCTTGTTCAGTTTTGGAACCTTTTAGTGACATAAAATACTCTCCTTTTGATAGTTTTATTTAAATATTATGGCATCTGAATTAAATAATAAAATTCAGATGGGCGCATTTTAGATGATTTTTATGGTTTTGTTTAATAGATAATGAAAGAATTAATCACAATGTTAGATCTAAGAATAATGAAGTGTCATGTAAAGTGCAGAGATGTTGCGAATATTATATTAAAAATGAACGAAACCCTTTTAAAAGCATCCATTTATAAATACCTAAATCATTGCCTTATGACATTTTTTTAATGAAAAACCGTATAAAAAAGCATAAATAAACTATAACAATAACAGATATCAAATTAGAGGATAATAATAATGAAAGCAAGTGACCTATTTGTACAGTGTTTAGAAAATGAAGGTGTTGAATATATTTTTGGAATTCCGGGTGAAGAAAACCTAGATGTCATGGATTCTTTAATTGATAGTAAAATCGAATTCATTACCACAAGGCACGAACAAGGCGCTGCTTTCATGGCTGATGTCTACGGACGTTTAACCGGTAGAGCAGGGGTTTGCCTTGCGACATTAGGCCCAGGCGCTACCAATTTAGTCACGGGTTTCGCCGATGCTAATATGGATCGTGCCCCCATTATTGGAATAGCAGGCCAAGGTGCAACGACACGAATGCATAAAGAAAGCCATCAAGTTTTAGACTTAGTTAATTTATTTGCGCCCATCTCTAAATACAGCGTTCAAATACGTGAGCCAGAGATTATTCCAGAAATTATTCGCAAAGCCTTTAAAGCGGCAGAAGCTGAAAAGCCAGGTGGTAGCTTTATTGATGTGCCTGAAAATATTGCGGCTATGGAAATCCCAGACGGTACAAAAGCGCCACTTAAAGTTCAAAGAGCTCAAGCCCCAGTACCGCCTATGTCTAAGCTTAAGCAAGCTGCTGATATAATTAATGCGTCAAGAGCGCCTTTAATTATGGCGGGTAATGGTGTAATTAGAGCCAAGGCTTCTGATAAATTAGTCAAGTTTTCAGAAAAAGTGAATATTCCTGTCGCAACGACATTCATGGCAAAAGGTGTTATACCCTTTAGCCATGATCTTAGCCTTGGAACAGTAGGGCTTCAAGCGCATGACTATGTAGCCTGTGGGTTTGATCGTGCTGATGTGATTATTTGTATTGGCTATGACATGGTCGAATACCATCCTCATCTATGGCATAAAGGCAAAGATAAAAAAATAATTCATATTGACCTTAACCCTGCAGAAGTCGATGAACATTATATTCTAGAATGTGGTGTTATCGGTGATATAAACGATGCTTTAGAGGAGTTATGCAGTTTAGTCACACCTAAAAAAGAAGGTTTTTCTTCGAGCTTACGTGAAACTATCGTCAATGAATTAAGTGAACATAAAAATGATGATTCATACCCCATGAAACCCCAACGAATTATCTGGGATTTACGTCAAGCACTTGATGACGAGGATATTGTCGTTTCGGACGTTGGTGCGCATAAAATGTGGATGGCTAGAATGTATCAAGCTGAGCGGCCTAATACCTGCATTATTTCAAATGGTTTTGCCTCGATGGGCATTGGGCTGCCAGGTGCCATTGCTGCAAAATTAGCTTTCCCTAATCAAACGGCATTAACGGTAACGGGTGACGCTGGGTTTTTAATGAATTCACAAGAAATTGAAACCGCTTTAAGAATGAATATCCCGATTATTATTTTAATTTGGACCGATAGTGAATATGGCCTTATTAAATGGCATCAATTACGTCGCTTTGGTCGAGATACCCAAATCTCATTCACCAATCCAGATTTTGTCATGTATGCAGAAAGCTTTGGTGCCAAAGGTTATAAAATTAATTCAGCCGATGAGCTTATCCCTACCATTTTGCAAGCTAAAAAAGATAATACGGTCGTCATCATTGATTGCCCTGTGGATTATTCAGAAAATATGAAGCTAACTGAAAAGTTAGGTAATTTGGTTTGTCCTATTTAGGGTTATAAACATGTATGATTTTGAAAATAAAATAAGCAATGTGATAGAAACTGATCGTAAACCGGTGACTTCGCCTTGGGATTTTAGTGTTGTTGGGTCAGTACCTATAATTGATTCAAAGGGTGCCGAACAAGTTTTAAAAAATGCGCATGCCATTTACAACGATAAAACACAATGGCTTAAACCAGAACAACGTATCGCCATTTTAGATAAAACAGCTCAAATCATGTCATCACAAATTGATGATTTATGCCGTCTTGCAGCATCCGAAGGTGGTAAGCCTTATATGGACTCGAAAGTAGAAGTGATTAGAGCGATTGATGGTATTAAAAATGCCATTGAATGCATTCGTAATGATTCTGGACGAGAAATCCCGATGAATTTAAATGCGGCTTCTGCTGGACGGTTAGCTTTTACACGTAAAGAACCTATTGGTGTCGTTGTATCAGTTAGTGCTTTCAATCACCCGCTTAACCTAATCGTTCATCAAGTGATTCCGGGTATTGCCGCAGGCTGCCCCGTTATTATCAAGCCGGCCGAAGACACACCCTTATCGTGTTTTAGATTGGTTGAAATCTTATATGAAGCAGGCCTTCCCAATTATTATTGCCAAGCCGTTTCTACCGATAGTCGTGAGACATCGTCACAACTAGTGACAGACCCAAGAGTTGCTTTCTTTTCATTTATTGGCAGCGCTAAAGTAGGCTGGATGTTACGTTCTAAATTAGCGGCAGGAACTCGCTGTGCCTTAGAGCACGGTGGTGCAGCACCCGTTATAATGGCTGAAGATGCCGATTGTGATGCCATGATTCCATTGCTAGCAAAAGGTGGTTTTTATCATGCAGGTCAAGTATGTGTCTCCGTTCAACGAATCTTTGCTCATAAATCTATCGCTAGAGAAGTTGCTGAAAAAATAAGCCTAGTAGGCGATAACTATATAATAGGTGACCCACTGGATGAAAAAACAGAAGTAGGGCCCGTGATAAGACCCGCTGAATTAGAGCGTATTGATAACTGGGTGAAAGAAGCAGTGAGCGAAGGTGCTGAATTATTATCAGGCGGTAAAAAATTGTCAAAAAGCACTTATTCATGTACCGTTTTATTCAATCCCGACAAACAATCTAAAGTGAGTCAATTAGAGATTTTTGGCCCTGTTATTTGTGTATATGAATACGATGATATCGACGACGCGATCAAACAGGCTAATGACGTTCCATTTTCTTTTCAGGCTTCTGTTGCAACAAAAAATATCGATACCGCCATGCATTGTTATAAACAGTTAAATGCGAGTGCTGTAATGGTGAACGATTTTACTGCATTTAGAGTCGATTGGATGCCGTTTGCAGGTTTAAAAGAGTCTGGCTTAGGAGTTGGGGGAATCCCTTATACTTTTGACGATATGCAAATAGAAAAGATGATGGTGTTAAAGTCCGAAGCCTTATAGCCTTAATAATGCACAAAGGCCATAAAATGGCCTTTGTGATATTTGAACTTAAAATTACTTAACTAAAGAAATAAACTCAGCATAGCCTTGTTTTTCCATGTCGGATTTTGGAATGAATTTTAGCGAAGCCGAATTAATGCAATATCTCAAACCTGTTGGGTTTGGACCATCAGAAAAAACATGGCCTAAATGAGACTTAGCATTTTTGCTTTTTAGTTCTGTTCTAGAGAAAAATAATGAACGGTCAATGGTTTCAATAATTGAGTTTTCTACAATCGGTTTAGTGAAACTTGGCCATCCAGTTCCCGATCTGAATTTATCAGCCGAACTAAATAATGCTTCTCCAGAAACAATATCAACATAAATACCTGCTTTTTTATTATTCCAGTACTCATTTTTAAAGGGTCGTTCGGTGTCTTCATGTTGCGTCACGTTATATTGTAACTTAGTGAGTTTACTTTTTAATTCTGCATCAGAAGGCTTAATGTACCCACTAGAAGGCGCTGTGGTCATTGATGCCGCTTCACTGCTGTTATTTTGAGCTGAAAGTGATCCCGCAAAGATAGCAGAGCCAGTCAAAAAAGCGATGGCAAATAAAGGAATGATAATTTTCATAAGTTAAGACCTATCCAAATATTATAGTGACATTAAGACTGAGTATGTAATGATTAGTTCATAGAGTATTAACGTTATAAAAATGATGCATTCGTTATTTATTCACTATAGGTTGTCATCAATACACTTTAAGCTTAGGAAAAATAGTATGCCAAAATTTAATGTCTACGCCATTGGTAATGCCCTCGTTGATATCGAATATCACTCTGACGAACAACGATTAAAAGAATATGGCATAGAAAAAGGCGTAATGACCTTAATTGATGAAGCCACACAAAATGCTTTAATGATTAGCCTTGAAGACTCACACGAAACTATGGCGTGTGGCGGGTCTGCGGCTAACACGATTATTGCATTAAGTGATTTAGGTGGCACGTCTTCTTTTAGCTGTCGTGTAGCAGATGATGAAAGTGGCAAAATATTTTTAGATGGCCTTAAAGCGTCTCAAGTTGATAGTAATGCGGCTGAGCATTTATTAAGCAATGATATTACCGGTAAATGTTTAGTATTTGTTACGCCAGATGCTGACCGTACGATGAATACATACCTAGGTGCATCCGCTAAATTAGACGCATCTGTTGTTGATGAAGATGCAATAAAAATTTCTGACTATGTTTATATAGAAGGATATTTGGTAACGTCAGACTGTACGCGTGAAGCGGCAGTAAAAGCACGTCAACTAGCAGAAAAGCATCATATTAAAACAGCTTTAACTTTGTCTGACCCTGCAATGGTAGAATTTTTTAGAGATGGCATGTTGGAAATGTTAGGTGAAGGCGTCGATTTACTATTTGCCAACGAAGAAGAAGTGATGACACTCACTCAAGCAACATCGTTTGATGAAGCCAAATCTAAAATTAAAACATATTGTAAAGCATTTGCCATTACTCGCGGTGCTAAAGGCGCTTTAGTCTTTAATGGCGACCAAGAATATGAAATTGCGCCTTTTGAAGTGACCGCAATTGATACCTTAGGTGCGGGTGATAGTTTTGCTGGCGCTTTCTTGTATGGTTTGACTCATAATATGACTTTTGCCCAATCTGGCAAGCTTGCATCCATGACTTCTTCAAAGATTGTCACTCAATATGGGCCAAGACTATCTAAAGAAGACATTAATAGTGTCTTAGAGCAATATAACGCTGGTAATTAAACAGTTCATCGTTAAAATTCGCCTATTCACTCACATTAACCAATTGTATAAATATCATCATGCATAAGACCGACGACCTCCGTATTACCGCTGTCAAACCTATTGATTCACCTGAAACTCTTTTTAAAGATTTGCCATTAACAGATCAAGCTGCGGATACAGTGTATGAAGCACGCCAATCTATTTATAATATATTAAAAAGTGATGATGACCGTTTATTGGTCATTGTTGGTCCTTGTTCAATACACGATACAAAGGCAGCCCTTGAATATGGTGAAAAACTAAAAACATTAAGAAATGAATTGGCTGATGATTTGTTTATTGTTATGCGAGTTTATTTTGAAAAGCCTCGTACCACAGTTGGTTGGAAAGGCTTAATAAATGACCCCGATTTAGATGATAGTTATCACATTAATAAAGGGGTTAGATTAGCCCGTGAATTGTTATTAAATCTTGCTGATATGGGTGTACCAGCCGGTACAGAATACCTAGATTTAATTAGCCCCCAATATATTTCAGATTTGGTTAGTTGGGGCGCAATTGGTGCGCGTACCACTGAAAGCCAAGGGCACCGAGAATTGGCATCAGGGTTATCATGCCCTGTTGGTTTTAAAAACGGTACGAATGGCAATTTACAAGTGGCTTTAGATGCTATCAGTGCAGCATCCCGTCCGCATAGTTTTATGTCATTAACAAAAGAAGGGCATTCTGCTATTTTTTGTACCTCTGGTAATGAATTTACGCACATCATTTTACGAGGAGGTTCTCGCCCTAATTATGATCGTGAAAGTGTTAATCATGCTGCCACTAAGCTTATTGATGCGGGTCATAAGCCTAAGGTTATGGTTGATTGTAGCCATGCAAATAGTCAAAAACAGTTTAAAAAACAAATTGATGTTTGTCATGACATTGCACATCAAATTACCACGGGGCAAGATAATATTTTTGGCATTATGCTCGAAAGTCATTTAGTTGAAGGGCGTCAAAATAATAGCTCTGATAGTGAATTAGTTTATGGCCAAAGTATTACTGATGCTTGCATCAATTGGGCAGACACCGAAATAGTACTAAGAGATCTCGCTGCGGCAGTAAAATCTAAACGCTCTTAACCATTGAAAAAAAAGTTGGCAAAAAAACCTCCACGCAAAACAGCTAAAAAAAAACCATCTTTTAAAAAATATCTTTTAAAAGGCGGTTTATTCTTAAGTTTTATATTTATTGCATACGTTATTTATCTTAATTATCAGGTAACTCAACATATTGATAGTGGCCAGTGGTCATTACCATCTCGTGTTTATGCAAGACCATTATTTATAAAACCGGGAATGAAATTCAGCAAAAATGATTTTTTAAAAGAATTAAATTTACTGTCGTACCGACAAAATAGTACACAAAGCCCCGGCAGTTTTCGCCATTCAGAGCAAAAAGTTGATCTCTTTAGGCGCAATTTTAAGCATCCAAATATTGATCAAAAGCAGGGGTTATTTAGTGTTGAATTTAATCATGGTTTTGTCAGTGAACTTTATGACGCTGATGGCTTTGTTATTCCTTCATTAATGTTAGAACCTGTACTTCTCAGTAGTTTTTATGGCGAAAAGGGTGAAGACCGATTGGTATTAAACTATCAAAACATCCCTCAATCGCTCATTAAAACACTCATCGCGGTTGAAGATAGGGCGTTTTATAATCATTTTGGCATTAACCCTGCCGCCATTGCGCGTGCGCTATGGGTTAATATTCAAGCAGGAAAAACCCTTCAAGGTGGCAGCACGCTGACGCAACAGTTAGTAAAAAACATCTTTTTATCGTCACAGCGTAATTTATTGCGTAAATTTAATGAAGCTTTGTATGCCTTATTAATTGAGTGGCATATGGATAAAAACACTATTTTAACGGCTTACGTCAATCAAGTGTTTTTGACCCAAAAAAAGAGCGTTGCGATTCATGGGTTTGCCTTAGCCAGCCAGTTTTTATTTCGTAAACCGTTAAATCAATTAGGCCTAGAGCAGCAAGCACTACTCGTCGCGATGATCAAAGGGCCCAGTTACTACCATCCCATAAAACACCCTAAAAGAGCCTTAAAGCGACGTAATTTAGTGATTAACATTATGCAGCAACAAGGCATAGTCTCAGCTAAATTAGCTAAAACCTTAAAATCAAAACCGCTAGGGTTACAAATTCAAAAAAATAGCTATCGACGATTTCCAGCCTTTATAGATTTAGTAAAAAAACAATTACCAGCGCAATACGATAAACAAGCGTTAAAGCATTCTGGCTTACGAATTTTTACGACACTTGATCCATTAATGCAGCTTAATGTTGAGAACGCGGTTGAAAATAATAAGGTATTAAAGAAACAGCCCAAGTTACAAACAGCATCTGTTATTGTGCACTATGCCACGGGTAATATTTTAGCCATCATTAGTAATAGAGAACCTAATTATCCAGGGTTCAATCGAGCGATACTGGCTCAACGGCCAATAGGCTCACTGATTAAGCCATTATTACTTTATACGTTGTTAGAGCAAGGTGAAACCTTAGCCACAAAAGTTCAGGATCGCCCAATCACCTTAAAACAGTCAGATGGTGAACTATGGACACCTAATAATTATGATTCAAAGCTGCATGGTGAAGTCAGTTTATATCAAGCCTTAGTGCATTCGTATAATTTACCCTTCGTACGAATCGGCTTAGAAAAGTCATTAACACCCTTAGTAAACTTGTTAGAACAATTTAAACTACAAAAAAATAGCGTCATCTATCCTTCATTACTTTTAGGCTCTATAGACCTAACGCCACTCGAAGTCGCCCAATTATATCAAACACTTGCGAATGATGGCCGTTATTCACCTCTAACCACCATTCGTT
>CAYZQE010000042.1:17677-20115 GCA_964480635.1 uncultured Gammaproteobacteria bacterium | reverse complement strand
AAGCATCTTACAGAACACTTTAAATATCACATTCATGATCACCACTCTCGTCGTGGTTTAATTAGAATGGTTAATCAACGTCGTAAATTATTAGATTATTTAAAATCTAAAAATCAACAGAGTTATGCAGATTTAATTTCTAAGCTTGGCTTACGTCGCTAAACTTTAAGTTGCTAGTTAAATATTTAAAAATCATTGAGGATATCTTATGAATCCAATTAAAAAAACATTTAAGTACGGCGAGCATGAAGTCAGTTTTGAAACTGGCGAAATTGGTCGTCAAGCAACGACTGTTTTTGTCAATATGGCAGATACAGTCATTATGGTGACTGTTGTTGGTACAAAAGAAGGCGCTGAAGGGCGTGATTTCTTTCCAATGACTGTGGACTACATGGAAAAGACTTACGCTGCTGGTAAAATCCCTGGTGGGTTTTTCAAGCGTGAAGGTCGTCCTAGCGAAAAAGAGACATTAACGTGTCGCTTAATCGATCGTCCTATTCGTCCATTATTCCCTAAGGGTTTTACTAATGAAGTGCAAGTTGTTGCGACATTAGTGTCTTTGAACCCTGAGATTGATCCTGAAATTCCAGCGTTAATCGGTGTTTCTGCGGCTATGTCTATTTCTGGTATGCCTTTTAATGGCCCCGTGGGCGCTGCTCGTGTTGGCTATATTAATGGTGAATACGTTCTTAACCCAACTAAAGCGGCATTAGAATCTTCTTCTTTAGACTTAGTTGTTGCGGGTACTTCTGGTGCCGTATTAATGGTTGAATCTGAAGCTAGCTGCCTAACAGAAGAAGTGATGTTAGGTTCTGTTGTTTTCGGGCACGAAGGTTTTCAATCCGTTATTACAGCCATTGAAGAATTCAAAGCAGACGTCAATGCGCCTGTTTGGGATTGGTCAGCACCTGAATTAGACGAAGGTTTATTATCAACTGTGGCTGCAGCCTCTGAAGCTCAAATCGGAGATGCATACACGATTGCGAATAAACTGGAACGTCAAGATAAACTGTCTGAAGTTCGTGCAGCAATCGTTGCTGATTTATGTACTGAGGGCGGCCCAAGCGAAACTGATGTTCGTGGCATGTTATCTAAGATTGAAAAACGTACCGTTCGCGATAGAATTATTGCAGGCGAAAAACGTATAGACGGTCGTGATACAGATACAGTACGTCCTATTACAGTTCGTACAGGTGTTTTACCTCGTACACACGGTTCTGCCTTGTTTACGCGTGGTGAGACTCAAGCGATTGTTATTACGACATTAGGTAATGGTCGTGATGCACAGCAAATTGATGCGATTGATGGATCTTATAAAGATAACTTCATGTTGCATTATAACTTTCCTCCATCATGTGTGGGTGAAGTGGGTCGTGTCGGTACACCAAAGCGTCGTGAAATTGGTCATGGTCGTTTAGCAAAGCGCGGCGTGTTAGGTGTTATGCCAACGCAAGAAGAATTCCCTTATGTTATTCGTACGGTGTCTGAAATCACTGAATCTAACGGTTCTTCATCTATGGCGAGTGTGTGTGGTACTTCACTGTCGTTAATGGATGCAGGTGTGCCTATTAAAGCGCCCGTAGCTGGTATTGCCATGGGCTTAATTAAGGAAGGTGATAAGTTTGCTGTTTTAACCGATATCTTAGGTGATGAAGATCATTTGGGTGATATGGACTTTAAAGTAGCGGGCACAGAAGACGGCATTACTGCATTGCAAATGGACATTAAAATCGATGGTATCACTACCGAGATTATGGAAACTGCACTGAAACAAGCCAAAGTAGGGCGTTTATCTATCCTTGCTGATATGAATAAAGTCATCAGTACTCACCGTACTGAAATGTCTGAATTTGCACCACGTTTAGAAACGTTTAAAATTAATCCTGAAAAAATTCGTGATGTGATTGGAAAGGGCGGGGCGACGATTCGTGCCATCCAAGAAGAAACTGGTGCGAATATCGAGATTGATGATACAGGTATGGTTAAAATTTCATCTGTTGATAAATCTGCGAGTGATGAAGCTCGTCGTCGTATCGAATTAGTCACAGCAGAAATTGAAGTGGGCGCTGTGTATGAAGGTAAGGTTTCTAAAATAATGGACTTTGGTGCTTTTGTTAGCATTCTTCCAGGTCGTGATGGCTTAGTTCATATCTCGCAAATCTCTAACGAGCGTGTTGAGAATGTGAGTGATAAACTGACTGAAGGCGATACTATCAAAGTAAAAGTGTTAGAAGTTGACCGTCAAGGTCGAATTCGTTTAAGCATGAAAGCTTTGTTAGAAGAGGCGGTTGCAGAGTAAGTTAACTTTGTTAGCCAGTTTTTATAGCTGACGTTAAAAAGGGAGCGATTGCTCCCTTTTTTTATGCCAATTAAAAAGTTTAAGTGATAAAAAAGTGAACTCAGAATAAAAAAGGGTACTGACCCCTTTTTCGATGATT
>CAYZQE010000042.1:0-17577 GCA_964480635.1 uncultured Gammaproteobacteria bacterium | reverse complement strand
TTTTTCTTTGACCCCTTTTTTCCTTTTTTCTGTTTATAACCAATCATCTCCATAATCATGGGTTATTTCTTCATCTTTTTTGATCGTTTTTAAAGCAACAACGCTTAAGTCATCGTAATAACAGGCGTTAGGTTGTTTAGAGTGGTTGATGTATTTAAGGGGGCCATCTACGTCAATGGAATGGTTTGGTTTTATCCAAAGTGTATAAGCAGAAGGTTTTTTAGTTTTGTTACCGGTGAAGTGGCCAATTATTTGGCCTTTTTTTATGGTTTTTAATGCAAATAAACCTTTGCCATGAATAGTGCTTATTTTTACAACAATAGCGTCATTCAAGGACAAAGGTTAGTAAGGGTTATTTCAAGAAAATAGTGGTATAAGTACCAGGGTCAACTTTAGGGATGTTAGAACTGAAAGCCGTATTGATTGTGTCAATAATGCGGTTAGCTAAAACAGAATAGCCTCTAGCAGTAGGATGAACACCATCTAATGAAAACCCACCGCCTGTCGCATAAACAGAGGTTATGTTTCCAGTGCCATAATCAATGCCACTAGCTTTTAGCTCAGCCATAAATGCTGATGCATCAAAAAAGGCAAAGTTGTTATTGGCATCAGCAGCAGCTTTAATTATGGCGTTAAATGCTAAGCGAGCAGTGTTTAATTCGTTTACTTCTGTAGGTGTAAGTACAAGATTGTCAGGAAGAGGTGACGTAGCACTTAAACCCCATACATCTGTTGGTCCAGAATTAGGCGTACCTAAAATAGAGGCGGCAGGTAAGACAATTAAATCAGAAGAAGTGGCTTGTCTTATGGCTGGAATTCCAGCAGCAGAAAGGTCAGTTAGTTCATTATTAGTCACCTCTTCAGAAGCGTCAATTATGGCTGCATTTGTTAAGCCTGCTGTAAATGATATTTTTCTTTTATCAACTTCAGCTTGGGTTAAACCTGGGAATGCACCACTGGCTAAAGCAGCATCAAGACCAGGGTTATATGCAGCATCAAAACCTGTTTGTAATTGTCCAGCGGTAGCAGAGTCTAATGGCACTGCATTGTAAGCAACTGTTGTGAAATAAGGGATTGAGCTCACATCCGGAATATTAATTAAAACACCTTTTGCATTGGGTGCATTAGTTTGTATTTTATTTATGATGTCAGCGTAAGCAGCAGTAAAAGTTCCTGTATTTGTTATGGCATCCAATGATGCATCTCCACCATCTGTTGCATAACCTAAAACATCATTATTACCAATCCAAAGCGTAAAAAATGTAGGTATTTGCTTTACAACGGCATCGTCCATAATTGTTGTTGCCCCTGTTTCTTTTGAAAACCGAACATAATATGGGTTTGCAGTAGCAGGAACTACCCCTAGTCCAGCAGGGTTACCGTAAGTTGGTGCTAAAGATAAGTGGAATGAGCGCGCTCCTGGTACGCCCATGTTGTTGAAAGTAGTGCCAACAAGAGGGGAATTGAAAACTTCATCATTAGGTGTGCCTTCGATAGTTTTAGGGGTTGGTCTTGATAGTGTGGGGTCTGCATCTAAAACTAAACGATTTGGAAAAATTGGGTTAATATTTCCACCGAAAAGCAATCCACCTGTTCCACCTGTTAACACACCGTTACCATCTTTAGTTTCTTCATTCATTAAGGGCTGAATAAAATCTCCACCACCTACTAATTTAAATTGAGTAGCAAGAATGTTTGGAAAAGAATCAATTTGACCTGAGCGATATAATGCGTTGTCTGCAAAGCCAGCTGTCAATGAATCACCTATAGAAACATAGTTATTAAAGTCTCCTGTACCGCTCGAATAGCTAGACGTATCGCCAACAGGGTTAGAAAAGTCGTCTTCACATGCCATTAAGAATAAGCTACTGGCACACAGTAGAGTTAATTTTGTTATATTTAATTTTTTCATAATATTTTTAGAATATGTAGTTAACGCCAAAGCCTAATGAAGTAGCAGATGATTTGTATGTACCTGAAAAAGAGGAGGTTGAACCATCGCCATTGATGATGTGCTCGTATGAGCCATCTATTTCATTAAAGGTTAAAATAAGCATTGAAAAATCTAGCTCCAGTTGTTTTGTCATTTGGTATGATGCACCTAGCGTGTAACCAACTGAATTGTTTCGAGGGGTTTCTGCAGAGAAAAAACCCGCCTCAACAGGTGATTGATCAAAGTACACGCCACCTCTTAATGTTAGTGCATCACTGTAGTCATGTTGGACACCAATTCTTATTGTATTTGCATCAACATAATTACGTGCATTTATCGAATCAGGCACATTGTTGGCAAATGTAATATCAAGTGATTTATAGGCACTCCAATAGGCGCGATTAATTTCTACAGCGATGGTTGTGTCTTGTGATGACTTGAATGAAAGACCAATGTTGAGTTCGGCAGGTAAAATGAGATCGGCATCAAATTTAGTCTCAGTAAAGATAGCTTGTTGTGATGACGGGATGTTATCAAAAACAGCTTTGCCTCCCCTTGCTTCCATCGTTATTTCAGAGCGATAGCTGAGTCCCCACGAAAACGTATTGGATAGCTTTGCTAAAAAACCAAAGTTATAACCATAAGCGGTTATGCCCGAATCAGAAATGGTGATTTCGGAGCGGTTGCCATTTGAATCAACCAATGCAGAGGATAGATTTCTGTTAAATTCAACTTCACCTTGTACGATGGTTGGGCCAAAACCTAAGCTGTATTGGTCGCTAATTTTATAAGCAATTGTTGGCTGAAAGTAGATGGCTTTTAAGGTAATGTTGTTGACTAAATGTGATCCAACCCAATCATCTTCATATTTTACAGTGTTGCCATAAGGTGTATAAATGCCAAAACCTAGTGATATTTTATCAGAATATTTATTGGTGATATAAAAGTTAACGGGTGTTCCTATAGGGTTATCTGTTTCAGCTGCCGTATTAGTGGCAGAGTTTTGATACTTGATTGTAGAGTCAACAAGCGTAATGCCCGCAGTAATTGCTAAGTCTTGCTCTAGTTGGCTCATTCCAGCAGGGTTAAAAAAAACGGTTTCAGAACTTTCAGACATTGCTACACCGGTATGACCCATGCCTAGTGCTTTTTGTCCTTGTAGTGAAACTCGATAGCCACCAGCAAACAATGATGGGGTTACCAGTAATGTGGTTAATAGTAATATGCTTCGTTTCATAATAAATGATCGTTTGTTTAAGTGATTAGTTAGAATATTTTTTTTGTTATAGCCCAAGTATGCTCTTGGAGATTTATACTGTAAAGATTGTTTTTATAGAATTATAGAGTCTATAGTTATGCGTCATTTGTGGTTATGTAAGGCAGAACTGCTTAATACTGTTTTCTATTAATGACAGGCAAGGCTTAATTTGGTCGTCGGCTAAATACTCATTAGCTTGATGAGCTTGGTCGATAGAGCCTGGGCCAAAGATCATGGTGTCGATGCCTAATTTATTAAAAAAAGGGCCTTCGGTGGCAAAGGCTACTGTTGTACTTTTGTGTTTGCTCTGCTGTTCTAAAAATTGTGAGATCTCACTGTTTATATTGGTGTCTAAAGCGGGGAGGCCTTCAAATAGCATGTTAAAACCAACCGTTAGTTGCCTGTTGTGAGCTACTTTATGAGCTATTTGGTGAATGGATTCTCTGAGTGTGTCTAATGACATACCTGGTAAAAAACGCAGGTCGATATCGAGTTGGCATTTGGCACAGATACGATTAGGATTATCACCCCCATGAATATGACCTAAATTAAGGGTTGGTATCGGCACAGAAAACGCCGGATTTTGGTGTTTGTTTTGAAGCTCATGTCTAAATTGCGTAATCGCGTTCATAAAATCAAGCATACCTTCTAATGCACTATTGCCATTATTGGGATCGCTAGAATGTCCCGCTTGCCCATGAAAGACAATAGACTCCATTAAAATGCCTTTATGCTGGTGGATGGGCTTTAAGTCGGTCGGTTCACCAATGATGCCGTTTTTTATGGAGTGTTTAAAGTTGTTTTGTAACCAACGTGCTCCCGACATATCTGATTCTTCATTGGCAGTTGCGCAAAGCACTAAGGGACGTTTAAGCTTTTTAAAGTCTATTTGTTGTGATGCGTCTAATGCTAAAGCGATAAAGCTCTTCATATCGCAGCTGCCCAAGCCATAAAATCGATCATTTTTATGCGTTAGCTTAAAAGGGTCTGAATGCCATTGTGATTCATCATAAGGCACAGTGTCGGTATGACCCGATAACATTAAGCCATCTTCACCATGACCTGCACTGGCGATTAAGTTATATTTATTGCTGTCTGATATTTGCTGAATTTCACAATCAAAACCAGCCGACACAGCCCAATTAGCGAGCTTGTCGATAACGGCTTTATTGCTTTGGTCGAGATGTGCGTGGGTGCAACTGATAGAAGGTGTCGCAATGAGTTGCGACATCATGTCGATAAGTGGTGGAAGTTTAGTCATTTTGACGAGGAGTTAAATTATCTATTATCCAACTAGGCTCTCTTTTGTCGGGCAAAATAGCAATAACGTAAGCATTATTATCTTTTATATTATAGTAAATTGAAAAAGGAAATCGCTTGGATGTCATTCTATAAAAGCCAAATCGTTTAGGATGTACGGCTGCATAAATCACTAAAGACTCAATGTCAGAAATAATTGAATCCCGAAAGTACATCCCTATACCTTGGTTTTGTTGATCGTAAAACTCTTTACCAATGTCTAAGTCTGATCTTGCTTCAGTCAGAACATAAATATTAGTAATGTCCATATTCTTAAATGGATTGTTTTAGTTCTTTAATGCTTATAAATTTTGCATTTCCTTGATCTAGTTTTGATTGTCTAGAAGATAAAACTTCTTGATGCCAAATAGGTGAATCAATTCCGCTTGCTTCTTTGCTCAATGAGTCCCAAAGATTTTCCATCGTTTTGATTCGCTCTGAAATACTCATTTTTTCGATATCCACAATAGTCATTTTTTTACCTTTTGATCAGTATTTAAACTAAGTCCGTCACCGCACCAGTAGAAGCCGAACTCACTAATCGAGCATATTTAGCTAACACGCCTCTCGTATATTTGGGTTTTGGCGCTGTCCATTGTGCTTTACGTTTCGCCAGTTCAGCATCGCTTAAATCAACGTTCACTTCACGTGTTTCAGCATCGATGGTGATTTTATCGCCTGTTTTTAATAAGGCTATTGTACCGCCGACAGCCGCTTCTGGCGTGACATGACCAACAACAAAACCATGAGAGCCACCAGAAAATCGCCCATCGGTGATAAACGCAACACCCTTACCTAAGCCCTTGCCCATAATGGCAGCTGTTGGTGATAGCATTTCACGCATACCGGGGCCACCGATGGGGCCTTCATAGCGTACTACAATGACATCGCCTTCAACCACTGTGCCGTCTAGTATGGCTTTTAGTGATTCTTCTTCTGAGGCAAATACACGGGCAGATCCCGTAAAGGTTAAGCCTTCTTTACCCGATATTTTAGCGACAGAACCTTCTGGCGCAATATTGCCTTTTAAAATAACCAAATGACTGTCTTTTTTAATGGGATCATTTAGGGTGCGTACTATTTTTTGGCTTTCTGGGTACGGCTTAACATCGCTTAAGTTTTCAGCCAACGTTTTTCCGGTCACTGTTAAACAATCACCATGCAACATATCTGCATCTAATAACATTTTCATTAATGGCATGATGCCACCAATGGCAATAAGTTCTGACATCATGGCTTTGCCGCTGGGGCGTAAATCAGCTAATACAGGCACTTTTTTACCAATTCGAGTAAAGTCATCAAGCTCTAAATCAACACCAATGCTGGAAGCCATAGCAAGTAAATGCAACACGGCATTGGTCGAGCCGCCGAGTGTGATGATGACTGTTATGGCATTCTCAAATGCTTCTTTAGTCATGATGTCTGATGGTTTAATGTCAGCTTCAAGCAATTTAAGCGCCGCTTGCCCTGCGTTATAACAGTCTTTAGATTTGTCGGCCGATATAGCCTCTTGAGCAGAGCTGCCAGGTAAGCTCATGCCCATCGCTTCAATAGCAGACGCCATAGTGTTTGCTGTGTACATACCTCCACATGAGCCAGCACCTGGTATTGAATTACATTCAATTTCTCTGAGTTCTGCATCATCAATTTTATTTTGTGCATGCGCACCAACCGCTTCAAAAACAGTGACGATATCGGCAGGCGTGTCTTTATGACAACCGGGTTTAATGGTGCCGCCATAAACAAAGACAGAAGGGCGGTTTAAGCGCGCCATAGCCATAATGCAGCCAGGCATGTTCTTATCACAGCCACCAATGGTGACTAAGGCATCAAAACCTTCGCAGCCTGCAACGGTCTCAATGGAATCGGCAATGACTTCACGTGAGACTAAAGAGTATTTCATACCCTCGGTACCCATTGAAATACCATCTGAGATGGTAATAGTATTAAAGATAACGCCTTTACCATTGGCTTCATCTGCGCCTTTAGCGGCATCTAACGCTAATTTGTCAATGTGCATATTACAAGGCGTCACCATACTCCACGTAGATGCGATACCGATTTGAGGTTTTTTAAAATCAGCGTCAGTAAAGCCGACGGCTCTTAGCATAGAACGACTAGGAGCACGTTCGACACCATCGACAACTTGGGAAGAATGTTTACGAGTATTATTGTTATCTTTTGACATGATTTTAGAGGTTAATTATAAAGTCTTTAGAGTAGGCATTTGAGCGCTGATATGCAAGGTGAATCATTTACTAATTTTTTCAGAATTAACTGCTATTATTGAGTGAAGATTTGATTGGCCTCTAAGCTTTAATTATTAAACCATCTTTAAATCGCTAAATGATTATGAGTTGAAAATAGAAGAGGACTGATTAAATCAAAATTTATGGTGATTAATCTTTTTAGAATGGGCTAATGGAAACAACTTTTTATTTTATTCAATACTTAAAGCGAACTTGGTGGATAATTGTATTTATTGTTGGCTTTTTAGTCGTTTTATTAAACCAACAGTATTTAGAAAGTGTCGAATACCGAAAAGTAAGGGCGTTTGATGCGGCAATTTCGGCTGAAGTGCAAATAGAACAACTATTAAATAATTTAAGGCGATCTAGTCTGGCCTTTAGCCAAGAATATTCAAGCTTAATTCAATCCGCATATTACGACAGTAAAGCGACTGTCGAATTAACTGAACTAGTGAATAAATATTTCTCCAACGTGAAATATTTAGTGGTAACCGATGTGAGTGGTCGCGCCCAATTTGGAGGGGTTTCACAAGAATCTAATCAATTATGCATGAGTGACCTTAAACGGTTTATGAAAGGTTTCGATGTTGAAACCAATCTGCATAAAAAAGGAAGAGAAGTTCATTTTGATATGGTGAACTCATGGAATGTTGATGGTCAAAAAGGCGCACTCAGCATTACTTTTGATATTTCATTAATAACCGACATATTATATTTTTATCAGCCTATTGATCAACGTTTGATTTTAGTTGATAAATTTCATCCTAATAAAGTTGAGATAGCACTAGAATCGGGTAAGTTTTCTTATAAGAAAGAGACGTTGAGCGATCAACAGTTAAAAAATGCCGTTTTTAAAACATCTGTTTTAGGGACTAAATGGACGTTAATGGTTATAGAAAATGAGACCAGTTTTCTTGCCTATCAATATCGAAATATCTTTCGAATTGTTATTATTGCCAGCTTGTTTCTAATTGTTATTATTGTTGGGCTTATGCGCCTAAGTAAGGAAACGGCCACCACACAATTTTTAATAGAACAAAAACAAAAACAAAAGCAAAAACACGAAGGTCTGTTGCAAAACTTGGTTCATGGTACTTCAGGTGCAACGGGTGATGCGTTTTTTTACTCTTTAGTGAAAGAGCTCTCTAATTATATGAATGTTGATTATGCCTTCATTGCGCTTAAACAAAAACACAGCACAAGCTCTTATTTAACCTTGGCAAATTGGGCTAAAGATTATTATAAACCAGAAGAAGAACTTGTTATTTTAGACACGATATTTGAACAAGGTAGTTTTAGTTATATTGAAGAGGGCTTTGAAAGTAAATTTGCTTGCTTTTTAAGTGGAAATCAATGGGCTGTTTCAGGCTTTTTAGCCAGCCGTCTATTTAATAATAGAGGTGAAGAAACCGCTATTTTAGTTGTCATGAGCCCTGATAAATTAACTCTTAAAGAGCGCGAATTGTCAGTGATGAAAATTTTTGCATCACGGGCAGAAGCAGAAATTGATCGTGAAAATGCAGAAAATGAATTAATAGACGAAAAAGAAAGAGCCCAGACATCACTTAACTCGATTGGTGATGGCGTTATTACCACTGATGAGCTTGGCTTAATCGATTTTATGAACCCAGTCGCAGAAAAACTAACAGGCTGGAGTGAAGAGTTAGCGACAGGGCTAATACTTGGGTCTGTTTTCCATTTAGAAGATGAAGAAACAGGCGAGGTTATTCCAGACCCTGCATTACATTGCATCGAAGAAAAACGTATGATTAGCCCAAAAACTGACAATGTCTTGGTGGCTAAAAACACCTCGCGTTATTCCATAAAAGGCTCGGCATCACCTATGTTTGGTATTGATGGTAAATGTATTGGTGCCGTTATTGTGTTTAGTGACGTCAGTGAAGCACGCAAAATGGAATTAAAAATTGCTTTTCAAGCAAGCCATGATGCTTTGACTGGGTTAGTGAATCGTACAGAGTTTGAAAAACGTTTAGATTCAGCCTTTCATTCGGCTAAAGAGTTTGCACATCATCATGTGTTGCTTTATTTAGATTTAGATCAATTTAAAGTTGTTAATGATACCGCAGGGCATATTGCGGGCGATGAACTCTTGATACAAGTCGCTAAACTATTATTAGAGCAACTCAGAGGTAGAGATACATTAGGGCGCTTAGGTGGCGATGAGTTTAGTGTATTACTCGAACATTGTCCCATAGCTGAGGCGAAATCAAGGGCGCAAACACTTATTGATGCGATTCGAGAGTTTAGTTTTATTTGGGAAAAGAAAACCTATCGCATAGGCGTTAGTATTGGCCTTGTGCCTATAAGCCAAGAATCGCTCAGTACGGTGCAAATTTTGACTCAGGCCGATTTAGCCTGTTACACCGCAAAAGACAAAGGCAGAGGTCAAGCACATGTTTTTAAAGAAGATGATGCAGAAGTGGCTACTAGGCATAGAGAGCTATTAAGAGCTGCCGACTTAAATGAAGCGATTGCTGAGCATCGTTTTAAATTGCTATACCAACCCATTATTGCTTTAAACGATGATGAAAAAATGCATGGAGAAGTCTTGTTGCGCCTACTGGATGAAAATGGTGAGTACATTTTACCAGGTGCATTTATTCCTGCCGCAGAACGATATGGCATTATGGATAAAATAGATCACTGGGTTTTGACAAAAGTGTTTAATGACTATAATCATATTTTTGAACAAAACCCTAATTTATTGTTATGTATTAATCTATCAGGCAATTCGTTAAGTAGTGACTCGCTATTGCCATTTATCTTAACTTTATTTGAAAACTCTAAGGTAACTCCAAATCAAATTTGTTTTGAAATCACTGAGACAGCGGCTATTAATTCCATCGTGCAGCTCAATAAATTTATCAATGTTTTAAAAGAGAAAGGCTGTAGTTTTGCTTTAGATGATTTTGGCAGCGGATTATCATCCTTTAATTACTTGAAAACGATGAAAGTGGATTATCTAAAAATTGATGGGCATTTTGTAAAGGACTTGTGTACGGATGAAGTTGATAGAGCCATGGTTAAATCGATCAATGAAATGGGTCATATATTGGGTCTTAAAACGATTGCAGAATGTGCTGATAGCGAACAAGTGGTGAAACTATTAAAAGAAATGGGTATTGATTATGCGCAAGGCTATTATCTTGGCGATTTAGTTTCAATGGATAGTATGGCAGCAGATGACGGCTCTTTAGATTCAGAACACCCTGCTGTTAACTAGTTATTTTCGTTTGCGCCTAACCCGTTTGGGTATTTCAAACTTATTAATAGAAGTCATGCATTGCTGAAAAGGAAATTGCGTTAAATCTCCATTGCTTTGCTGCTTTGCCAATTGAATAATGTGATAAATATTATCTAAAGGTGTCGTGACATGATTTTCGAGCTCTGGATAAAAGGACAGTAATCCGCCTTTTTGAACTTTAGCTTCTTTACTGTGGGGCAATAAATTACCCGTAATGCCTGTGAGCTTTAATGCAAAAGCAGCTTTGGCTCGTAGTCCATTTAAGAAAATAGAACAATCAGCTAAGGCATTTAAATCAGTACAAGCAACCGCCTTACGTTCGGCTAAATTAATTTGTCGTGCTTTTTCGCAACGACAGTATTGCGTTAATAATGATTTTTCATAAACACATTTATCGGGGTTAAACCCGTTATATGCATCTCTAAATGCCGTTTCATCCATTGTCGTAACTCAGTGTGCCTCTGTAATGCGCCATTTCGGCGTTAAAAAACAATCATTGATGCTTATCAATTCATATTTTTTGCCTTGAACTGACGCATTCCAGAGGCGCACTGAGCCACGACAAGTATCTAATACTATTAGTGCGAAGATGTGGTTCATCGGTTGTTAACGGTTATTTTTCCCATTCTTCTAAAATAGGGGCTTCTCGTTTTTCTTGCAGTTTTTCTTCTGCATCAAATTCATTTTCGGCAAAGATAACCTGAAAAGTTATTTTGGCATCTTCTTGTTCAGCACGAAGTTTACGAACTAACGTTCTTGCATCTTTGTATTTATCGAAGCTCTCTATTTTTTTAAGGTTTTTAACCACTGTGCTAACGCTAGTGATGTGGTATACGAAATATTGCATGTGGTGTTTCCAAAGTGTAAATATTGAATATATTACCTATATTGAGGCCTTTGCGCAAAACAGAAACTCATAAAAATGATTAAAATTCGCCTGCTAATTGGTCAATAGCTCGCTATTACCTGGATTTTTCGCCTCAATCAGGCAAATTTTAACCTATTTTTTTTCGCTTCTGTCTTGTGTAAAAGTCTCATATTAATAGTTTCAAGATATAAATTTTATAAAGTGTGACCGCTTTAACAGATGTTTTAATTAAAAAAGCTATAATTTCATCATGTTGGAAAAGGATGTTTCTTTATTTTTTTAATTTATGAGGCTCGATATGAAAAAATTGTTGTTAAGTACTGTTCTTTTAGTGAGTTACTTTTTTGCATCGTATGCAAATGCGTCTTTGGTGTTAGAGCGCTACGGAAGTGGTGCAACCCCATCCACAATGGGTGGTTACGAATTGACGGATTTTAGTTTTCTCGAACCGGGGCTTTCTACATCGAGTATTGCGTCTCCATTAGGCGGCAGCTTATCTATTGAAGATATAAATGGCAATGCTCTAGCTTTAACAGAAGATACGGCCCATGACATTGGCTGGTGGCTTAATGGAGAAAGTCAAAACTATAATGCCTATACAACTGATGTCAGTTGGATAAAAATTATTCTCCCTGAAAATACCTTAGCATTTTCATTTAATGTGGGTGCTGATTTAGGTAATGGACGTGGTTGGTTAAACGCTACAGATTCAATGGGTGTTGGTTTGGGCAAAGAGTATTTTGATGTGAATAGACAATATACTCCAGGGTTTGGTATTTATGCGGATAATAGTCATGCAACAGCAGGCAATTGCTCTTATGTAAGCTCTGTGATTATTGACCCAGACTATTGGGGAGTTGGTAACTTTTCTATCGCCCAAGGAAGTTGTGTAACAAACGTACCTGAACCATCAATTATTGCTTTAATGGGTTTGGGTTTATTAGGCTTTGGGATGGTAAAACGTAAAAGAAAATAAACGTTTACTGCTTTAGCATGGCCTTTAGCCCTGCTAAAGCATCATTACCTTGGGTCTTCTTTTCTTCTTTGCTGAGTGGTTTTAAGTGCTCTGCACCTTTCAATAATTCTTCTGGAATTTCTTGTAAAAAGCGGCTGACTTCGCATTGAGTTGCATCGCCATATTTTTGCCGTGTTTTTGCATAGCTAATGGTGAGTTGTTTTTCAGCGCGAGTAATCCCGACATAAGCTAAACGGCGTTCTTCTTGAATACCTTCATCATCTTGGCATTGGTGGTGTGGCAAAGTATCTTCTTCAAATCCTACCAAATAAACATTGGGGAACTCTAAACCTTTTGCGGCGTGAAAAGTCATTAGTTGCACGCTGTCATTATCTTTTTTATCTTCGTTGTTTTCTAAAATAGACATTAGCGTTAATTGGGAGACAATGGTGTCGAGGCTTTCATCATCATTGTTTTTTTGTAAATTACCCATCCAGCTTAAAAGCTCTTGTACATTGTCCCATTTTGCTTGGGCCTGTTTTTCAGAACTACTGGTGTTTCTCAGCCAATCTTCATAGGCTAATTGAGTGATTAAAGAGCGAGTGAAACTCACCCCATCTTGGTCTTGATATTTTTTTTGCAACTCGCTAATAAAGCTGGTGAACTGCTCTAAGCGCGCCCAAGCTCTAGCCGATAATAGTGATTGTAAACCAACTTCATGTAAAACAGATGATAATGGGCTATGTCGACTAGCCGCATATTCGCCCAATGTTTTTAACGTGTTAGAGCCTATTTCACGACGAGGCGTGTTAATGATTCGTAGCAAAGCGGTATCGTCAGTGGGGTTAGTGATTAGACGTAAATAGGCAATAATATCTTTGATTTCAGCGCGTTCAAAAAAGGCAGTGCCACCGGTTATTTGATAAGGGATATTCTGGTCACGTAAGGCAGATTCATAAATCCGTGATTGAAAATTGCCACGGTATAAAATGGCAAAACTTTTATAATCAGCACCGGTTTGAAATTTTGTTGATATTAAATCAATAATGACTTTATTAGCTTCATCATTGGCTGTGTTACAGGGCAACACATTGATTTTTTCGCCTTCGTCAGAAGCAGACCACAGTTTTTTTTCAAAGGTGTGAGGGTTGTTTTTAATGACCGCATTGGCGGCATTTAAAATGGTATTTGTTGAGCGGTAATTTTGTTCTAGTTTAACCACTTTAAGCTGAGGGAAGTCATCTTTAAGACGTAATAAGTTCTCTGGTTTTGCACCACGCCAAGCATAGATAGACTGATCGTCATCACCTACAACGGTTAATTTTTGGCGAATGCCGCAGAGTAATTTAATTAATTCATATTGGCTGGTATTGGTGTCTTGGTACTCATCGACTAATAAATATTTAATACGCTCTTGCCATTTATTTAATACATTCTCATGGCTGCGAAATAACACCACAGGTTGCATAATGAGGTCATCAAAATCTAAAGTATTGCAGGCTTTAATATGAGATTGATAAGCCATATAGATTTGTGCATCATGTTGCTCTAAAGCACCGTCAGCTTGCGCTAAAGCAGTTTCAGGTGAAACAAAATCATTTTTCCAACGACTTATTTGATATTGCGTTTGTTTTATTTGGTCTTTATCAGGCTCTGTTTTGTGTTGTAATTCTTTAATACAATTTTCAGCATCTTTAGAATCAATAATGCTAAACCCTTTGCGATAACCCAGTGCAAAATATTCTTGTTGGATAATGTTTAAACCAAGCGTGTGAAATGTCGATATTTTTAAACCACGGCGTAACTTCGCATCTAAACTTTGTTGTACCCGTTGCTTCATTTCGCGGGCAGATTTATTGGTAAAGGTCACAGCACGAATGCTATGAGCCGCATAATTATGTTTTTTTATAAGATGAACAATTTTTTGGGTAATGACGCGTGTTTTACCACTCCCTGCACCAGCAAGCACTAAACACGGTCGCTCAATCGTGGTAACGGCCAATTGTTGTTGTGAATTCATGGATTGTAGTGACATACTGTATCTTAATTTTATTGAGCTTTTAGTGGATGGATGAATTCAATATAGCGGATGACGGCTGGTTGCAAAAAGCCAACTCAAGCGTGTCTCACTGCTTATCACCAAACTGCGATGACCGACCTGATGAATCAGATATTTGTTTAATTGTGGTGCATGGCATTAGTCTACCGCCCAATCAATTTGGTGGACATTATATAGAACAGTTATTTTGTAACCAGTTAAATCATGATGAACATGATTATTTTAAGCAATTAAAAGAGATGCATGTCTCTGCTCATTTGCTCATCCGTCGTGATGGTGAAGTGATTCAATTTGTTTCTTTTAACCAACGCGCATGGCATGCAGGGGTTTCAACGTGGCAACAGCGTGAACGTTGTAATGATTTTGCAATAGGTATCGAGCTAGAAGGTGCTGATCATATTACTTATGAAGATGCGCAATATGACCAACTTAGCAAAGTATTAAAAACCTTAAAGTTAAAGTATCCGAAGATTGGCACTGATGCCGTGGTGGGGCATAATGAGATAGCTCCGGGGCGCAAAACAGACCCAGGCGAAGCCTTTGATTGGCAGCGCTTAAGTGCTGAATAAAACAATAAACTAAAAACAGTAGAATTAAAAAATGATATTTATAAGCATTATTATTGCATTAGTCGTCGATCGAATCTTTAGCCAGCTTCAAACATTTAGGCGATTTAAGTGGTTACAAGACTATGCAGATTGGATGACCGATGTGTTGTCTATTTCACGCCTCCCTGCTTGGGTTAGTTTGATTGTTTTAATGTTGCCCTTACTGCTTTTAGTCTCATTTTTACAAGGGATTTTTGCAAATGGACTATTTGGTTTATTTGCACTGGCCTTTAATGTGGTGGTGCTGTTTTATTGTTTAGGGCCTTTAGATACGGATCAGCAAGTGGATGAATATTTGCATAGTATTGATATTGGTGATGAACAGAAGCGTTTTGAAGCAGCCTCTGCACTTCGTGAAAAACCTGCAGAAATGAGTTTAAGCGATCAAGCCGCCCAAGTAGTAGATGCTATTTTTACAGGGTCTCATCGACGTATTTTTGCGTGCATATTTTGGTTTGTTGTATTGGGTGCTTTAGGGGCCGTTTTTTATAGACTGATTGAACGAAGCACTAAATTATCGATTAGAGATGATGAAAAGCAGGCATTAACTCGAAAGTTTACAGAATTGCTTGGGTATTTAGAATGGATTCCAGCTAGATTAACCATTGCTGCCTTTATGGTGAGTGGTCACTTCGAAGGTGCATTTTCGGGGTATAAAAAAGCGGCGAATGATTTGGTTGAGGTGAACGAAATAAATCATGGTATTTTGATATCGGGTGGTCGTGGCGCCATTCAATTTAATGGCATAGAAACAGATCAGCAAGCATCAAACGACGTAAAAAAAGCTAGAGGTCTCGTACTTCGTTCATTGGTTGTGTGGCTTGTTTTTAGTTTGATCCTAACTTGGTTGTAAGATAATGGTTAAACTAGATTTAATGCGACACGGGGAGCCACAAGGTGGCAAGCGGTATCGGGGTCACTCGATAGACGACCCTTTATCTGATAATGGATGGCAGCAAATGCGTGATGCGGTTAAGCATCATGAGTCATGGGATGTGATTGTGACCTCACCTTTAATGCGTTGCCAAGAATTTGCTGATGAAGTCGCAGGGCAATATGGCATTGCTGTTGAAACAATTGATGACTTAAAAGAAATTGGTTTTGGTCATTGGGAAGGCAAGAGCCGTGCCATTGTTAAGGCTATGCATGTTAAAGAGTATGCTTTGTTTTATGCAAATCCAGAGCAAAACCCACCAAAAAATGCCGAAAAATTAGGTGTTTTTTATCGGCGGGTTTTAGCGGTTATAAAAGATATTGAGCAACGTTATGATGGACAGCATGTTTTATTAGTGGCTCATGCGGGTGTTATTCGTGCCATTTTAGCTCACGTTTTAGAGACACCTTTAAATACCATGTATAAAATGGACATAAAAAATGCCTGTTTAATAGACATTCGGTTGGGTGAACCCAATAAAGTAGTATTTCGTTAAAACTTTAAAATGGCAATGCTGAAAACAAGACTTTAGCTTGAAAAGCTCACTAATATCTATACTCTTCTCAAGTATTTTAGATGAAGTCATGTATTGAGCATTTACGGACTACACGTTATTTTTTAAATTTACATTAAGGAAACTCAATGAAACACAATCAATTATTAGTTACTGCAATCATTTCAACGGTATTATCTACTTCGGCCTTTTCATATGGTGGTTTTGTAAAAGACAGCTATGGCAATTATGTTCAATCAATTTCAGGTTGTGTTTATTACGGCGATATTAGCGCAGTTAAAGAACAATGCCCATTGACAGCAACGCCTAAAGCGCCAATGCAAGCAGACTCTAAACCTGCCATGGCTAAAGAGAGTTCGAATATGGCTGCTAATGTCAATTCGAATATGGCTGCTCCAGAACCAGTGGTTAAGGAAGTCATTAATCTTGATGGCGTGACGTTTAAAACAGGGTCTAATCAATTAACAGGCGCTTCGTTAAATACATTAGACAGTGTCGCTCAGCAATTAAAAGCAAAGCCAGGCACTAAAATTATAGTTGTAGGACATACCGATAATCGTGGTGATTCATCAAAGAACTTAAAACTATCTCAAGCTCGTGCTGAAACCGTTATGGAGCATTTAATTACTCAAGGTGTTGGAGCAAGTCAATTAACAGCAAGAGGTTATGGCGACACTGAAGCGGTTGCATCTAATGATACTAACGAAGGACGTGCAAAAAATCGCCGTGTTGAATTACGTATTTTAAAATAAGCTGTTTTTTTAGAAAGGGCATTAGGCCCTTTCTAAAATTTTAATTTAGGCTCTTCAATTTGTTATGTTATCGTCCTCCCAACTTGCTCAGTTTATTCAAAATGGCTATTTAGTATTAAAGCAAGCCGCTAATGAAACCATGGTTTCAGCATTACGCGAAGAAACAAGGCAGCAAGGCATTAATAGGGAAGAGCCGATAGAATTAGAAGCGACGCTTCAATACCCAGGCGCTCCTAAATCGGTTGAGCAAAGCGGTGGCGAGACCATTCGGCGCTTACGCGATGCTTATCATCGAAATAAACTCTATTCGGAGTGGGCAAACAATCAATTTATTGTCGATAGCGTAAAACAAATTTTACAGTGCGATCAATTATACCTAAACCCTAATCACCATAATTCCATTATGACCAAGAACCCAAAGTTCAGTAGTCAAACAAATTGGCACAGAGACACTAGGTATTGGCATTTTAATAATAAATATTTAATTAATAGCTGGCTCGCATTAGGCTCAGAATGCAATGAAAACGGGGGGTTATTAGTTCTTCCTGGTTCACATCGCTGGGATGATGATTCTTTTGCTTTAGATAAAGAACTGTTTCTAATTAACGATCATCCTGCCAATAAAAGCAGATTATCTTTAGCAACAACAGTTGAGTTAGAGGCGGGAGATTGCTTATTGTTTAGCGCACATTGTTTTCATGCAGCCGCTCAAAATAAAACCAATCATGTTAAGTATTCTTTGGTTTTTACTTATCATGGTGACAAAACTATTGCAGATGTTAATAGCAAATCAAATTGTCAAAAGCCGATCTTAATGATTAAAAAATAAAGTCGATAAGGTTTAAAAAGGCGATATAAGCAAAAGTTAAGACCATTATTTGTC
>CAYZQE010000041.1:0-20420 GCA_964480635.1 uncultured Gammaproteobacteria bacterium | reverse complement strand
ATTTACCCTTTAAAATCGAATTAAATAAGTTCGGTAAGTTATTATTGAGCCCCGCTAGTAATAACCACGGGCAACTTCAATATGTTGTTGGCCGCAAACTGGAAAATAGGGAGTAATGGCGGGAAAATTATAATGGAATGCTCTATAGACACTGCTGATGGAGTAAAAGTTGCCGATGTTGCATGGGCTTCTGATGAGTTTATATTGGAAAATGGATATCAAACGCCTTATTTAAAAGCACCGGAAATTTGTGTTGAAATTGTTAGTCCTTCAAATACGGATAAAGAAATGTAAGAAAAAATTCAATTGTACCTAGCGAAAGGTGCACAAGAAGTATGGTTATGTGATCTTGAAGGAAATATTCGATTTTATACCTATATCGGTAAAATTGACCGCTCTAACAGGGTTGTTTTGTAGCGAGAGGACTTTTTTTACTGAATGGATTAAAATGACTCGGGTAATGAGAGGTTGAATTAAATTATTCAGCTGAATAAACATATTGAATTTAGTAAGAGTAGGTATTATTGAAAAAGTAACGAGTGGTTTCTGGCAATACTATTATAAAGTTGATTTTTTATTGTGAGACAGTTTAAAAATAATTCAAAGTTTAATATTCCATTCAAACGAGAAAGCTGATGAGGCTAGGTGATGATCAAATTCAGGTGTTAAAAAGTAAGCTTAATGAATTGTCTTCTAGTGCAAAACTTTATCTTTTTGGCAGTAGGGTTGATGACACTAAAAAAGGTGGAGATATCGATTTGCTGGTATTAAATGATGGGCACCTTAATGATCCATTTGTTAAAAGTATTTTCCCCAAGGCTGTTTTATTATGATGATTGATAAGTTAAAAAATGATCAAAAACTACTGGTAAAACAGCTTTTTTGGTTAGATTTATCTTATACTCAGTGCCAAGAAATAGGTGTTAAAAAGGAATATAGCATTGAAGAGTTTGGCCTGTTTGAAACGCTATGTAGCCGATATAGTAGGGGCATAGACTTTTTGATAAGAAAAGTATTTAGAACGATAGATGCTTACGAGTTTGAAAATCAGGGTACTCTAGTTGATGTGGTCAACAATGCTCATAAAAGAGGTTTGTTTGATGATATAGAAACCTTAAGAATAATGAAAGATGTACGAAATACAGTCGTTCATGAATATGTAGAGGATGAGCTTACTGTTATCTTTGATGAGGTTTTAGAATACTCAGGCAGCCTTATAGTGATAATGGAGTCTACTTTGAGTTATATGAGCAAAAAAACAGCGCTTTAAAAATGATGAGGCTTTATTTATTAGTATGTCTCGTTGATTGTTTTAGTCCAGTTCTTGTAAGTTTAATTAATATTAGGTTGGTAGTGAAGGATGGAAAATAAACAAAATGTTTTTATTAAAGGCTTGTTAGCTTTAGATAGAAGCCATAAACGAATGCTGATTTTAGGCATGGACTTTCTATTAGTGCCGTTAATGCTATGGCTTTCATTTTCTATTCGTTTAGACCAGTTTTATTATCCTCCTGCAGAGCAATTATGGATATTTTTACTTGCTCCGATGATTGCAATCCCTATCTTTATTAAAGCAGGTCTTTATCGCGCTATTATGCGATACATTGGGTTTAAAGCGCTAGGAACAGTTGTTTCGGGTGTTTTATTGTATGTGCTAATTTGGTCTTTAGTTATTTTATTGCTGAAAGTTGAAGATGTGCCTCGCTCTATTTATATTTTAAATGCTTTGTTGGCTGTTTTCTTTATTGGTGCTAGTCGAATGGTGGCTCGATGGGTTTTTAGTAGCCAATATCTGAAAGACTCATCAACCAACCTGTTTAAACGTAAAAACGTGATTATTTATGGTGCTGGTTCTGCTGGTATGCAATTAGCCAGTGCGTTAGGTATGGGGCGTGAGTTAAAGCCAGTTGCTTTTCTAGATGACAATAGTCAATTGCAAAATATGTTGATTAATAGCTTAAAAATTTATGACCTGTCTAATTTAGGCTATATGATTAAAAAGTATCAAGTTCAAGAAGTGTTATTGGCAATACCTTCAGCGTCTAAAGCGCACCGAAAAAAAGTCATTTCATTATTAGAACCTTATTCAATTCATGTTAGAACCATACCTGGTGTTAGTGAATTAGCACAAGGTAAAATTCAAGAAGGAGATATTCAAGAGATTGATATAGGTGATTTATTAGGGCGAGAAGCAGTTGCTCCGGATAAAGATTTACTTAGCTCTAACATTAAAAATAAAACAGTCATGGTGACGGGTGCGGGTGGCTCCATTGGTTCTGAGCTTTGTCGTCAAATTTTAAAAAATTCACCTAATAAATTAATTCTTTTTGAAATGAGTGAATTCCAGTTATATAACATAGAGCGTGAATTACTTAAATTGAATTTAGAGTTAGATATTGTGCCTATTTTAGGTTCGGTAGTCGATGAAAACAGAATGACAGATGTTTGCACTGCTTTTAATGTGCAAACCATTTATCACGCAGCAGCTTATAAACATGTACCTATGGTAGAAAAAAACCCTGGTGAAGCGGTTCGCAATAATATATTAGGTACTTTAAACAGTGCCAAAGCAGCGATTAATGCTAACGTAGAAACATTTGTATTGATCTCTACTGATAAGGCTGTACGCCCTACCAATACGATGGGTGCAACAAAGCGTTTTGCAGAATTGATTTTACAAGCTTATAGCGCCGATAAAGCTAAAAGCAAAAATACACGGTTTACCATGGTTCGTTTTGGCAATGTCTTAGGGTCTTCAGGCTCTGTCGTGCCATTGTTTAGAGAGCAAATAGCAAAAGGAGGGCCAGTTACTGTGACGGATGCAAAAATTATTCGTTACTTCATGACGATTCCAGAAGCCGCAGAACTCGTGATACAAGCGGGTGCTATGGGGTATGGGGGGGATGTTTTTGTATTAGATATGGGTGAGCCTGTCCATATTATTGATTTAGCCAAAAGAATGGTGCGGTTAAGTGGTTATGAAGTCCTTGACGATGATGAGCCAGACGGTGATATCGAAATTACAATAACGGGATTGCGCCCTGGTGAAAAGCTCTATGAAGAGCTTTTGATTGGAGATAATGTATCCCCGACACAACATGAAAAAATCATGTCAGCTAAAGAAGAGGTGGTTGGTTTAGTGGTTATAGAGCAATTAATTGAAGACTTAAAGGATAATATTGCTATTGGTGATTTTGAACAAGTTCGAAAAACGTTACAAAAAGCAGTTGCTGGTTTTCAACCCCAGTGTGATGTTGTTGATGAAGTGACTCTTGCGTTGTCATGTAAAATAAATAAGGTGTCTAATGTGGTGAACATTTTATAGCTAACTGTTTTGAGCTATTTGATTCAGTGTGTTGCTTTACTCTGTAGGGCGTAAATCAGAGAAAGTTTATAGATCCAGCTTTATCTAGCTCTTAAATAGTGATTGTTTCAAACAATCGGTAAAACCAGTTTTAGCTTTTATAAAAAAACTAACCCTCCATGGCAAGTCTTTAAATAAAGTTCAGGTTTCTAGGCGAACCTTGATTTAGAGGTCATGCACTTATGATACGAATTCAGCTAGTCTTAACGATTGAAAGCTAATACTGAGTTATTGGTTTTTAATCCCAATTAAGCGCACCACCAGTCTGATATTCAGTTACACGTGTTTCAAAAAAGTTCTTTTCTTTCTTTAAGTTGGCTTGTTCGTCTAACCAGGTGAGTGTGTTTTCTGCACCGGGGAAGGGTGCTTTGTGGTGTAGCTTGGCAGCACGACGATTAGCGATGAAACGAAATTGCGCTATGTGATCTTGTGCGCTGTAGCCAAGAATAGGGTCAGGCATTAGGTAATTAGCATAGTCTATTTCGACAGCTTCGGCTTCTTCCCACATTTGTTGGATGGCTTTTGGGTCTAGTTTTACATTTTCTTCTAGTACAATTTGGTTGCACACGCGGATGCCGAATGAGGCGTGCAGCACTTCGTCACGCATGATGTACTGTAGTTGTTCGGCAGTACCTTTCATCAGGCCACGGCGTTGTAGGGCAAAGATGGGGCTAAAGCCGTTATAAAACCATGTGCCTTCGAACACACCTGCAAAGAAAGTGTAGGCCATAACAAAGTTTTCGAGTTCGTCACGGTTGGTTAGGTCTATGTCTGTGCGTAGTACGGAGTCTAAGCGTGAGTTAGCCATTTGGATTTTAGCATGAATTTCGGGCACAACGCGGTAGCGATTATAAATTTCACTTTGGTCTAGGCCAATGGTTTCGATGCAATGTTGATATGTCCATGTGTGCATGGCTTCTTCGTACACTTGACGTGCTTGGTATATTTGCAGCTCGGGCGCGGTCATTTTTTCCATCATGGCGATGCCAATGTTACGCATGGCTAAGATGTCTGATGTGGTGAGGTAGGCCATCACATTGGTATAAACGTGCTTTTCTTCGAGTGTTAATTTGTGGTTAAAGTCATGCACGTCTTGTGTCATGTTAACGTCTAAAGGTGTCCAATGGTTTTTGTTGGCGTTTAAAAAATACTCCCATGCCCATGCGTATTTAAAAGGGGCTAATTGGTTAATGTCGCCTAAGCCATTAACCACGCGTTTATCTTCGGCCCTAATGGGGGCAAGGCTAATGGGGGGTGCTGTTTTTTTTGGCGGTGTAACACTTGGCTTAGTGGCTTTAGCTGTCTCTGGCTCTGGTGCTGTTTTTACAATAGCTTCTGCAACGGGTGCAGCAGCAACTTCAGGCTGTGCAACTTGCTCGACTGCTTTCTCTACGATAACAGGGTTGGTTGGTGCAGGCTTGGCTACAACTGGCTTTGAAAATGGGTTTTCCCAAGAATCTAACATGTGTTTTTCCTCTGTGTTCTTTATTATCGTTTTTTATAATGATTATTTACCGCTGCCATTATTACTGGCAAGCGTCGCAATCTGGATCTAATATCGAGCAAACGCTAGGTGCTGCTTCTGCTTGTGGTTCAGATGATGCGTCGTTATGTTTTTCGACGGCGGTTGCGCCTAATGATCGCAAGTAATAAGTTGTTTTTAAGCCACGAACCCAAGCCAGTTTGTAAATGTTGTCTAGCTTTTTACCCGATGGCTCTGCCATGTATAGGTTAAGTGATTGGCCTTGGTCAATCCACTTTTGACGACGCGAGCCAGCCTCAATTAACCAACGTGAATCCATTTCGAATGCGGTGGCATACACGTGTTTAATGTTGTCTGGCACACGAACGATGCTTTGCACGCTGCCGTCATAAAACTTTAGGTCGTTGATCATTACGTCATCCCATAAATTAAGAGCCTTTAGGTCTTTAACGAGGTATGGGTTTAAGACGGTGAATTCACCTGATAAGTTTGATTTAACATACATATTTTGATAAATCGGCTCGATGGATTGGCTCACACCACAAATATTAGAAATAGTGGCTGTGGGGGCAATGGCCATGGTGTTTGAGTTACGCATGCCGTGTGTTGCAACACGTTGGCGTAGGCTATCCCAGTTCATTTTAACCGAGGTATCTTGTTGCAAATAATCACCACGCGCTGCTTTTAAATTAGCAATTGAGTCAATGGGTAAGATGCCTTGATCCCATAATGAGCCTTTAAAGCTTGAGTAAGTGCCGCGTTCTTCTGCTAGCTGTGTTGATGCTTGAATTGCATAGTAGCTAACTGCTTCCATAGACTGGTCGGCAAATTCTACCGCTTCTTCAGAGCCATAAGCAACGTGTTGCTTATACAGCGCATCTTGAAAGCCCATGATACCCAAACCAACTGGGCGATGACGTAAATTAGACACACGTGCTTGTGGTACGCTGTAATAATTGTAGTCGATTACATTATCTAACATGCGCATGGCCGTGTTAATGGTTTTTTCTAGCTTTTCTAGGTCTAGGCCATCTTCGCCAATGTGTTGTGGCAAGTTAACAGAGCCTAAGTTACACACAGCAATTTCTGCATCTGATGTATTGAGTGTGATTTCGGTACAAAGGTTAGACGAATGCACGACACCAATGTGTTGCTGAGGCGAACGAATGTTGCACGGGTCTTTAAAGGTAATCCAAGGATGACCTGTTTCAAATAACATACCGAGCATTTTGCGCCATAAATCATTCGCTTGAACGGTTCTAGTGCCTATAATTTCACCACGCTGTGCCCTTTCTTCATGTTTAACATAAGCGGCTTCAAATTCTAAACCATATAGATCATGTAAATCAGGCGTTTCTTCGGGTGAGAAGAGTGTCCATGACGCATCTTCTGCCACACGCTTCATGAATAAATCTGGAATCCAGTTAGCGGTGTTCATATCGTGGGTGCGACGACGTTCGTCACCGGTGTTTTTACGCAAGTCTAAAAAGTCTTCGATGTCTAGATGCCATGTTTCTAGGTAAGCACACATCGCGCCTTTGCGTTTGCCGCCTTGGTTTACCGCAACAGCGGTATCATTCGCCACTTTTAAAAAGGGTACAACACCTTGAGACTGACCGTTAGTGCCTTTAATGTGTGAGCCCATAGCGCGAACGCGAGTCCAATCATTACCAAGGCCGCCTGCATATTTTGACAACATGGCATCGTCTTTAATGGCGCTAAAAATACCGTCTAAATCGTCAGGGATTGTGGTGAGGTAGCAGCTTGATAACTGAGGGCGTAAGGTGCCTGAGTTAAACAGCGTTGGGGTACTGCTCATAAAGTCGAAAGATGACAATAAGTTATAAAACTCAATGGCTTTTTCTTCGCGGTTCACTTCGTTAATCGCTAAGCCCATAGACACACGCATAAAAAATGCTTGGGGTAATTCAAAACGAATTAAATCGGTGGTGTGAATGAAGTAACGGTCGTATAACGTTTGTAAGCCAAGGTATGTAAAATTTAAATCACCGCTGGCATTTATCGCCTTGCCTAATAGAACTAGGTCAAATTTGGTGAGTTCTTTATCTAATAACTCAATGTCAGCCGCTTGTTTTATGTAGTGAGCAAAGTACTGAGGATAGCGTTCAGCCATTTCTGCTTGGGTGGCGTCGGTTGCGCCATCTTTAATGTAGCCTAGGGCTTCACTACGCATATTGTCGAGTAATAAACGCGATGCAACAAATGAATAGTCCGGCTCTTGGTCAATTAAGGCTCGTGCCGCCATTAATAGCGTTGGGTTAACGTCCGCAATTTTAACGCCATCAAATAAGTTTTTGACGGTGTCGTTGTAAATGCGCTCTGCATCAACCGTGTCTAAGCCGTTACAGGCTTCTGCGATCACTTTCTTTAAACGAGTAGTATCTAAGGGTTGTTTATGACCGTTTGCTAAGGTGACTGATAAAATATCTTCTTCAGTGTCAACAATTTCGGGTGCTTCGTTAGCACGTGCTTGAGAGCGTTCGGCACGATATAGCACATAAGAACGCGCGACCTTGTGCTCACCATTACGCATTAAGCACAATTCAACTTGGTCTTGAATGTCTTCAATATGAAAAGTGCCGCCATTAGGTTGGTTACGGGTTAAACCTTTGTAAACGTCTTTTGATAACTTGGCGACTGTCTCATGAACGCGAGAAGACGCGGCGGCTTGTCCGCCTTCAACGGCTAAAAATGCCTTGGTCATTGCAACTTCAACTTTAGACAGGTCGAAATGGGTTAATTTACCATTTCTACGCTTAACGCTATAAGTGGTCGTGTTGCTTTGCGTCGCGTTTGTATCGTTAGTTAAAGCGTTGATATCCGCTTGCTGTGTGGATGTGGCATCCGTTAAAGGTGATTCGATATTTTGCATTGTCCCCGTGTCCATTTGTGTCTCTTTTTATGGATGCACACTATATAGTGTATGTTCGGGCGTGGTCAAGCACATTATGTTGTGTTTTGACTGTGAATAAGAATTGTATAGCCTGTGGATAAGTTGTGTGGATAAGTGGAAAACAAGATGAGATATAGGGTTTAATTGGTATATTAGGAATAGCTGTTATTTGTAAATTTTATGTGTTGATCTGTGTTATAAAATAAATAAATATTAGCTTTTAATAATGCAGTCATCTAATTGATTTTTTAGCTCAATAAACGATATTGGGTCACTTTTATTGATAATAATTTCAATTCGGCCTTGTTGTTGCTTGGGTAAATGATCAGTTTGTGCCGCTCCATTAACGGCGTTAAAACTGTGCCAGCCTTGCTCAGTATTCACAATGCCTTTAGCCCGAATGAAGCATGTTTGCTGCATCCATAAGGTGAGTTTTGATAGATTAAATGACTCATGACCCTTAAAATCCCAATCAAAGGTTTTAAACTCTATAGGTGCTGTTGCAGCAGAAAAAAACTTAACCGTTTGGTGAGTGCTTTTTATAATCGCTGCGTTTAAGCATGGCAGGTCAATGTCACCAAAGTTGGTTTTTTGAACAAATGATTTAGCGGGTTTAAACGATAACAGCAAAATATCGAGCTGTTTTAAAGCGTCATCACTGGCTTGGTCAATTTTATTCACAACGAGCACATCAGCGGCATTAAGTTGAGCTTGGTAATTGCGGTTATTAAAGTAACGTTTATCGGTGAGATGGTTAGGGTCAATGATGCAGACCTTGGCTTTTAAATCGAGTACTTGCTTAAAGTTGTCTTGTTGAAGGGTTTTAATCACCCCTTGGGCATGGCTTGCACCACTACTTTCAATAAACAGCCTATCGGGCTTTTGCTCTTTAATGATTTGCATAATAGCGACTTGAAAGGGCAAGCCTACGACACAACACAAGCAACCACCTGGCACCTCTTTAACGCTGATGCCTTTAGCATCATAAATTTTACCATCAATACCTTGCTTGCCAAATTCGTTTACTAACACGGCCCAACGTTCATTATTTGGTTTTTGCTCAAAACAGCTTAAAATAGCCGAAGTTTTACCAACGCCTAAAAAACCTAAGAAAAGGTGAGTGGGTATATTTTGAATAATTAGGCTCATAGATTTATTAAGATAACATGAACAATATGAAATTAGGTATAGATTTAGGCGGCACCAAAATAGAAGTGTGTGTGCTAGATGATGGCAAAGAGATACTTCGTCACCGTGTAGAGACACCTAAGAATGGTTATGACGCTATATTGCACGCTATTAAGCAATTAGTGTTAGGTGTTGATGAGCAAGTGAAACAAAGGCTTAATGTAGGCATTGGAACTCCGGGGGCGTTATCACCTGTAACAGGGCTGTTACGCAATTCAAATACCGTGTGTATGAATGGCAAGCCCTTGTTAGATGATTTACAGACACTCTTAAAACGCCCTGTAAAAATTCAAAATGATGCGAATTGTTTTGCCTTATCAGAGGCTGTTGATGGCGCAGGGCAAGATCATCCATTGGTCTTTGGGGTAATTATTGGCACTGGAACAGGCGGTGGCATTGTGTATCAACAAAAACCATTTTTAGGGCGGCATGCAATAGCAGGTGAGTGGGGACATAACCCATTACCTTGGTTGGGAGAGCCAGATATGCCATTACAAAGCTGTTATTGCGGCAAACAAGGTTGCATTGAAACGTTTTTATCAGGCCCTGGCATGGCGGCGGGTTTTGAATTGTTGCATGAGCAAGTGATGAGCAGCCACCAAATAGTAGAAAGAGCAGAGCAAGGTGATAAACAATGTGCTGCTTATATGGCATTATATGCTGACCGGTTGGCACGGTCATTGGCCCATGTGGTTAATATTATCGACCCAGACATTATTGTTTTAGGCGGTGGTATGTCGAATATCAAAAGCTTATATTTAGCCTTGCCTAAAAGCATGGCACACTATGTTTTTTCTGACCATGTCACGACGCCTATTGTGGCTGCGCAACATGGTGATTCTAGTGGCGTAAGGGGGGCTGCTGAATTATGGTAAAAGAGCAAAAAAAATCACTATTTATGGCCTTATACCAAGGTTATTTACAAGGCGTGATGAAGTGGCAAGACTGGGATGATTTTGTGCAGATTTTAGAGTCGCAAAAAGATAATGGCTGGTATGTTTATCATGTAGGCGAAGAAGCGCCTACAACAACGGCGACAGCCGAGCAATTTTTAGTATTTGTCGCAAAAATTGATGCTTTACTAAAAAAAGAACACGATGAGGATTACTGTGGCATTGTTTATACCAGTGATTTTAAACAACCAAAACTGGTAAAAATTTATGACCCTAATAACCTAGGTGTTGTTTGTGGGTTTAGTGAAAACCCTCCTTTACCGGGTTGGGTCATTAGTTTAGAAAAACCTGATGATTTAGCCCTTGCCTTTACGCTAGTTCAGTCTCGCAAACGCTGGTGGAAAAAAATATTTTCATGAAGGACATTGATGAACTCATAAGGGAGGTAGTGAAGCTGGTCAGCGTACCCGATGTGTATTATAAATTAGAAACGTTGATCGAACAGCCCCATTCGACAGTTGATGACTTTGCTTTTGTGATTGGTGCGGACGCCGATTTGTGCGCGCGCTTATTAAATTTGGCTAATAGCGCTTTTTATAGCATGTCTGTTCCCATTGAGAGCATTGAAAAAGCAGTGATGCAAATTGGGGTGCGGCAAATACGTGAAATGGTATTAGTGACGGCTATTAAAGGTGCTTTCGATGCTTTACCATCGGGTCAGGTTGATATGGATTCATTTTGGCGCCATAGCATTGCGGTAGGCATGATGGCTAAGCACTTAGCTAAAGCTATTCGCATGCCGCAACCCGATAGAATGTATGTACCCGGCTTGTTACATGATATAGGCCGCTTGGTTTTATTTTTAAAGTTAGGCGCTGATATGGGTGAGTTGATGATACGTCGTGATGATGAAAAATTGTCATTACATCGCCTAGAGTTCGATTATTTATCCTATACACATGCCGAAGTAGGCGGTCGATTGTTAGCGCAATGGAAGGTGCCACCCTCTATTGTTGAGCCTGTGTTGCATCATCATCAACCGCATTATTCGTTCGAATTTCATCGAGAAACGTGTTTAATATTTATAGCTGACCGAGTGGTTATGGATCAAGGTTTTGGAGATAGCGGTGAAGCCAATATTGGCCCGTTTTTAGAATCTGACATATTAATTGTAAAAGAGTTAGGTTTGAATATAGACCAATTGGCTGAGATATGGGTAGGTGCAGAAGAAGAAATTAAAGACGTGTCGAGGCAGTTTTTAAAGCATTAATTACTCAGCTTCATCAAAACGATTATTAATTAGCGCTATGATGGCTACACTGCAATTTTCTTCATCATCACCACTGACTTCAAGAATAAGCTCAGTGCCTTTGCTTGCCGCTAACATCATCACGCCCATAATACTTTTAGCATTCACTTTTTGACCGGCTTTATCTAAAAATACTTCGCTTCCAAATTGGTTGGCAGTGGTGACAAATTTAGAGGCCGCCCGTGCGTGTAAACCTAATTTATTGATAATAGTAATGTTGGTTGAAATCATGTTTGAGCCTATTCGAGTACGATGCTTTTTTTAGCGCTAAGAAGTATTTTTTGAGCCATCTCAGCAAAAGGTTCTTGAGTCATTTGCACGGCTTTAAGCAGCATGCCTAAGTTTAATCCTGTTATGATTTGAATGTTATCTAGTTGACTTAAATCCTTAATTAAGTTGAAGGGTGTTGCACCATAAATGTCGCATAAAATAAGTTTGTTGTCGCCGACGTCACATTCTTTAATTAACGTTTTTACTTTTTCACTGTATTCAGTTAATTGATGGGGGCTGATGTCTGACGGTATACCAATGGATTGAATATTGAGATCAGAAATATCAATCATGCTCGCAACGACATTTAGTAATTCTTGCCCAATTTGGTTATGAGTAACAATGCAAATACTGGTCGTCATGATAGTTCTTTATGTCGCACGGTGACATTTTTACGCGTTTTTTTAAATGCTGCTCCCAGTCTTTCAGTTAAATACACAGAGCGGTGATGCCCGCCAGTACAACCAATAGAGACAGTGACGTAACTTCTATTTTCGGCTTCAAATTTAGGTATCCAATCCGTGATAAATTTTGCAATGGACTGATACATGGCTTCAACATCTTTATGCTTTTCTAAAAAATCTATTACCGGTTGCTCTTGCCCTGTAAATCCTCTAATTGATACTTCCCAATGAGGGTTAGGCAAACAGCGCACATCAAATATAAAGTCAGTATCAGTGGGTGTGCCGTGTTTAAAGCCAAAGGATTGGAATAGCAAGGCTAGTTTTTGGTCATTTTCATCTGTGACGCGTTCGGTGATAAGTCTGCGTAATTGATGAACATTTAAATCAGTAGTGTCAATTAATAAGTCGGCATGTTGATAGACGAATTTTAAAATATTTTTTTCAAGATGAATCGCTTCGTTTAATGGCAAACCTTTACGCGATAATGGATGTTTACGTCGTGTTTCACTAAAGCGAGATAATAAAATTTTGGTGTCTGTGGTGAGATAGATGATTTCAGTATCAATCTCTGCCGCTTTAATACTTTTTAATACGGTTTCAAATTCTTGCATTTCTTTTATGCCAGAACGGACATCAATAGAAACAGCGAGAAGCTCGCATATATCAGGTTTTTTAGCCTGCATGTTAAAAACGTAGGCATGCAATAAAGCAACGGGTAAGTTATCAACACAATAATAGCCGTTATCTTCAAGCGTATGTAATGCAATGGTTTTTCCAGAACCGGATAGGCCACTTAAAATAATGAGTTTTGTTTTATGAGTCATTATCTATTGTCCTTTATGGCTTGACGTTGCCGTTCGATGAAATCTTCTGGGGCATTATAACCCGTCATATGAAGCAGATGGTTGCGAGCTGCAGTTTCGACTAAAACAGCTATATTACGGCCGGAAGCAATAGGTAAATTAATTTCTGGAACATCGATACCTAAAATAGTATGAGACTGTTGTTCTATGCCAAGACGATCAAACTGGTGTTTATTTTCATCGGTATATTTTGATAGTTTAATAACCAGCCTTAAGGTTTTATTGCGTTTGACAGAATTGCTACCAAACATCGCTCTGATATTGACAATACCTAAGCCTCTCACTTCCATGAAATCAGCTAATAAACCGGGGCTATGCCCATCTAATACATTAGGGCCTACTTGAGTAAACCGTGTGACATCATCAGCAATTAGTCTGTGACCTTTTGCAATAAGAGCCAGTGCTAATTCGCTTTTACCAATGCCGCTATCGCCACGAATAAAAATACCAACACTGTGTACTTCGATAAACACGCCATGTTCAATGGTGTGTTGAGCAAGCGCAATGGATAAAAAGTATCGACAACTTTCAAGTAAAGAGGCATCACTGAGATCAGAGTGAAGGACAGGTACGCCTTGTTCTTCAGAATATTGAATCATGTGATCATCAAGCGTTTCATTTTCACTTAATAAAATAATGCAGGCAGGGCCTGCAAACAGTAATGATAATAATTTGAATTGTCGCGCTTCGGTTAAGGTGCGAATGTACTTCGCTTCTTGGTGGCCAATGATGGCGATGCTAGAAGGGCGTATAACGTTAAGATAATCAATGGCTTCAAAGGATTCGGCAATATTAGTTGATATTCTAATTTCTGAATCTATGCCAACTTGTTTGGATATATAAGATAAAGCTAAAGAGTCTTTATATTGTTGATAAAACTGACCGATGGTAAGTTTCGATCTCATGGCTGACTAGGATGCCTGCTCGTTTGTTTTAATGATACTGAACATAGTCATTGCATCACTAGCAAGTCGAAGATCATTACAAGTCGCTTCATTGGAAAACATTTGAGCAATAGAGGCTAGAATCTTTAAATGTTCGTCAGTTGCTTCTTCAGGAACAACCAGCGCAAAGACTAAATCGATGGGTTTATTATCAATGGCGTCAAATGAAATTGGAGTGCTTAGTTTGAGTAAACAACCGTAAGCTTGATCGATTCCAGATGTGCGAGCATGTGGTAAAGCAAAGCCATTGCCAATACCCGTACTGCTAAGTTGTTCGCGATCAAAAAACAAATTGAAGAGTATTTTTTTATTAAGATTAAGCTCATTTGCAAATAATTCGGCAATGTTACCAAGGAGCTTTTTCTTGCTGCTGACATTTAGTTCAGAAACGATCCGTTGTTCTGATAATATTGAAGAAAGCAAAATCATAGTTGCATAAAAAACTGGGGTTAAAATTAGGGTCGAATGATAAGTTTTTTTGTGTGTGATGCAAGCAATTTAACGCCTTCCTTGGTATTAAATTGCTGATTATTTAAGCCACTTCAGGCATAACCCCTTTATTTCTATGGCTTTTAAGCTTTTCTTTGTGTTTTTTTCCTTGTCTATCGAGTTTGTCGATCATGCCATCAATGGCCGCGTACATATCATCTTCGGTATTATCAGCAAATAAATTGCCGCCACTGACGTGCATCGTGGCTTCAGCGGTGTGACGTTGCTTCTCAACTTTAAAGACAACGTGAATATCCAGTGCTTGATCAAAATGACGTTCTAAGCGCCCAATTTTTTCATGAACATATTCGCGCATTGAATCGGTAACATCAACGTGATGACCAGTTAGACTAACTTGCATAAGTAACCTCCTAAACGGTTTTAATGTGTAATCACTCAGCTTGCATCTGTCATTCGCCATTTCTGCGTTGAAAAATAATCATTGGCTTGATGCCAACTCATATTTTTCGCCTTGAACTGACGAACGACAGATACAATCTGAGCGATTACGTTCTTTGTTAGCTTTTAAAAAAAACTAAACTTGGTTATAACGCCTTTATAATAGACGCTTTCTCTCATTTGATGGGGGAATATTGAGCGCTTCACGGTACTTGGCGACCGTTCTTCGCGCTACATTTATTCCTTGCCCATCTAATAAAGTTGCAATTTTATTATCACTTAATGGTTTTTTTGGTATTTCAGCAGCAATGAGTTTTTTTATAATGGATCGAATGGCCGTTGCTGAACATGCGCCACCGTCAGCTGTGCTAACGTGGCTAGAAAAGAAAAATTTAAATTCTAAAATGCCACGGGGCGTGTGCATGTATTTGTTGGTTGTAATGCGCGAGATGGTTGATTCGTGCATTTCTAGTTGCTCGGCGATGTCTTTAAGCACCATGGGTTTCATGGCCTCTTCACCATATTCAAAAAATGCCGTTTGTTTTTTAACAATCTCATTACCTACCTTTAACAGCGTATCGTGGCGGCTTTGTAAACTCTTAATAAACCATTTTGCTTCTTGGAGATTGTTTTTTAAAAAGGTGTTATCTGCACCATGGTCGCCCCGTTTAATTAAGCTCGCATATAAATTGTTAACCGATAGCTTAGGAGCATTGTCTGGATTAATAGTCACAAACCATTCGTGACCCATTTTTTTAACGTAAACATCAGGGATAATATATTCGATTTGAGTGCTGTTTAATGCTTGCCCAGGATGGGGGTTGGTTGAACGTATTAATGCAATGATCTGACTCAGTTCTTGCTCCGAAGCGTTTAATCTGCGCTTTAGAAGGGCAATGTCATTATGCGCTAATTGTTCTAAGTATCGATCGACAAGAATAAGTGCCTTTTTTAAATGCGGGGTATCGGCATCCATGCGTTTGAGTTGAACGGTCATGCATTCTGAGGGTGTACGCGCGGCAATACCAATGGGGTCGAAATTTTGAATGAGATGCAAAACAGCTTCAATTTCGTCAAGCTCAATGTCGACGCCGTTTGAAAGACTGATTCTGATGTCTTCAATGGTTTCCTGTAAATAACCATGTTCATCAATGCCATCAATAATGCTGATGCCAATGTTATAATCGGTTGTACTGAGCCGAGCACCATCAAGCTGCCAAATTAAGTGATCAATGAGATCATTACTAGATTCAGTTTTATTGTCGTAGATATCGCGTTGATCATCGGCTGACGGCGCAGCTGAGGTGGCTGAGGCTGTTGCAGTTGGGGAGTGTTCATAAAAGTCATCCCAGTCACTGTCGGTGGCTAATTCATCGGGTAGTTCTTGAGCCGATCTATCGTCTGATAAATTATCGGCGGAGGTTTTTATTTCGGTGATGTCTTCAGCATCATTGTCATTGGCTTTTTTTTCTTCTTTTTTATTCTCAGTATTTAAAGTGTCGTTATTCTCTTCAACTTCTAATAAGGGATTTGAATCTAATGCTTCTTGAATCTCGGTTTGTAACTCTAATGATGAAAGCTGTAATAATTTAATTGCCTGCTGCAATTGTGGAGTCATTGATAGACTCTGTCCGATACGTAATTGTAAGCTTTGCTTCATGCGGTTAGAGTGATTGATGATCCATAAGTGTTTGATTCAAAGTCGTTATGCCAAATATTTTATTTATATTACTCTTTATAGCGTAAATTTCTCACCTAAGTAAAACTTTTTTACTTGTTCGTCGGATAAAATGTGTTCTGAATTGCCTTTACAAATGATTTTTCCATCGCCCATGACATATGATTTTTCACAAATACCCAGTGTTTCCCTCACATTATGGTCTGTTATAAGGACGCCAATATCTCTATCTGCCAGTTGTCGGATAATTTCTTGAATATCAAGAACAGAGATTGGGTCAACACCGGCAAAAGGTTCATCCAGTAATATAAATTGAGGTTGGGCAGCCAGTGCGCGTGCAATTTCTACCCGCCGTCTTTCGCCACCTGATAAAGCAATACCTTGGCTTTCGCCAATGTGCTGAATTTGGAAGTCATCCAATAATTGATTGAGGTGGTGTTGATGGTCTTTTTTCTTGAGCTTGGTGTTGAGTTCTAAAATAGCTAAAATATTTTGTTTAACCGTTAGAGTACGAAATATAGACGCTTCTTGAGGTAAATAACCTATGCCTAGTTGAGCGCGTTTGTGAATGGGGAGGTGCCCAATCTGTTGGTCGTTTAAGGTGATATTGCCTTTGTCGTGTTGCACAAGGCCAACAATCATATAAAAACAGGTGGTTTTTCCAGCGCCATTGGGCCCGAGTAAGCCAATAATTTCACCTTGTTTTACCTCAAGTGAAACTGATTTAACAACCTCTCGTTTTTTATAAGCTTTAGCTAAATTTTCGGCGCGGAGAATATTCATCTATTAATGGTTAATTAATTTTTGGAACGTGGCATGATTTTTATACGAACACGATGTTCTTTGTCATTCTTACCCGCTTTAATGTGTTCATTATCCGTATTGATTTGAATGAAATTAGAGGTGATCTGCTCGTTGCCCGATGAAAACATCGCATTGGTATGTAGCGTTAAAAGTGAATCTTTGTCGCGATAAATAATGCGGTTGGCAGAACCTTGCATTAATTTATTTTGGTCACTTTGCTGTTTCAGATGAACTGGGGTTCCAGTCATCTCCATATAATCTAGTGCATTGTCATCATCAAAATATAAAGTCAGTGTTTCTGCGGTTATGTTTAGGCTTCCTTGTTTGAAAGTGACATTGCCTGTATAGGTGCTAATTTGTTTGGCTTCATTTATTTCTAATTGGTCAGCTGTAATATCAATAGGCTGGTCTCTATCTGATTTTAGGGCAAACACATTAAAGCTGAGTGCAACTAAGAAAAGGGTATTAAGTATTTTTATCATGTCTATAACGTGCAGTTACATGGGTAAATTGATGAACTTCATTTTTCAAATCAAGGGACATCGTTTTTGCATTAAGGTGCCAATTGTCTGCTGTTACTTTAACATTGGATTCTGAGATAACAAGGTCTTGTTGAATGTTAAAGCGTAATGAATCGGCATTTACTTTAAACATGGGCGCATTGTTTTTTCTCTCAAGTAAGACATCGTTGTTGAAACTAATGATTTCTTCAGGGTGAAAAAAATCACCTTGTTGAGCACTTATTTGCCAGACGTTATTGCGCTGAACAACAACATTAGGTTTTATCATTAGGCTTTTATCTTCTTTTTTATAATGTTTAATCAAATCACTGCTTAAAGTGAAGCCAATCGTACCATCGGTTTTAAAGCTTTTTTGATGAGTGTTTTTTAAGTAATAATCAATATTGTTTGGGATTTTTAATAGTGCAGTCGGTAGCTGCGGTTTCTTATTGTTTAATGCCGAAAAAGTGACCGCAATTATTAAACTTAATATTAAAGCAAGGAATAGCAAACGGTTCATATATGGGGTCGGTTTTCTTAAGGCTTATTTATAAATAAGAGTTGAGCTTATCTTCTAATAGACCTTTGGCATCTAAAATTAATTCAATAATTTCTCGACCCGCCCCTAAACCCCCAGGAGTTTTAGTGACATAATGAGCATGTTTTTTTACAAATTCATGGGCATCGCCAACAGCAACGGCGAAGCCAACTTGTGTCATAACAGGTAAATCAACAACGTCATCACCCACATAAGCAATGCTCTCTGGTTTTAACCCTGTTTCTTCGAGCAATAATTTAAACGCAGGGCGTTTATCTCGATAACCTTGGTAAATAATAGTTAAACCAAGGTCATGCATACGGTGTTCCACAAGCTTAGACTTGCGCCCAGTAATAACAGCCGCTTGAATGCCGCATTCTAATAACATGCGAATGCCATGACCATCTTTTGAATGGAAGGCTTTGTATTCATCGCCATTATTATCAAAATATAATGCGCCGGTGGTGAGTACACCGTCTATATCAAAAATCACTAACTCAATATTTTTAGCTCGTTGGTTTATGCCAGTCATAAAATAAAGCTCGAATTTAAAACAGTAATTATAAAGCTAATTCATAGAAAAAGTAGCTACTTTATGGCGAGATTATATTGTAAACAAAGTTTTGGCTTTACCCTTACATAAATAAAACTTCGCATAACGGAGAGTATGTGAAGTAATTGCCTTGTAAACGGGTCTTGCCCCATTTTCCTCCTTATTACTGCAATATTACTGTATTGCAGTATTGTTGTATTTAGGGTTATGTAGCCCAAATTCAATTTTAAAGTCAGTCGCTTTTACTCTAGGAACTAAACGCCCTTTTACTTTAGAAAGTTCGACGATGCCATATTTTGCTAATGTTTTTAATGTCCTGGATAGGTTAGGTTTTTTTCGATGACTTAATGCTTCAAGTTCTGATAAAGAGCTTGGTTTGTGTTTAATGATGATGCGTAATAGTTCTTGGTTTTCATTACTTAATACCTGAGCCATAGACTTTAAAGACTCGAACCAAATTTTCGGTTCGTTTTTTTTCGGTTTGTATTGTCCTTTAGCAATGGCGATAGTTCGCTTGATAAATTCATCTTTTTGGATGATTCCTACGGGCATTGTTTGGGTGTTCATTAATCGATCCTCATTGGTTTTTATCGGTCATTATGCGGTTGGCATCGAGCCAAAAATCTTCCAGTAATTGGCCAGCATTTTCAAATTCATAAATAGTGATGTTCATTTTTTCGTGTTTATGATCCCATTCTTGCCTTTTTGCTTGGAATGTTTTCTTTTTGGCTTTAATGCCATGGGCATTGTCGTAACCTAATATTCTATGATTATGTCGATCATGGAGTGTTAATGAGTATTTTATGCCGTGTGGTATATGCTTATTAGGTTGAATAATTCTAGATTCAAATTTAGTCCAGTAACCATTGTCCATCGGAAATATATTTCCATCTAAATCGAGTAGTGTTTCAAGACCCACGTCAAGGAGGGTGTTTTTGGGCACTTAATGCAATCTGACTATTATCATTAGATGATAATAGTTTAAAAAAAATCGGTTGTAAATTCAAACTGATTATTTTGTCAATATTGAGGGATAAATAAAACTTCGCATAACGGAGAGTATGTGAAGTAACCGTTTGAGCTAAACGTGGTCTTGTCCCCTTTAGATTAGATTTACTTTGATTTTTAATAATAGACTAATAACCTTGTAAAATAACAACTCTGGACTAAAGTTAATTTAATGAATTTAAAGATATGATAATCATTTTTTAGGGAAAACATATGTTTTGGCACACTAGCAACAACAACGATGAAACGTTAAGTTTAAAAAATAAGCTTATTGACGCTGAATCATTAATAACGGCTATCGACCGATCAATGGCCGTTATTTCATTCGATTTAGATGGGTTGATATTAGACGCTAACAGTAATTTTTTAGCAGTAGTCGGCTATAGCTTGAATGATATAGTCGGCCAACACCACCGTATATTTTGCACGGTGGAAGATGTGCAGTCTAACGACTACACCCTGTTTTGAAAACCAATAGGGTCAGACTCGATTGGTATATGGGTTTTAATAGGTTAAACTCAACTTAATTAATCATTTGACTAAAAATCATGGCAAGACTCCCGCGCTTCGTATTAATAGGCCAGCCCCAGCATGTTATTGTGAGAGGAAATAACAAAGAGCCCATATTTTATAAAGAAGAAGATTATCAGTTTTATTTGGACAAGCTAAAATCAGCCTGTGAAAAACATGAGTGTGAATTACACGCCTATGCCTTAATGACCAATCATGTGCATTTATTAATGACACCCAACAAAAAGGATGGTCTTTCAAAAGCGATGCAAATGATTGGCCGCTATTATGTGCAATATTTTAACGTTA
>CAYZQE010000040.1:0-20642 GCA_964480635.1 uncultured Gammaproteobacteria bacterium | reverse complement strand
CGGCTACCTAATGGTTTTTGGTCATCAAAACCAACCCAAGCACTGGTCACTACTTGATCATTGAACCCACTAAACCAAGCATCACGCTGATCATTTGTCGTGCCTGTTTTACCACCAAAATCTGTTCGCCCTAAAGCTTTAGCGCGAACAGCTGTACCACGCCTAACCACTTCTCGCATAATAGAGCGCATGATAAAAGCATTTTGTGGCGTTATAACTTGAGGTGCATATTCAATTTTTTCAATTGGCTCAGCGCTTGCCTCTAACCCTTCTTCCATTTGAGCATCAACAATCATTTCTTCGGTTTCAGCCTCCCTGTCATTTGCGTTTTCACAGCCAACACAGACAGTTAATGGTTTAATTTCTTTAAGTACATTCCCATCTGAATCAACCACTCTTGTTAGCATGTGGGGTGTGACTAAATAACCACCATTAGCAAAAACGGCATAGCCTCGTACAATTTCTAATGGTGAAAACGAACCACTCCCTAAAGACAACGATAAATCATAAGGCATATCTTTTTTCTTAAAGCCGAACTTTTGCGCATAACGAGTTGCTCTTTTTAAACCTACCGCTCTTAGTACTCGAATAGATACTAAATTACGTGATTTAACTAAAGCCTCCCTTAATCGTGTTGGCCCAAAAACTCTGCCTGAATAGTTCTCTGGGCGCCAAGATGCCTCAAGAGATTCATCTTCAAAAACCACTGGCGCATCGTTAATTAACGATGCGGCTGTAAAGCCATATTCTAAAGCAGATGAATAGATGAAAGGCTTAAAGTTAGAACCTGGTTGCCTTTTGGCTTGAGTTGCACGATTGAATTTACTATTAAAAAAATCAAACCCACCCACCATAGAAATAATCGAACCATCAAAAGGTGAAATAGAAATTAAAGCCCCTTCAGCGCTCGGAATTGATGCTAACAACCAATTTTCTCCGCGCTGTTCAACCCAAATCACGTCGCCTTCTCTTAACACATCACTGGATTTTGTAACTTTTTCTCCGACTCTATTTTCATTAATATAAACTTCAGCCCAGTCTATCCCTGTGTTAAATTTAATCTCTTCTTCTTGCCCATCTGGTAAATAGATCGTCACTAGCTCATCTAAAACCGTCTTCACCACTGCTTGTTGTAAATTACCCACAGAGCGCTTTTTTACCAAGCCTTCTTGAAATGGGTCAACATCTACGGTCGTTAAATCAATATGGTCAGTAACACCACGATAACCATGACGACGGTCATAATCTAATAGTGCTTTACGCAAGCTTTGGTTCGCCTTTTTTTGCAAATCAGAATCTATTGTGGTGTAAGCCTTTAACCCTAGCTTATAAATATCCTCACCAAATTCATCGAATAATTGAGCACGAACCAACTCGGTGACATAACGCGCATCAGAAGCCACAAATGGTCGATGTAACTTAGCGGTGACAGGCGAGGCTTTAGCAACCTGATACTCATCTTCTGTAATGTAATTTAAATAACTCATACGCCCCAAAATATGATTTCGCCTTAACAACGCACGCTGCGGGTTAGTGACTGGATTATAGCGCGAAGGGGCTTTAGGCAATCCAGCAATCATGGCCGACTGAGCTAACGTCAATTCATCCAGTGGTTTCCCATAATAACGCTGACCTGCCGCAATAACACCATATGAGCGATGACCCAAAAATATTTTATTCAGATACAATTCTAGAATTTTTTCTTTATTTAGCTCCTGTTCGATCTTCAGAGCTAACAATATTTCACTTAACTTACGTGAATAAGTTTTATCTTTAGTTAAGTAAAAATTACGCGCTACTTGCATGGTTATAGTACTTCCACCGCGTGTTTTCTTTCCTGTTTTAATCAAAGAATATACGGCTGCCCCTAATGCATAAGGGTCTACGCCAGCGTGCACCCAAAACTGATCATCTTCAGCCGCTAAAAAAGCATTGATTAAAGATTTTGGTAACTGATCAAAACTGGCCGGTATACGCTTATGCTCACCATATTCTGCCAATAACTCTTCATTTCGATCATAAATCCTTAAAGGCACTTGATAACTTGTATCTTCCAAGTTATCAATTGAAGGAAGCTTAGGAACCATCGCCAAATAGATATAAAACCCGCCAATTAAACCAATAAACAGCCAAAAAAACACTAGACTTAATATTATTTTTACTATTCTTATCATAGACTTACAGTATTTATATAAACAATTACATTAAAAAGTATCGACAATCTAATTTTGTTAAACTAGACTTAGCTCAGATATCTGTAGATATTCAACTATTATAACCATTTAGCCGACGAACTTAAGGTTAAATATAAAAGAATCTGACATTACAATTTTTTATGAGGGAATACCGTGTTTTTAACACAAAAAAAGCCAGCGCTCATCGGACTTGACATTAGTTCAACATCCGTCAAGTTGTTAGAGCTAAGCAGAAAGGGCAACAAATACCAAATTGAAGGCATTGCTGTTGAGCCATTACCTGCGAACTCTGTTGTTGAAAAGAATATCATTGAAATTGAAGCGGTTGCCAGTAGCATAAAGAGCGCGTTAAGCAAATCAAAAATTAAAGCCAAATTTGCTGCTGTGGCCGTATCAGGCTCATCCGTTATTACAAAAAAAATCACCATGCCCGCAGATCTCGCCGAAGATGAGATGGAAGGGCAAATTGAGTTAGAAGCAGACCAATACATCCCATACCCCCTAGAGGAAGTCAATTTAGATTTTCAAGTTTTAGGCGAATCAGAAAACAATCCAGATACCGTTGATGTTTTACTATCCGCTTGTCGCTCTGAAAATATTGATGATCGAATTGCAGCAGTAGAGCTAGCAGGGCTCACTGCAAAAATCGTTGATATTGAAGCCTATACTATTGAAACAGCCTATTCTGTTTTAGCACCCGAATTAACTGATGAAGGCATGGATCAAACCGTTGCCATTATCGACATTGGTGCGACGATGACCTCTTTAAATATCATTAAAGATCATGAATTGATTTATACGCGTGAACAAAATTTTGGCGGAAAACAACTCACCGAAGAAATTATGCGTCGTTATGGCTTATCTTATGAAGAAGCGGGATTAGCCAAACGTCAAGGTGGTTTACCTGATAATTACGGCCCAGAAGTTCTTGACCCCTTTAAAGAAACAACCGCTCAACAAGTAAGCCGCTTTTTACAGTTTTTTTATTCAGCTGATAATAACGTTCATACTATTGACCATTTACTCTTAGCGGGTGGGTCTTCCAATTTAGAAGGCTTGGCGGCAATAACAGAAGAACAAATATCCATTCCAACCAGTATCGCCAATCCCTTTGCTAGCATGAATACACGCAGTAAACTCAACAAAGCAAATCTTGAAAGCGAAAGCAGTTCTTTCTTAATTGCAACAGGTCTTGCCATTCGAGGAGTTGAACACTTATGACACGCATTAATCTATTACCTTGGAGAGAAGAACTTCGCCAAGAGCGTCAAAAGCAATTTGTTTCATTTATTTCATTAGCAGTCATATTAATGCTTACTATTCTGGGTGCTATTCATTTCCAAATTAGCAGCGTTATTGATTACCATCATAGTAGAAACAGCTTCATTCAAAATGAAATCAACTTAGTAACGTCACAGATTACCGAAATTAGTGAGCTTCAAAAAGTTCGTCAAAGCCTTATTGAACGTATGGATGTTATTCAAGACTTACAGGCAAGTCGACCTTCTATCGTCCATTTATTTAGTGAACTTGTTAACACCGTTCCTAATGGTGTCTTTCTTAAAGAACTAAAACAAGAAGAAGGTAGCATTAGTATAAAGGGTGAAGCCGAATCAAACACACGAGTTTCTGCTTACATGCGAAAACTCAGTAAATCAGAGTGGTTAAAAGACCCCGATTTAGAAATTATTTCAATTGAAGACCGAAAAGTACGCAGAGTGAGTTCTTTTACTTTAACAGTAAAACAAACATCACCAAACCCTACGAGTGAGGAGAAAATCTAATGGATATGGAAGAACTCCAGCACCACCTAGATTTTAAAAACATAGGGAATGCACCTGCTCCTGTTAAAATTGGTGCCATTATCACATTATGTGTTTTAATTTTAGCCGGAGGGTTATGGTTTGACACAAAAGTTCAATTAGAAACTCTTGATACGATTAAAGCAAAAGAAATCACCTTATTAAGTGAATTTAAAATCAAAGCGAATCAAGCTGCAAAATTAGATTTATATAAAGAACAGCTAGCGGAAATAAAAACAACCTTTGGCGCTCTACTAAGACAGCTGCCAGAAAAAACAGATGTCGAATCACTCATTGTTGACGTTTCTCAAACCGCTTTAGCAAATGGACTAGAAGTTAAAAAATTTCAACCTAGCAGTGAAATCAAAAAAGGGTTTTACGCAGAGCTTCCTATCGCTCTGCAGGTGACGGGTACTTTTCATGAGCTCGCTAAATTTATTTCTGGTGTCGCCGCTCTGCCACGAATTGTCACTATCCATAACATGACGTTGATTCCTTTAAAAGCAGATGAGAAAAACTCTTCTAGCTCGTCTGGAAAGCAAAAATTAAAAATGACTTCGACAGCTAAAACCTATCGTTATCTTGCTGAGGATGATCAATAATGAAAATAATTTATTGGTCATATTTTAAAAATACACTTATTTTATTTTCTGCCTTAACACTTTTTGCATGTGAAAAAGATATGAGTGATTTAGAGCAACAAGTGAAAGAGATTAAGGCGCGCCCAGCAGGTAGAATAACTAATATTCCAGAGTTTATTCCTTACCAAAATTTTGAATATGCTGCTCAAAATTTGCGTGACCCTTTTGTTATTACAAGTGCAGACATCCTTGATGACACTCGAGCAATCATCGCCAAAATTACCAGCGGCATAAAACCAGATATTGATCGCGCAAAAGAAGCTCTTGAAAACTTCCCACTAGATACGCTTCGTTTTAAAGGCACAATAACAACTACCGAAGGTACAAAATGGGCGTTAATATTTGCACCAGACAATACCATTCACCGTGTGATTGAGGGCTATCATATCGGACAAAACCATGGGCGAATTTTCTCTGTAGACGACAATAAAATTAACTTAACTGAAATAGTACCTGATGGTTTAGGCAACTATATTGAACGTGATGCCACTTTGGCTCTCATAAATTGACATCAATGGATGCAACAATGACTATCAAAACCTTATCAATAATTAGACTGGCGACAAGCATGAATAAACTTAAAAAAATTAGCTCAAAGATAGCCATATCATTTATTTTAAGTATCATTACATTAACGTCAGTTTATGCTAGTAATTTGATAGACTTAGATTATTCAGTGCTTGCTGGCAACGCCGTAAAGCTAGAATTTAAATTTGATGGGGCGGTTGACCTCCCCCGCACATTTAACATTGACGAACCAGCTAGAATTGCTATTGACTTCTTAAATACCAGCAACAAACTAAAGCAACGTAACTTCCAAATTGGCATAGGAGCAATTCAAAGCATTACGACGGCCTCTGCCAACAATAGAACACGAGTCGTGCTAAACCTAATCAAATCAACTGAATATGCAACAAACGTAATTGGTAACACAGTTACGATAACTCTAGCAGGAAGCATTGATAGCTCCTTACCCATTTCTGAAACATCTACTAACAATCAATCCTCAACAGACAACATTATTAGCAACAACAATAACTCAACGCAAGCTAAAGGCATAACAAACATTGATTTTAAGCGCGGCGTTAATGGTGAAGGTCGCATCCTTATCAACCTATCCAATTCATCTGTTTCTACTGATGTTTGGCGTGAAGGCGACGACATCAATATAGAGTTTTTAAATGCTCAATTACCAGAAGCACTGCAACGTAGAATGGATGTTAGCGATTTTGCAACACCTATTTCCTTTATTGATGCTATTCAAATTGGCTCAAATATAAAAATAAACATTAAAGCTAATGGGCAGTTTGATCATCTTGCTTATCAGACAGACAATTTGTTCACTATCGAAGTACAGGAAATATCAAAAGAAGAAGAAGAAAAACAGCGCAAAGCTAAATTTGGTTACACAGGCGAACGTTTATCATTAAATTTTCAAGATATTGAAGTTCGTTCGGTATTGCAATTACTGGCTGATTTTACGTCCCTTAACCTTGTTGTGAGTGATTCGGTAACAGGCAATTTAACGTTGCGTTTAAAAAATGTGCCCTGGGATCAAGCCATGGAAATTATCTTAAAAACCAAAGGTTTAGCACAAAGAAGGTCAGGCAATGTTATCTTGGTCGCCCCCACTGATGAGATCGCAGCAAGAGAAAAACTAGAGCTTGAGGCGATAAGGCAAGTAGAAGAATTAGAAAGCCTACGCACCGAATTCATTCGTATTAATTACGCTAAAGCTGATGAAATTGCAGAATTACTAAACCGTAAAGACAATGAAATTCTATCTCCACGCGGCTCAGTCAGCGTTGACGAGCGAACAAATACAATATTAGTAAAAGACACCAATGACAGCTTACTAAATGTGCGCCGTCTTCTTAGCGAATTAGACATTCCCATTAGACAGGTATTAATTGAATCTCGAATTGTCATTGCTAGAGATGATTTCAGTAAAGAACTGGGTGTTAGATTCGGCGTAACCAGTGACAACAATGCCGGAAATCCGGGGACTAATCTGGGCACATCAGGCTCTTTAGGTGGTACAACAGAAAACCTCAATAACAACTCAGGCTCAACTGATCGTCTCAATGTGAATTTACCCATACAAAATCCTGCAGGATCATTTGCACTTGCATTGGCTAAACTGCCATTAGGAACCCTGCTAGAAATGGAGTTATCTGCCGCTCAAATTGAAGGCAGAGGCGAAGTCGTATCTAGCCCTAGAATCATCACCTCTAACTCGCATACTGCCAAAATTGAGCAAGGCGTTGAAATCCCTTACTTAAGTTTAGAAGACGGTGTAGCTACCTTAAGCTTTAGAAAGGCAGTTTTAAAATTAGAAGTCACACCTCAAATCACACCTGATGATCACATTATTATGGATCTAAGCGTGCACAAAGATTCACAAGGCGAAACCGTTGATTTTGGTGAATCATTATCAGCGCCAACCATTGATACGCGTAACATAGAAACTCAAGTGCTCGTTAAAAATGGACAAACTGTCGTTCTTGGTGGAATACATGAAACAATTCAATCCACTCAAATAACTCGCGTCCCTTTCTTTAGTGATTTACCTTTAATTGGTGCGTTATTTAGATCAACAGCAAAAATTGATGACCGATCTGAATTACTTATTTTTGTAACACCCAAAATACTTACTAACGGCAATATATCGCTTCGATAAATAACATATTTATACCGCTAAGAATGCGCCTAACTTCGACGCATTCTTAGCGGTATAAATGCGTGATAATTTTTCAAACTTCGCTATAACGCCACTTTCTTATTGAGTCATGTCGATTAATGGCAAAAATTATCAACTATCATTTGCCTTTCACGCCTCAATCAGGCAAATTTAAACCTATTTAATTTCGCTGCTGTTTCGAGCAAAGACCTCAATGTCTAAAACAAACATAATTCTGATTGGCCCAATGGGTTCTGGTAAATCGACAATCGGCAATTTATTATCCAAAAAATTACATCGTGAGTTTATTGATAGCGATCATTATATTGAGCATAAGACGGGCGTAGATATCCCTCGTATTTTTGATGTTGAGGGTGAAGAAGGCTTTAGGCAACGTGAAACAGATGCATTAACCGAACTGTCAGAGCTTAATGACCTTGTATTAGCAACGGGGGGAGGCTCTGTCATTAAAAAAGAAAACCAGCAATTACTCAGCAACACCGGCTTTATTGTTTTTTTAGACACCTCTATTCATCAACAAATGTCACGTCTAAAAAAAGATAAAAAGCGGCCTTTATTGCAAACAGCTAACCCCAGAGCACGTTTAGAAGAGTTACTTGAACAAAGAAAACCCATCTATCAATCAATGGCTGATTTTACGATAAAAACAGACCATAAATATGCAAAATCAATCTTGAGTGAAATCATTAAAAATTTACCTCATTACATTCATCACTAACATAAAAAACAATGAATTTACTACACACCCTTAGCGTCAATCTTGGTGACCGCAGTTATCCAATTTATATTGGTGAAAACTTACTCGATTCACCTAATTTTTTACCACAACACATAAAAGGCAGCAGTGTCGTCATTGTGTCTAACACAACAGTTGCACCTTTATATTTAGCTAAACTAGAGCATGTTCTAAATAACATCCATATGCGTTATGACACCGTCATATTAGACGATGGCGAACAATACAAAACCATGCAAAGTGTTGATAAAATCATAGATTGCTTACTCACAAACCGACATGACCGAAAAACCACTTTAATTGCATTAGGCGGTGGCGTTGTTGGTGACATTACTGGGTTTTCGGCTGCCATTTATCAACGAGGTGTTAATTTCATCCAAATTCCTACCACCTTGCTCTCCCAAGTGGATTCGTCAGTGGGTGGTAAAACAGGTGTAAACCATCCTAAGGGGAAAAATATGATTGGTGCTTTTTATCAGCCCCAATGTGTCATTGCCGATATATCAACCTTTAATACCTTACCGCAAAGAGAAATTTCTGCGGGTTTAGCTGAGGTTATAAAATATGGCTTAATTTATGATGAGCCTTTTCATAACTGGTTAGAAAGTGATATTAAAAAACTCGTTAAGAATGATTCTCAAGCTATGGCTAAAGCCGTATTACGATCTTGCGAAATAAAGGCCGAAGTTGTTGCTATCGATGAAAAAGAAAGTGGTTTAAGGGCTATTTTAAATTTTGGCCACACCTTTGGCCATGCTATTGAAGCGGCTATGGGCTATGGTAATTGGCTACATGGAGAAGCCGTATCTGTCGGTATGATAATGGCATGTGACCTATCTTTACGTTTAGGCTGGATTGATGAGTCTGTAAAGACCCGCACCATAAACCTGCTTAAAGAAGCGGGCTTACCCATAAAAGCACCCAATGAAATGACTATAAAGAACTATATGGATGCCATGTCAATTGACAAAAAAGTAGATAATGGCACGATTAATTTTGTACTGCTTACCCAGCTTGGTAAAGCCACTATCACCTCTGATTACACCCAACAAAAACTAGAAGAAACCTTGACTCACGGCTAAGCCCTCCACGTCATACCCAAAAATAGAACTGTAATACATTGAAATATAAGGCAAGAAACGAGTATAATGCTCGCCCTTTTGGGCTCGGCTTTTAGATAACCACTAGTCGATACTTCGTTTTAATGAACTCTGGTCTTATTATATGAGCAATCAAAAAAAACTCACTGGTCTATACCAAGAGAATTTCGAGAAGGATAGCTGCGGCTTCGGTTTAATCGCAAACATTGATAACAAGCCTAGCCATTGGCTACTTGAGACATCGATTAGCGCCTTAGCTCGATTAACTCATCGTGGCGCCATTGCCGCCGATGGAAAAACAGGCGACGGCTGCGGCTTACTCATTAAAAAACCAGATTCATTCTTACGTGCAGAAGCTCAAAAATTAGACATTAAATTAGCTAACAACTATGGTGTTGGCATGTATTTCATGTCGCAAGACAAATCAATCATTGCTCAAAACAAAGCATTAATCGAAGAAAAAATTAATGCCCAAGGCGTTAGTTTTGCAGGCTGGCGAACAGTACCAACTGATAATAAAGCATGTGGAGATGAAGCCCTAAAAAGTGAACCCTCAATTTTCCAAGCTTTTATCAACGCTTCAAGTGATATGAGCGATGCAGATTTTGAACGTTCGTTATTTATCGCTCGTAGAACCATAGAAAAATCCATTGAAGACGAAGACTTTTATGTGCCTAGCATGTCATCCAAAGTATTATCGTACAAAGGTTTGGTTATGCCTGAGTATCTCCCTCAATACTACACAGACTTAGGTAATAAAAATTTAGAGACAGCGATTTGTGTTTTTCATCAACGCTTTTCAACCAACACATGGCCTCAATGGAAACTTGCACAGCCCTTTAGATACCTAGCACACAATGGTGAAATTAATACCATTCAAGCTAATCGTAACTGGGCAAATGCCCGCGCGACAAAATTTCAAAGTGATTTAATTCCAGATATGTCTGAAATTCAACCACTGGTTAACATGTCAGGATCAGACTCAAGCTCAATGGATAATATGCTTGATGTCTTACTTTCTGGCGGCATGGATGTATTTCGCGCAATGCGCTTATTGGTGCCACCAGCTTGGCAAAATGTCGACCATATGGACGCCGATTTAACTGCATTTTACGAATACAATTCGATGCATATGGAACCATGGGACGGCCCAGCAGGCATCGTATTAACCGAAGGTCGTCATGCCTGCTGCGTGATGGATAGAAATGGTTTGCGCCCTGCGCGGTGGGTTATGACCAAAGACCGTCACATTACGTTAGCATCAGAAATAGGTGTATGGGATTACAAGCCAGAAGATGTTGTTGCTAAAGGCCGCCTTAAGCCTGGTGAAATGTTTGCCATTGACACTGAAAATCATACTATTTTGCAATCAGACGAAATTAACGACCACTTAAAAAATAGACACCCCTATGCTGATTGGATTCAAAATGGCGTGCAGCGCTTATCAGCCGTTCCATCTAAGGCTGTATTGTCTGATGAAAGCATGGATAAAGCGACCTTAAATCGTTACGAAAAACTGTTTCAAGTCAGTTTTGAAGAACGAGATCAAGTATTACGCGTACTGTCTGAAGACGCTCAAGAAGCAACGGGCTCTATGGGTGACGATACACCTTTGCCTGTTCTGTCTTCAAAAATACGCTCATTGTTTGATAGTTTTCGACAGCAATTTGCTCAAGTTACCAATCCACCCATTGACCCTATTCGTGAAAAAATCGTGATGTCATTAGAGACAAACTTTGGTCGCGAACAAAACTTATTTAAAGAAGATGCAGAGCACGCTAATCGCTTAGTTGTCAGCTCGCCCATTTTATCGGATCAAAAATTTCATGATTTACTAAATCAAGATAAACAGCGCTATAGTCACATGACGTTAAAAATGTCTTATGACGCATCAAAAAAATCATTAGAGCAAGCAATTAATGACATTGCTGACCAAGCAGAACACGCTGTAAAAGACGGTAAAGTCATCCTCGTCTTATCAGACCATGACATCAGTCAACAAGACACTTTAATTCATGCATCATTAGCAACAGGCGCTGTACACCATCGTTTATGCCAAACCGGCTTAAGGTGCGACGCTAACATCGTTGTTGAAACAGGAACCACAAGAGATTCACACCACATGGCAGTGCTCATTGGTAATGGCGCAACAGCGGTTTACCCTTATCTTGCTTACGCATGTCTTTTAGACATGGTTAAAACAGGTGAAATCACTGGGATTGAAGCGACTAATGTAGGCAGTAATTATCGAAAAGGCATTAACAAAGGCCTGTATAAAATTATTTCTAAGATGGGCATTTCAACCATCGCAAGTTATCGCGGTGCACAACTATTTGAAATTGTTGGCTTGCATCGTGACGTCACAAATTTGTGTTTTATTGGTACAACTTGCCGTATTGACGGTATCAGTTTTAACGATATCGAAGATGACCAAAAAAAGCTCAACAAACTTGCTTGGAATCCACGTAAAACCGTCGAACAAGGTGGTTTATTAAAGTATGTTCACAATGGCGAATACCACGCTTATAACCCAGATGTCGTACACACACTACAAGCGGCGGTTAATAGTGGTGATTATGCACAATGGAAAACACATACTGACTTAGTTAATAGCCGCTCAACGACCGCTATTCGAGATATGTTAGCGTTAAAAAAGACAGCTTCAATCAATATTGAATCGGTTGAAAGTGAAGCTAATATTCTCACTCGCTTTGATTCAGCAGGCATGTCGTTAGGCGCATTGTCACCAGAAGCTCACGAAACGCTAGCTCAAGCAATGAACCAATTAGGTGGTCGCTCAAATTCTGGTGAAGGCGGCGAAGCCGCTTATCGCTATGGCACTGACAAAATGTCTAAAATTAAGCAGATTGCTTCTGGACGTTTTGGGGTAACACCTCATTACTTAGTGAATGCAGAAGTTCTTCAGATAAAAGTGGCTCAAGGCGCAAAACCTGGTGAAGGCGGCCAGTTACCGGGCAAAAAAGTAAACCAGCTTATTGCCACTTTACGCAACTCAAAGCCTGGTGTTACCTTAATTTCACCACCACCACATCACGATATTTATTCTATCGAAGATTTGGCTCAGCTTATTTACGACCTTAAGCAAGTAAACCCTGATGCCTTAGTGTCAGTCAAACTAGTCGCAGAAGCTGGCGTTGGCACCATCGCAGCTGGCGTTGCAAAATGTTACGCTGATTTAATCACCATTTCTGGTTATGACGGCGGTACAGGTGCAAGCCCCTTAACCTCGGTTAAATATGCAGGTTCACCTTGGGAACTCGGCCTGACTGAAACTCATCAGGTGTTACGCGCTAACAACTTACGCGATAAAGTTCGCATTCAAACAGATGGCGGTTTAAAAACAGGCTTAGATGTCATAAAAGCAGCTATATTTGGTGCAGAAAGCTTTGGTTTTGGTACTGGCCCGATGGTTGCAATGGGTTGCAAATTCTTACGGATTTGCCACTTAAACAACTGTGCAACGGGCGTGGCTACTCAAAACACTGTGTTACGTGAACTGCATTTTGTCGGCAACACAGAAAAAGTGAAAAATTATTTTCGCTTTATTGCTAAAGAAGTACGAGAAATTCTTGCTGAACTGGGCATTAAATCAATGGCCGAGCTTATTGGGCGCACTGATTTATTAGAAAAAATTGATACTGAGTCAAGCCGCAAAGCGCAACTTAATTTAGACCCATTATTGTCTGATGCTGGCGTTGACCCATCCATGCCTCAATATTGCACCCAACCTAAAAACGACCCTTTTGATAAAGGTGAATTAGCAGAAACCATGGTAAAAGATTGCATTGATGCCATTACCAACAGTACAGGCGGTGAATTTAACTATGACGTTAAAAACATCAACCGCTCAATTGGTGCGCGATTATCGGGCGAAATTGCTAAAATTCACGGCAATCACGGCATGAATGACAACCCCATCACGCTTAACCTTAAAGGCAGTTCTGGTCAAAGTTTGGGGGTATGGAATGCCGGTGGCTTAAACATTAATCTTGAAGGTGATGCCAACGACTATGTCTGCAAAGGTATGGCAGGTGGGGACGTCACTATTTTCCCACCAAAAGGCAGTGTTTTTAAGACCAATGAAACCACTATTATTGGCAACACATGTCTGTATGGCGCTACAGGTGGAACGTTATATGCCGCAGGTTTAGCGGGCGAACGTTTTGGTGTTCGTAACTCTGGCGCCACTGCTATAGTAGAAGGCATCGGTGATCACGGTTGTGAATACATGACCGGTGGTAGCATTACCGTCCTTGGTGAAACAGGCGTCAATTTTGGTGCCGGTATGACCGGTGGCTTTGCCTTCATTCTTGATTTAGATAAGTCATTTGTCGATAAAATCAACCACGAATTGGTTGATATACACCGTATCTCAGACGAAAGCATGGAAGTTTACCGATATCATTTACTGAACCAAATTGAAGATTACGTTGCTAAAACAGGCAGTGCTTGGGGCCAAGAGATCATTAATCACTTTAATAAATATGTGCGTAAATTTTGGCTGGTTAAACCCAAGGCAGCCGATCTTGAATCATTACAAGATACGCTACAAAAAGAAGCCGCATAAGCTTTTAGCCCCTATCCCTTAAGGAGGTTCTGATTAAGGGATAGGATACTTTAGCCAAGCCCCAAAAATAGATTTATTATGGCCGGCAAAATTCCAAAATATTTTATCGATGATCTCATCAATCGCGTCGATATCATTGACATTATTGACACCCGCGTCCCGCTAAAAAAGAAAGGCCGCGACTATCAAGCTTGCTGTCCATTTCATAACGAAAAAACCCCCTCTTTTACTGTTAGCCAAACCAAACAGTTTTACTATTGCTTTGGCTGTGGCGCTAAAGGCAATTCCATTGGTTTTTTAATGGAATATGATCACATGGACTTTGTCGAAGCCGTTGAAACACTAGCGAGTTCGATATCCATTGAAATACCACGCGAAGAAGGCAATTCAAACTCAAATTACCAACGTCCTAAAAATAATTTTGACGCGCAATATCAAACGCTTGAGCAGTGCTCTTTATTTTATCAACAAGCGTTAAAGAAGAATGACATAGCGCAACAATATACCCAACAACGTCATATCAGTGACGCCACCATTAAACGTTTTGCTATTGGTTATGCGCCTAAGGAATGGCAAAGCATTCCGGGCAATAAAGACCTATTGTTAAAAACGGGCATGAGCATTGAAAATGATAATGGACACAGTTATGACCGTTTTCGCCATCGACTCATGTTCCCTATTCGCAACCGAAAGGGCAATACCATAGCATTTGGAGGGCGCATTATTGACCCAGAAGACAATCCCAAGTATTTAAATTCACCAGAAACTGACGTTTTTCACAAAGGTGAGGAAATATACGGATTGTACGAACTTCGACAAATTCACTCAAAAATTGAATTCGTTTTAGTCACCGAAGGTTATATGGATGTCGTTGCCCTTTCTGAGCACGGCATCCATTGCGCCGTTGCGACACTAGGCACAGCCATTAACAGCACCCAAATAGAAACTTTATTTCGCACCTGTAAAACAGTCGTGTTTTGCTTTGATGGTGATAATGCGGGTAAAAAGGCAGCTTCTCGTGCGCTAGAAAATAGCTTTATCAACCTAAAGCAAGGACGACTTGCTAAATTTTTATTTTTACCTGATGGCGAAGACCCTGACACCTATGTACAACAGTTTGGTACAGAAACATTCTTAAACTTGGTAACCAACGCCATTACACTGAGTGAGTTTTTATTTAAATCATTACTCGAAACACACAACATTAAAACCGCTGAAGGTCGCGCCCAGCTACTTGATGAATTACGCCCGCATTTTCAACAAATCCCATTACAAAGCCTCAAAGATCAAATTTTGGGTATGTTAGAAGAAAAACTTCATATTAAATTAGATGAACGATTACTCAGCAGCTTGGGCGTAGAATTAAACCCAGCGCCGACTAAATCAATGAAAAGCATTGACCACCAATGGTCCAATAGCCGCTTAGCCATCAATTTATTACTTCAAAACCCTGCGTTAGCAGCTAACTGCAACCCTAATTACCAATGGATAGAATCACAAATAGCTGGCGTCCCTTTGTTACTCGAAATTATTGATGCGATACAAGAAGACCCTGATATCAGCTCCAGTAATTTATTGCAGCATTTTAGTGAACATCAACACGGTGATCATCTTTATAAGCTCGCCGTTATGCATCCACCTCAGAGCGAAAACCAAGAATCAGCCGAACAAATGCTAAGTGACTGCCTAACCAGCATTCAACAAGACTTTGCAAAAAAACGTATCCAACAACTCACCAACAAAGCGGTACAAGGAGAAATTTTAAGCTCTAATGAACAAAAAGAGATGACAATGTTACTCAGTAAGAAAAAATAGTCCCAATTATTGCTATATTCCCTTGGAAAAACACCGTTTATCCTTATATACTAGCGAGTTCCCTTTTTACGTTTTATCTGCACTTGAGGCACTATGGATCAGAATCAACAATCACGCTTGAAAGACCTAATTATTAAGGGTAAAGAACAAGGCTTTCTTACCTACGCTGAAGTAAACGATCACTTACCAGAAGGCATTGTCGATCCAGAGCAAATTGAAGATATCATTCGCATGATTAACGACATGGGCATCAAAGTTCATGAAACCGCACCCTCAGATGATGGCGAAGGCATCTTTAACGAATCAGAATCAGAACCTGATGAAGATGCCGTTGAAGAAGCAACACAAGCACTCGCATCATTAGATAAAGAATTTGGTCGCACAACCGACCCAGTGCGTATGTATATGCGTGAAATGGGCACAGTAGAACTACTGACTCGTGAAGGCGAAATTAAAATTGCACGGCGCATAGAAGAAGGCTTGAATCAAGCCATCACAGCCCTTGCACGTTTTCCTGACACCATGATTATGATTGTCGCAAAGTACAATCAAATTAGGGTTGAAGAAGCCAAACTAACAGACCTAGTCGTTAGTTATGTTGACCCTAATGAAGACCCAAACGCTATTCCAATGCCGGCTCCACCCAAAAATTTAGATGGTGATGACGACGAGGAAGAGGAAGAAGTCGACACAGGGCCAGACCCAGAAGAAGCCGAAAAGCGTTTTAGCGAAATTGAAGCCATTGTTGCGCAAGCAGAAAAAGAACTGGATGCAGGCGAATGCGATAAGGGTAAAAAAACCATAGAAGATGCTGTCGCCATTTTAATGGAAATTAAAATGTTGCCTCTTTATATCAATAAATTAACGGCTAATTTAAAAGCTGTCGTGCAAAAAATTAGAGACAATGAACGCAGTATTTTAAATTATTGTGTTCGACATGCCAGAATGCCGCGTAAAACGTTTATCGAGTCATTTAAAAAGCACCAAACAGACCAAGACTTTCTTGCTCCACACCTTGATAACAAGCCATATTCTGAAGCGCTATTAACCGTTCAAGAAGAAATTAATCGTCATCTTAAACGCTTAAGGCTAGTTGAAAAGCATACGCGCATTAAAATTGACGATATTAAAGAAATTAATCGCAAAATGTCAATTGGTGAAGCCAAAGCTCGTCGTGCCAAAAAAGACATGATTGAAGCCAACCTACGTTTGGTTATTTCAATTGCAAAAAAATATACCAACCGTGGTTTACAGTTTTTAGATTTAATCCAAGAAGGCAACATTGGCCTAATGAAAGCCGTTGACAAGTTTGAATATCGCCGTGGTTATAAGTTTTCAACCTATGCCACATGGTGGATTCGTCAGGCCATTACTCGCTCTATAGCTGACCAAGCACGCACCATTCGCATTCCCGTTCATATGATTGAAACCATCAATAAACTCAATCGTATTTCACGCCAAATGCTACAAGAACTTGGCCGTGACCCTACGCCTGAAGAACTATCAGAACGTATGGATATGCCAGAAGATAAAGTTCGCAAAGTATTAAAGATATCAAAAGAACCGATTTCAATGGAAACACCCATCGGCGATGATGAAGATTCACATCTTGGTGATTTTATCGAAGATACCAATGTACTGTTACCATCAGATACCGCAACTAACTCTGGTCTAGCTGAGTCTACACGCGATATTTTATCCAGCCTAACACCTCGTGAATCAAAAGTTTTACGCATGCGTTTTGGCATTGATATGAATACCGACCATACGCTGGAAGAAGTGGGTAAACAGTTTGACGTAACCCGTGAGCGTATTCGTCAAATAGAAGCCAAAGCACTGCGCAAGCTTCGCCACCCTTCTCGTTCAGAACAATTAAGAAGTTTTATTGACGGCGATTGATTTTTAGATACAATCCCACCCTCAAAATACTATTCTGAAATACGAACCTGTAGCCCAGTCAATGACAACAATTGAGTCATGACATACAGCATTCATTCTATTTCATATGGCTTATTTGAGTTTGGGGCTTAATTGGATTTTTAGTTTAATTAATTAGATTTAAAGCATAGTAGTTAGTAGTAGTTAGCATTGGGGGTCTGTAACTCAGTTGGTTAGAGTACCCGACTCATAATCGGTATGTCGAGTGTTCGAGTCACTCCAGACCCACCAATGCTAATTAGTCAATACCAACTACTATGCTTTTTTAAGACGGTCTAACTCTATACCTGCTCCTACGGCTAACAATCCGACGCCCTTTGCGCTGACCCACAGACAATATCAAATATTTTCTTCACAGCCATTATAGTCAGTCATATCCGATAGATTAATCGCTATACCCATGACACATGAGCCATTAAAGACACCTTTAAATATTATTCAAACTAAAATAAACCATTTATTTGTTTTATATCTATCGAATTAAAAAAATATTCGACTATGCTCAATAAACTTGTAAAGTTATCTAATACATTGCCGTTACAAGTCATATATCAATAACAAACTTAAATAAGGCCAAACATGTTTATATTAAAAAAGAAATACGATGTTCTTCAGCATCGCTTTAATGACTTAGAAGCTGAATTAAACCAGTCTCAAGAAGTCAATATGGCATCTCAGGCCGAAATCCAAACTTTAACGTCCCAACTTAATGAGGCAATAAGCAATAGCAACACTGAAACTTACGAGTCTCAGTATCATGAACAAATGTCTATGACAGAAAATGCACAAAACCAAGCGGCATCCGCAGAGCAAGCTCTGCAAGGACAAATAGATCGATTTAACGCGTCGGCAGATCTATTTAAACAAAGTGATGGGATTTTAAGTGAAATATCTCAAGGCAGTCAGGTTCTTACTGGGTTATCTCATAGCAGCACCAATAACATCAATCAACTCAATGAAGCCATTCAAAGCATCAGCCAATTTACTTCATTGATTTCATCAGTATCTGATCAAACTAACTTATTGGCACTTAATGCGGCGATTGAAGCGGCAAGAGCGGGTGAACATGGCCGCGGATTTGCGGTTGTAGCTGATGAAGTACGTAAGCTTGCTGGTAGTACAGCAGAAGCTACTCAACAAATTGGTGACATTGTAAACACCGTTAGTAAACTATCAGGTGATACTCAAGAAAGCTTTTCTGGTTTAAATGAGCTATCAGAAAAAATTAATGGCTCTGTTGAGTCAATGAAATCAGTTATTGATCAAGTTAATTCTTTATCTAGCTAAATCAAACCCTCCTCAAATTAAGGTTTTTGATTTAATGAGGATTAAAAACTTTGCTTAAATCGCAGAGTCTCAATAAAATAATTGTTTATTTGAATGACAATTAAGTTTGAAAACACTAAAAAAAATCATCTTCCCATCATTGCTAATTGGATTATTACTTAGCAATGGTTTAGCTCTTTTTAACGCTAATTTTTATGATGCTCTTTATTCTGCATTAGCGCGTTTTGCCCCCGCATACTGGAAAAGCAACAGCCCATCAAAAAAACTGGCAACCAGAACAGCCACTCTTAAAAAAATTAAAACTAAAACCAAAGTCATCAGTAAACGCATCTCTAAGCGAACACTTAGAAACATCAGTGCCAACATTGCCGCTATTCCAGCAGAAGCAATACCTGCTGTCGGCATTGGCGTTATCATTGCTATAACGGCTATGGATTTATACGATGCCTGTGCAGATTTAAAGGATATGGATGAACTCTCCAAAGCAGTGGGTCTAAATGCAGATACCACAGACTCTAACAAAGTATGTGGAATGAGCATCCCTTTACAACAATAAACTCAATAAAATGTGACTGAACTCACGTTTACTCATAAAAGCATGAGCTTATAAAATATTTTGTGAATCAAATCACATCAGTATCTGTTAAATCTCATACACTATCCTCAGTCCAATTTTGTAGGTTAAATATTATGAGCAAGCAAGATGAAACAACGATTAGTCATTATTCTGAAAATGACAATGATGAATTGTTATTACTAACCGGCCTAGAGCGCCTTGAATATTTTAGTGAAAAACCAGTATTAAAAACCCAAAATATTAAACAGCAGTTTTTACATTTTTTTAAAAAAATTAAAATTTAATAGCAGTTTAAACTTTGCGAGTCGATGGTATGATCGTGTTAAGTTAAACATGATCATACCTAATGACCACTATATTTGATGCGCAATTAACAACGCTTTTAAAAAATAAAATTGCTGAGCAAGCATTACCCAGTCATTTTTTTGATGTCATAACTAACCATCTTCTACCCATCGCAAAAAAAATCAACTCGTATAAAAAAAATCAACATAAACCAATTATTATCAGCTTTAATGGCGCCCAAGGATCTGGAAAATCAACACTAACATACTTTATTTCTCTATTACTCAACCATTACTTTAAGCAAGAAAGCATCAGCCTTTCTTTAGATGATTTTTATTTAACTAAGCATCAACGTATAAAGCTTGCCCACGACATTCACCCTTTATTATTAACGCGTGGAGTTCCCGGCACTCATGACATTCAATTGGCCATAACGACCTTAGCCCAATTAAAAATATGTTCACCTCAAAACCCATGTTTTATCCCACAGTTTGATAAAGCAAGCGATGATCGCAGCGAAATCAAAAATTGGCAAAAAGTCGAACGCCCTATCGACATCATATTATTTGAAGGATGGTGTAACCACGCTCCAATAGAAAGTGAAGATGAGCTATTAACCCCTATTAACACATTAGAAAGAAATGAAGACACTTTGGGTATTTGGCGTTCATACGTTAATGAGCAACTAAAATTATACCACCAACAGTTATTTTCTCTGTGTCACCTACTCTATTTTATAAAGATCCCTAATTTTGAAAAAACATATGAGTGGCGTAGTCTTCAAGAAAAAAAACTTAAGGTAAACAATTCTGATCTAGGAATGAAGCCGGATGAACTCATTCGCTTTATCCAACATTTTGAACGTATAAGCAGACAATGCCTTGATAAATTAAGTAACACAGCCGATACAATCATTTCCTTAGATGAAAATCATCAGATAAAAAAGGTAATCAATAACAACTAACGCTGCTTAAGGA
>CAYZQE010000039.1:0-20646 GCA_964480635.1 uncultured Gammaproteobacteria bacterium | reverse complement strand
TTCTGTCATTCGTCCATCGTCTAATGCCGCCATTACAGCGGCTTCAATCTCTCGTTGAGATTGCACCCCTACTTTTTTTAAAAACTTTCGAACACTCATATTCAGTGCATCTTTATCTGTCATTTTTAATACCCCTTTGTATTGCTTTCAACCCAACGTTGTTTACCGCCAAGTAGTTGTTCATTTTTCCAAAATGGTGCGGTTGTTTTTAACTCCTCCATCACAAATCGACAAGCCTCAAAGGCATCTTTTCTATGTGAACTCCATATAGCCACTAAAACAATCGGTTCTGACGGTAAAATTTTACCGACTCGATGAACAATAAACGTATCAAGTAAAGACCATTGTTGATAAGCGTCATCAACAATATCGCCCAATACCTTATCGACCATTTTTGGGTAATGCTCTAGTGTCATCGACTCAACACTATCGCCCACATTAAAGTCTCTCATGGTGCCGACAAAAGTGGCTACAGCTCCAATTTTCGCATCTAATCGTTGGTTCTTTCTTTGTGATGTTTCAAATTGCGATAATTCAATCCAAGGATTAAAAGACTGTTCAGTAATAACAACTGCCACAGGTTTTACCCTCCTGTAACAGGTGGGAAAAAAGCAACTTCATCACCATGTGCTAAACGTTGGCTTTTTGATGCATAGTGCTCATTTACCGAACACAATGTATCAGAAACTTGGCTGTTATCATTTAATAGCGTCCATAAATCTGACACTGTATTGCCATGTATTAAATCAATTTGGCACGTTGAACGCCCCATAGATTCTCGCAGGCTGGCAAAAAACAACACCTTAATATTCATCTAAGCTCCAAAATAATTATTATGTTTTTGATACTTCAGGTGTTGCCGTATCGTTATCAACTTGTGTGTTTTTTATCGCGTTGTCTTTGATTTCTTCATACCATAGATCATGGTGTTCTTTAGCCCAGTTTTCATCGCAATATCCTGTCGTCATTGATTCTAGTGCGCCTTCCATTGCTACTGTACCCATAAAGATATGTCCGAAGGCAGCCGCTAAGACAGCAATCGCCGCTATACCATGTACCACAAGGTAAAATGCCATCGTTTCGCGTGTTTGGTCAAAGTATGGGAAACCTAAAATGACGCCACTAACAATAATCGCTGCACCACCCCACATAGCGAGCCAAAACCAAGATTTTTCACCTGCATTGTAGCGGCCTGCACTGGCGTGTTTGCCTAACATACCACCACCGTTTAAAAACCAACTTATGTCTTTAAAGTTCATAATATTGCCTTTTACAAAATGAAATAGCATAAAAATTAACGCAATTCCAAATACAGGCCCAAGGTAGTTATGTACTAGTTTTCCGCCAGATGCGATGTAAGAAAAAGCACTATTACCCATTAATGGGATCAATAGAGTGCGCCCTAATAGCAGAATAACGCCCGTCAAACCTAAAATAACAAATAAGCCTGCCACGACCCAGTGAACCGTTCTTTGGCTTAAGCTAAAACGTAAAATTTTATTCTCGGATCGACCTGCCTCTATTTTAACTTGGCCTCGAATTAATCTAAATACGATCAGTACTATCAGTGTTATAGCCAATAAATAACCACTGTATGGAATAATTTGCTGTACGCGTTGTTCCCGCCAAAGCTGCCCTTCAACATTAATCAAAACAGCACTGTCTACCCCTTTAACTTGAGTTGTACCCACATTAGAGCCGTTACGCTGTCTCACATCACGCCACAAATCAGAACCTGGGTTTTTAACCTCATTGGGTTTATGGGTGGACGCTCCACTTTCGGTAGGCGCGGCCTTTATAACAATAGGTGAAAACATCATTATCATTACTGAAAAAGCGATTAATAACTTTATAAAGCTATCATGCTTTATTTTAAAGTCTGTCATACATTTTCTACCTGTAATCTATTTAAAAAATAAAACCAGTTCCATTACTCAAATTGACAAGCAATGAAACCGGTTAAAATACACTTATTGGTTAAACTTATTTAACGTCTAAGCTACTGCTTTGATAATTGGCACCCCAACTCATAGCACTAGCACCGCGGTTAATAATACGGTTTCGATATATATCCGACACCATACCTGCATCACCCGCTAATAACGCTTTGGTTGAACACATTTCTGCACACAATGGTAATTTACCTTCAGCAATTCGATTCGCACCGTATTTACGGAACTCATCAGAACTAAACGTTTCAGATGGGCCACCCGCACAGAAGGTGCATTTATCCATTTTACCGCGTGAAGAAAAAGCACCTGACTCTGGAAATTGTGGTGCGCCAAAAGGACAGGCGTAAAAACAATAACCACAACCAATACAGGTGTCTTTATCGTGTAAAACGATGCCGTCATCTGTGGTGTAAAAGCAGTCAACTGGACAAACTACTGCACAAGGCGCATCAGAACAATGCATACAAGCAACAGATAGAGATCGCTCACCTTTTTCACCATCTTTAATGGTGACAACACGGCGACGGTTCACACCCCAAGGAACTTCATTTTCATTTTTACAAGCCGTGACACATGCATTGCATTCTATACAACGTTCCGCATCACAGAAAAATTTCATACTAGCCATTTTTATATCCTCAATTAAGCTTTAACAATTTTACACAAGGAACACTTAGTTTCTTGCATCTGTGTGACTGAATCATACCCGTAGGTAAATATCGTATTACACGCTTCACCTAAAACATATGGGTCTGCGCCTGCTGGATATTTGCTTCGTAGGTCTTTACCTTCCATATGTCCACCAAAGTGAAATGGGGTAAAGGCAACACCTGCTTCGACTCGACGTGTTACTTGAGCCTTAACTTTAATTCGTGCACCTTCTGCACCTTCTACCCAAACATCATCACCATCTCTGATGCCTGCATCATTGGCATCGCGTGGGTGTATCTCAATAAACATATCTTGCTGCAATTCAGCTAACCATGGATTAGAACGTGTTTCGTCACCACCTCCTTCATACTCAACTAAACGCCCCGATGTTAAAATAATAGGGAAGTCTTTCGAATAATCTTTGGCTTGAATACTGGCGTAACGCGTAGGTAGTCTCCAAAATGATTTGCGATCTTCATAAGTTGGATACTTAGTCACTAGATCACGACGCGAGGTATAAAGCGGTTCACGATGAATGGGGACTGGGTCTGGGAAGGTCCAAACGACGGCTCGTGCTTTTGCGTTACCAAACGGTGCTGCGCCATGTTTAATGGAAACACGTTGAATACCACCGGATAAATCTGTTTTCCAGTTTCTGCCTACTGCTGCTTTTTTCTCAACTGCGGTCATGTCTTTCCACCAGCCCAGTTTTTTCAGCACTTTTTCACTAAATTCAGGATAACCATCTTTTAGCTCAGATCCTTTAGATGCAAAACCATCTGCTAATAGACTTTGTCCATTTCTTTCGACACCAAATCGAGCACGGAAGGTTAATCCACCTTCGGCAATTGATGTGCTGCCGTCATAAAGGTTAGGCGTACCAGGATGCTTCATTTCTGGTGTGCCCCAACAAGGCCATGGCAACCCGTAAAATTCACCATCACACTTACCACCTTCTGCTTTTAAGCTGGTGTAATCAAAATCACCCCAATGCTTTTGTTGCAACTTAAGACGCTCAGGGCTTTGACCCGTGTAGCCAATGGTCCACATGCCTCTATTAAATTCGCGTGTTAAATCTTCAACCAAAGGCTCATCGTTAGTCACTTTAATGTTTTTAGTCAGTTGCTCGGCAAAACCGAGTTTCTTTGCCAACTTATACATAATGGTATGATCAGGTAACGATTCAAATAATGGATCAATGATCTTATCTCTCCACTGGAAAGAACGGTTAGTTGCTGTCACAGAACCATAAGTTTCAAATTGAGTAGCCGCAGGCAATAAATACACACCGTCTTTACGATCATGCATGATGGCTGTCACAGTAGGATAAGGGTCAACAACCACTAATAGATCAAGTTTTTCCATTGCTTTTTTCATTTCCAAACCACGTGTTTGCGAGTTTGGCGCATGCCCCCAAAAGATCATTGCTTTAATCGCATCTTTTTGAGCAATGTTTTCTTTATCCTCTAAAACACCATCAATCCAGCGCGAGACAGGCACTCCTTTAGTGTTCATCACAGGTACATCCTTGTCCTTACTTTTACTGTAACTGCCCGAATCAAATCGACCTTTCACCCAATCTAAATCTAACTCCCATACTCTAGCCCAATGCGCCCAAGAGCCTGGTTTTAAACCATAGTAGCCAGGTAAGGTATTAGCTAACACACCTAAGTCTGTTGCGCCCTGTACGTTGTCATGGCCACGGAAAATATTAGCACCGCCACCTGCAACACCAATGTTACCTAACGCTAACTGAAACACACAATAGGCACGAGTATTATTATTACCCGTTGTATGCTGAGTGCCACCCATACACCAAATAAAGGTACCAGGTCGGTTATCGGCCATCGCTTTTGCTGCTGCGCGAATTTTCTCTTCAGGTGCGCCTGAAACTCTTTCAACTTCTGCGGGTGTCCATTTAGCCACTTCTTTTCTAATGTCTTCCATGCCATAGACACGTTGTTCGATATATTTTTTATCTTCCCAACCATTTTTAAATATGTGCCATAACATACCCCAAATAACAGGAACATCTGAGCCTGGACGGATACGGATGTAATGATCTGCATGTGCTGCGGTTCGTGTAAAACGAGGATCTATAACGATAATGGGTGCATTATTTTTTTCTTTTGCTTCAAAGATATGCTGCAACGCAACAGGATGTGCTTCTGCTGGGTTTGAACCAATCATTAAAACGGCTTTTGAGTTATGAATATCGTTTAATGAGTTCGTCATTGCACCATAGCCCCAAGTGTTAGCTACACCTGCAACCGTAGTTGAGTGACAGATACGCGCTTGATGATCTACGTTATTTGTACCCCACATAGCCGCCATTTTACGGAACATGTAAGCTTGCTCATTACTGTGTTTAGCTGACCCAAGCCAATAAACAGAGTCGGGGCTTGAAGTTTTGCGAATATCAAGAAGCTTATCACCTATCTCATCAATAGCTTGCTCCCAAGATATCTTCTTCCACTTACCATTAACCAATTTAGTAGGATATTTTAAACGGCGCTCACCATGTCCGTGTTCACGAACAGAAGCACCTTTTGCGCAATGTGCACCTTTATTAAACGGGTGGTCGAATGCGGGTTCTTGGCCAGTCCAAACACCATTTCTGACTTCGGCTATGATGCCGCAACCAACCGAACAGTGCGTACACACTGATTTAACTTCTTTAATCTTTCCTTTAGTGGGCATTGTGCTGGCATGAGCTTTTTTCATCATCCCCATAGACAAGCCCGTTGCTAACGCAGCGCCACCAGCCATTAAGCCAGAGTTACGCATAAACTCTCGTCGCGTTACGCCATTTCCTGACGCCAAATTTTTCTTTGTTGCCTGACTCATCAAGGCAGAAGCATCTACGCTTAAGGAAGCAGACTTTTTAGTTAATTTCATAATTGCTCTCTCTGAAATATTAATTAATGTTATTTATCAATGTGTGTTTATAAACATGCTTTAATAGGCTGCTGCTTTGTAGTAAGCCGCAATATGATCAGTCATTCGATAACCTTCATTAACTGGCTGCTTCACCTCTTCATCTGCTATTGCCGCAACTGCCTGACCTGACAGAGCGCTTGCCGCTACGGCTGTTGCTCCAACAGCTGCACTGCTGCGTAAAAAGTTGCGTCTACCTTCACTTAATTTTTGTTTTTTGCTCATCTTTGCTTCTCCTAAGATACTATTAATATTGCTTTTCTTTTATTGCTTTTTTTAAATTAACGATGAGCAGAAAATTTATATACTCATCGACAAATAACGTTTTTCGAACTCCATAAAAGCCACTCCGAAGCGCCCTACTGAACGATAAAAAACAGCAGAATCTGATGTAGTTAAATCACTAAAAAAGCGATCCGCCCAAGAATCTATGTGCGTATCAAAAAAGTTTTTTTGAATTTCCGTAAAATCATCATCTTTTTCTTCGCTAATATGCCCTTCAATCATTAACGCCATCACTTCACATAATGCCGCGATATGATCTTCTGGTTCACTGACGTTTTCACTGCGCTCAAAGCCCAACTCGGATAAATCATCACGCAGAACTCCTAATGGTTTTTCCATTAGAAACCCGGTTAGATACCAAGAACCAAAAGGGACCAACTCCCCCCTCCCGATACCGATAAACAAAGCGTGATATTCATCATCAATGGCATCAATGTCGCAGCGGCTAGCCGCCAAACCCAACACTGACATAGCCATTGAAAGTTCATCAGTTTCCTGACCTTCATTAGCTAAGGATGAAATATGGTCAATAATTTGCTGATTCGGCGAACTTCTTAATAATGCCGCCAACAAACCATAGGCCCCAGCCCGATACGACTGAGCCGCATCAACACTTATTTTACCTTGCTCCTCTAAACTTTCAGCAGCTGCTGGCATCCCTTCCACTTGCTGCACTATTTCCTGACTTTGTTCTTTCATATAGCAATACCCGTGCCTACTTTTTTAAGAAATTAATAACTAATACCACCCAAAACACCCATGCAAATCGCGATAACAACCCTTTTTGTCTCGCTCAATCTAATTAACAACCTCATTGCTCCCTCATTGCGTCAACTTGTCCGCTCGAAATTAAACCTGCTTGCATGGCTTCATCATCTTGCACTGCATCCACTACGCGACAGTCTTCACACATTTTTAAACGGTTTTTTGCTCGATCGCTTTGAAACATTGCGTTGCCTGATAATTTTTCCATAATCGTGCTGATCATGGATTTTGTTGTAAATTCCTTGCCACAGCCGATGCATTGAAACGCTTCTTCTTCATGCAAAATAATGCTTGAACGCCTTTTATCTTGATCGACCAGTAATCGTGACTGCAAAGAAATTGCATTTTCAGGACAAGAGGCTTCGCATAAACCACATTGAACACAAATAGTTTCGATAAAGGCTAAACGCGGCGAATCGACACCCGCTCTGACTGCGGTAGTCGGACAAACCGACGTACAACCCATGCATAAGGTACATCGGTCTCCATCAACATGAATGCGCCCAAAAGGCGCAAACGCTGGTAAATTTATTTCGTCAGCTAAATCTTTAGCACTTGTCGCTAGGCTATCTATGGCTAAATACATAGTGCGCCGCTTTTCATTATTGCCCGCAAAGGTAGCTATTTTAATGCTGGGCATGACCGGCATATTAAGGCTGCTTAGCTCATCAACTGATACCAACTGAAGTACCGACTCGTCATAATTCATGCCGCTTAATAACGCATGCATCACGTCTATATTTTCGTTAATCGAAGGGGTTACTGAACTAGGAACAGAGCCTGCATCGACCAAAATTACCGATGCAGCACCATAAGCCAAGGCAGACATGAGCACATCAATACCAATACTGGCTAACTCTTCTAAGACAATAGGCAAGACATGAGCTGGCCATTCTCCAACTTGCTCATAATCAGCCTCTGAGATATAAGCCATTATTGCGTTTTGACCATCTGCCTTTTTATAATGCTCTAACAGCTTGCGGGTGCGCGTTAACATATCCACTGCTTTTGGATAGCTATATCGAATGGCACCCGTCGGACAAACTGAATCACAGACTCCACCGCCCTGACATAAATAGGGATCGACCTTTATGGCATCGACTATCGAAGTAATGGCCTGTGTTGGACAAGCATCGATACAACGAGTGCAGCCAATCTGTCCTGATCGACTATGGGCGCAAATACTCGCGTCATAATCAAAGTATTTTGGTTTTTCAAAGACACCAACCAACTCTTGCATTTTTTGCAGCGCATTTAATAAACTCACTTCATTAACGGTATCTGCGATGAAATAACCCGGTGGTTTAATGGGCATGCTAAACAACGGTTCTTTGGTAAGGTCTAAAATAAGGTCTGTTTGTATGACCTCATAGTTGGCTTTGCCTTTTTCACCCAACGTTAAGGTGAAATTACCAAGATGACCTTCAATCTCTACGCTACGGCCACCTACTGGTACAACCACTTCACCTGCTTCAACTTCTCCCCCCATTAGCAATACAGTTGAGCTTAAACCATGCTCTCTTAAGCGCGGTGCAAACTCCATCGCCTCTTCAGTGCCAATCACCACGACTTTTCCATTTGAGGTGTATTCAATTAATGCCGTTGTACCAACGCTTAATAAAGCGATTTCTGAAAATGCTTTTTCTTTTGCCGCAGCATTAATTACTATTTGATCACTCATCCCATAACCTCCCCATCACTATCTTCGTTGTATTTTTCATTATCGCTATCATCATGCTCATTAGTTTTTTCATTTAGTTTTTTTTCATTTTGCTCTGCGCTTCTGCTCTCGCTTTGCTCAGCCCCATCCTGCTCTATCTCACCTTGTTCAGCTTCATCTTGGTCAGAGTTTTCATTTGATTCCTCTAACGCTTCTTTTTCGGCTTCTTCTTCAAGTAATCGAGCTTTTTTGCGTAACTCCATTTCTACTTGATGCTTCATATCAGAGGTAATAATGTCTCCTAACTTAGCAAAGCTGGTGTAATCCCCATCGTAATCATCAAGACCATCACATATATTAAAATCAGCACCATGAAATAATTTTCGCAATGCCAACCGCCTAAGCTGATCGCTGACTCTGGGCGACATAAATCCGCTGTAGTCCGAGTCTGCTGTCAACTCTTCTATAGGGGGCATATCTTCATCGGTTAGAAAAACCTCTTCCTCTTCTTCTGGTTTTGGCTGTGCTTCTAGGTCATGTATTTTTTGCTCTTCCAACACCGCCAGTTTTCTTTTTTCCCAGCGCGACATAATTCTTGTTTCTGATGCTTTATCTTGCTTTTCATCAGGCTCTATGGGGCTCGTGCGCATCATTGGACATTATCTCTTTCTGTTTTAGACCAATCCTTACGTTTTCTTTTTTTGCGTTGCTGCGGTGCATAGTGAACAAGAATGTAAGCCTCGGTCCATTTATAAAGTTCAGGCGGAATATCCACATCATAAACTTGGTCTTCACCTTCAAGGTAGGCATGCGCTTCATCAAAACTCATGGTAATTAAAAAAGGATCCGGGGCATCCTCTATATCTTCTGTATGTGCAACAACATAACAACGGGGGGTGTCTGACAATAAATTTTGATAATAGCTATCGCATTCATCTTTAAATAATTTAACTTGCAATCCGCTGCACAAATAATGCTTTACCTCACCCTCTGAGCGAACAAGGCGTGGCTCACCCGATATTTCATCGTCTCGACTACCTATAGTGACAGCTATCGCTTTCCAAACTACATCGATCCACTCACTAACCGCTGGCCGACTTTCTAATACAACAGAAACTGGAAAGCCAGTCGGAAGCGTATTTGACAAGTTCATTTCAAAGTCTGTTTTTGCCGTCGAAGAAGATTGTTCTTCACTCATCAAGACACCTTTTTAACTATAAAAGCAATACTACTAGCAATATACATACCAGCCTTTTAAAGCACATGATTAACATGGCATTTATTACCATCAAGAAAAAAATACCCATAAGTCATGTTTGGGAAAATGAGCCATTATGTCGCTTGATTTTTAATTAAAAGGGTCATTAAGTCTCAGCTTCTTCCATTAACTCATGTCAAAAATTTTACGTAAATAAGCCTCAATCTAGCAATTGACTAGCCAAACTAAAGATAGGCATACATATTGCTAGAACTTTTAGAAATCATTAAATAAAACCTCTTATGTTTATGAACTCGACAGATACTTTAAAAAATAATGCTGGTGACAATATACTGGTCGATCGCTTTGGTCGCCAAGTAACCTATTTACGTATGTCTGTGACAGACCGCTGCGATTTACGATGTGTTTACTGCATGTCTGATGACATGACGTTTGTCCCACGTAATCAGCTGCTGACTTTAGAAGAAATTATTCGTATTGGTACAACCGCCAGTGAATTAGGTGTCAATAAAATTCGTATCACGGGTGGAGAACCTCTCATTCGAAAAAACATAATGAAAGTGTTTTATGCCCTTGGAGACCTTGACGCCATTAAGGACTTAACTCTGACAACCAATGGAACACAACTGGTTAAGTATGCTGCGAAACTCAAGCAAGCAGGTGTTACTCGAATTAATGTTAGCTTAGATACTTTGCAAAAAGACCTGTTTAAAAATTTAACCCGCGTCGGAAAATTATCTAAAACCCTAGACGGTATTGATGCTGCTATAGCGCAAGGCTTTAATAAAATTAAGCTCAATGCGGTTATTTTAAAAAACCGTAACCATCAAGAATGTAAAGCATTGGTTCAATTTGCTGTTGACCGCCATATTGATATCAGCTTTATTGAAGAAATGCCCTTAGGCGTTATTGATGAGCATGATCGAAACGAAACCTATTACTCCAGTGATGAGATTTTAAGCGATTTACAACAGAGCTTTACACTCAACCCAAGCACCACAACAACTGGCGGGCCTTCTAAATACTATGCCATTGCCGGAAGTGACTCACGGGTTGGTTTTATTTCACCTCATAGCCATAATTTTTGTGAGCAATGTAACCGTGTTCGATTAACCGCCGAAGGACGCTTATTATTGTGTTTAGGGCAAGAGCACTCTGTTGATTTACGCAGTGTTGTGAGAGCTAACCCATTAGATAACGATAAACTACGACAGGCGTTAATCGAGTCTATGTCTATTAAACCCAAGGGACATGATTTTAATAGCAACAGCCAAACCGTCCTGTTACGCCATATGAATACAACGGGTGGTTAAAGCGGTGCTAAAACCTAAAATGACCCAAGCAGGTATGGAAGCCGCTGTTTTAACGCACGTTACCGATGAGTATGGCTTAACGCGCGAAAACTATATTGCAGCGGAACGTCCTTTAACATTGTATATAGACAAACGTGAAATCGTTACCTTAATGACCATTGGTACTGAACCCGAACTACTGATATTAGGGTGGTTACACAACCAACGGTTTATCCACGATATTAGCCACATAAAAGAAATTCAAGTGGATTGGGAAACAGAATCAGTTGCCGTCACCACGGTTAATGGCATTGATAATTTAGACTCTCGCCTTGCAAAAAAAACAGTCACGACAGGTTGCGGACAAGGGACAGTCTATGGCGATTTAATGGATGAAGTTTCAAAAATTAAACTACCTCATAACACATACAAACAATCAGGTATCTATGCCACTTTAAAAGCCCTGACAGAATATAATGAAGTGTATCGACAAGCGGGTGCTGTTCATGGATGTGCCATTTGTAACGGCGAGACGATTGTGAAGTTTGTTGAGGATGTGGGTCGGCACAATGCGGTTGATGCGATTGCAGGCCACATGTGGCTAGACGATATTCAAGGGGGTGACAAAATATTTTACACCACGGGTAGGCTCACCTCAGAAATGGTTATTAAGGTAGCACTCATGGGCATTCCCATTTTGTTGTCTCGCTCAGGTGCGACACAAATGGGCTTAGACATTGCGAAGCAACTGGGTATTATTCTTATTGCGCGCGCTAAAGGCAAACATTTTTTAATTTATCACGGCGCAGAACGTATTATTTTAGATGATATACCAACAGCAAAACTTAAAAGTAAATCAAGCGCTAAAGCTCGATAAATTCATTCATTATTGCTCTTATGACAACTCCAATTAATCAAGAAAACAACCATTACATGAGCGTACACCAAGCCGCCAGTTACCTTCAATTAAATGAAAAAAAGATTTATGCTTTAGTTAGTGAAGGGAAAATTCCTGCCACCAAAGTCACGGGCAAATGGGTGTTCCCAAGAGAGCTCATAGACCAATGGATTTTAAACTCTGCCCATGGTGGTGTTTTGACAGATCGCCTAATTATCTCTGGCAGTGATGACCCATTGTTATATCGCATCATTATGGGCTTTGCGCAAGACATTGGCGCCCATGCATTAATCAGTTATACCCCAACAGGAACACGCTTAGGCTTAGATTTATTACACGCCCACCATGTCGATGCCTGCTGCATTCATTGGGGGCCTGCTGAAGAGAGCAAAACTAGACATCCCGCCTTAATTAGGCAATATAAGCAACACAAAAACTGGGTTTTAATTCGTGCTTTTAAGCGCGAACAAGGCCTGATAGTCAATCAACATGCTCTAGCGCTATCGCGCAATGAAAATCAACTGTTTAGCACTAAAGCGCGTTGGGCCATTAGGCAACCAGGGGCAGGCGCACAACGTTTTCTTAATGAAATTTTAAGCCACCATCAGCTGAACAGCAACCTACTCAACTCTACCGTTACCGCACTGTCCGATCGAGAAGCGGCTGCTTCTGTTGCCATGGGAAAAGCCGATGTAGCACCCGGTGCTCGATCTGCCGCCAACGAATATGGGCTAGAGTTCATCTCTTATGGCTGGGAAACGTTTGACTTTACCTTACCTAAAGATATTTGGTTTAGAAAGCTATTTCAAGACATGATCTCACGATTAAAATCGCCACAATGCCAACAATTAGCTGATGAATTAGGTGGGTATGATCTTAGCGATAGCGGCACTTTAGTTTGGGGAGACCAATAAATGACGAATAAGCCAACTGATAAACAAAATACTGAACTCACCCACCTTAATGAAAAAGGTGAAGCTCATATGGTCGATGTGTCTGCAAAAGATATAACCCAACGCAGCGCTATTGCACAGGCGGTTATAACCATGCAAGCAGAAACCCTAACGATGATTGATAACGGCAGTCATAAAAAAGGCGATGTTTTAGCCGTCGCACGTATCGCTGGCATACAAGCCGCTAAGCAATGCTCTAACCTAATCCCTTTATGCCACCCACTGATGCTGACCTCTATTAAAGTAGATTGTCAAGCCGACCATAAAAACCATTGTGTTCGCATAGAAGTGTGCTGCAAATTAAATGACCGAACGGGTGTCGAAATGGAAGCCTTAACCGCCGCATCAGTCGCGGCCTTAACCATCTATGATATGTGCAAAGCCGTTGATAAAGGTATGCACATTAACCACATAAAATTGTTAGATAAAAAAGGAGGCCGAAGTGGCCATTGGACAACAAATGATTGAGTTTAAAACACTAATTTAATATGAGCAAAACAATGAACAAAAACATGCAAACTGAAATAGAAGCGGCGGCTTTTAGACACTTATTAGAGCACTTAAAAGAGCGCAATGATGTGCAAAATATTGACTTGATGAACCTAGCGGGATTTTGTCGAAATTGCTTTTCTAAATGGTATCGTTCAGAGGCTGAAAAAAGAGGCATTGAAATGGATTATGAGCAAGCTCGTGAAATTATTTATGGCATACCCTACTCCGAATGGAAAATGAAGTATCAAACCGAAGCCACGGCAGAACAAAAACAACTTTTTGCTGAAAAAAACACATAAACATAACATTCTTTTAAAATTAAAAATTGGGTATAAACCATGAGTGAAGACAAGCTAGAGCAGCAGTTTAAAAAAATTGCCGATGAATTTATTGATTTAGCCAATAAACATGCACAAAAAGAGCATGTAGAAAATGTGAGTATGGCTTTACTATATGCGGCATCACGATTTAATTCGTATGTGGTCGCCAATAACGCTGAAAACTTAGAAAAATATGAAGATGACAGCAAAACAGCGACTGAATTTTTTGAAGCTAAATATAGCAACATGCTAAAAGAAAATTTAAATGACTACAAAAGCGTTTATGAACCCCAGCTAAAATATTCTCACTTAATGGATGAAAAAAAGAATTAAATTTCTAACACGACCATTGCAACGACGTGGCTCTTTTCATCAGATAATGATAAATGGCTGCTACTTATTTCCTTACTATGAGAAAGACTCAAAGCTTTATCATGAAAGGTGATGTGTGGTTTGCCCGAACGGTGGTTGGTTATTTCTATTGAATGAAAGCCAATCCCATTAGTAAAGCCTGTGCCCAGTGCTTTTACTGCTGCTTCTTTTGCTGCAAAACGAGTGGCTAAAAACTGTTCGGGAATTGCTCTCTTTTTAAATTGATTAAATTCATTATCGGTTAAAATTCGGTGGGCGAATTTATCGCCATATTTTTGATACAGCTTTTTTAAACGACTGGTATCGCACAAATCGACACCGATACCAAATATCACTGCCTAGCCTCAAGCATTAACTGTTTCATACGGCTCACAGACTGTGCAAAGCCATGAAACAAAGCATCCGCGATAATCGCATGACCAATATTTAATTCTGTAATTAAAGGGTTAACAGCCATGCTTTTAACATTGTGATAATGCAAGCCATGCCCTGCATTCACTTGTAAGCCTAAGCTATGGGCGTATTGAACTGCTTCATTTATTTCTTTAAGCATTTGCATCTGCTGCTCACCTTTGGCTTCGGAAAAGTGACCTGTGTGTATTTCTATGCAAGGTGCTCCGCATTCGATAACGGCATCAATTTGGTCTTTTTTGGCATCGATAAAGGGACTTACTCTTATATTTTTTTCAGCTAACATAGCGCAAGCATCTTTCATTTTAGCTAGTTGGCCCGCAACATCTAAACCACCTTCTGTGGTTAATTCTTCACGCTTTTCTGGCACTAAACAACAATCTTCTGGCTCTAATGCGATGGCAAACTTTAGCATTTCAGAGGTCACTGCCATTTCTAAATTCAACTTTGTTTGCACGGTTTCTTTTAGTAAATAACAATCCCGTTCTTGTATGTGCCTACGATCTTCTCTTAGATGAAAAGTGATAGAATCGGCACCTGAATGCTCGGCTATCTGTGCTGCATAGATAGGGTCTGGGTAACGCGTACCGCGTGATTGACGTATGGTTGCAATATGGTCAATATTAACGCCTAAAAGTAATTCTGTTGTTTGAATATATGACATGATTTTGTATGTTTTTATTGTGTGGCTATCTTGAAAATAGCTGTTTAAATAATGCGCGAGTTTTTAATTCTTTACCATTAAGCTGCCATTGAATAGTTTGACGCATTATTTGTTTAGCGCTCATTAAGCTGAGTCTATCATAGTTATTTTGTTCGATTGCTAAGATATGCTCACCTAAGAAACCTTTGCTACCTTGCGCTAAACGAAAACCTTGTTCGGGATGATATTGATAGTAAAGTTCGTTTTGAATGTGCTCGTTAGAATGACAATCCATTGTGAAATCGGCTAGTACACCTAAATAGCTTAATAATTTAAATTCAAAAGTTCTTAATGGTTCTTCTAAATCTTCTTTACTTAACGTTAATAGAAGGCGTTGATAGCTAAAAAAAACGACGTCACTTCCTTCATGTTTAGGCAATAAGTGAATCATCAATTCATTCGCATACATCCCTGCTAAATTGGCTTTAGAGTCTAAGGCGTATGACTGGCATTCTAAACCTGTTAAGGTTTTTAAATCACTTTTACCGCTAAAGTTAATATTGAGTAATTGAAAGAGTTGAAAGTCAGCTTGGTTTTTGCGCTTTTTACCCCCCTTCACTATCACTGATATACGCCCATAATCTCGAGTGAGACAATCAAGTATATAGCTACTTTCACCATAGTTTATTCGGTGCAAACAGTAACTAGGTTGGTCGTTTACTTTAGTGGGAAGCACGACGACATCCTAGGTATCAGAGGTATATCCAAAAGATCGCAGTGAACGTTCGTCATCTGACCAGCCTTCTCTTATTTTAACCCAGAGTTGCAAATAGACTTTACGTTGCAATAAATCTTCAATGCCTATTCTGGCCATAGTGCCTACTTTTTTCAGCGTCTGGCCTTGCTTGCCGATGATAATCCCTTTTTGTGATTTTCGCTCAACCCATATTGAAGCAGAGATACGTGTCATATCCTCTTCATCAACATAATGTTCAATGTCTACCGTTGTGGCATAAGGCAGCTCTTTTGAAAACTCACGAAATATTTTTTCACGAATAATTTCAGCCACCATAAAGCGAACAGACTTATCAGTTAATTGATCTTTGGGGTAATGAGCTGTGCTGATCGGTAAATATTCAGTAATAACAGCTTCTAGGCGCTCTAAATTATCTTCTTTTAATGCTGACACAGGGATAACATCGGTATTAGGCCTTAATGCCGCTAGCTCTTGCATAATGGGTAAGCATGCCGCTTTACCTTGCATGTCTATTTTATTCAAAATAAACACCACATTTTTTACACTTTTTAAAGACTCGATGATAACTCGGTCTTGTTTGGTAAAGTTATGCACTTCAATCAATACACACACTAAATCGACATCGCTCACCATGCTTTTTGCTGCACGGTTCATATAACGATTAATGGCTTTTTGTTGGTCTGTATGAATACCCGGCGTATCTACAAAAATACACTGATAATCGTCCGTTGATTTTATGCCTAAAATTTGATGTCGAGTGGTCTGAGGCTTATGAGCGGTAATGCTTATCTTCTCACCCACTAAGGCATTCATTAATGTCGATTTACCAACATTTGGGCGACCTAATAAAGCAACGTAGCCTGATTTATACTTGGTGCTTTGAGCGTCAGTTGTCATAATTTAATCATTCTTAAATTGATCGAACAATTCAGATGCCGACATCTGTTCTGCCTTTTTACGACTCGTACCCGTACCAACTGATGACATTTTTAATTCGGGAATCGAGCAACTCACGGTAAACACTTGGTTATGAGCTTTGCCACTCGAATCTGTCACCGTATAGGTTGGCAAATCTATCTTTTTTGATTGTAGATATTCTTGTAATTTTGTTTTTGGGTCTTTTAAACTCGTAGGGGAAGGCAGCGTAATTAAATATTCTTGATATAAAAAAAGAATAACCTTTTTGGCTTCATCATAACCCTTATCTAAATAGACGGCACCAATAATGGCTTCTAAAGCATCTGACAAAATAGAATCGCGGCGAAAACCACCGCTTTTTAATTCACCGGCACCTAAATGAAGGTACTGCCCTAAATCGATATCACGTGCGACTCGCGCGAGAGCCTCTTCTTTAACTAAGGATGAACGTATTCGACTTAATTCACCTTCATTTGAAGACTTAAGCTCGTTATAGATAAACTCGGTAATAACAACACTTAGCACGCTATCGCCTAAAAACTCTAAACGTTCATTGTTGATGCTTCTATGGACACTGCGATGTGTTAAAGCCTGATCTAAAAGCCCTTCATCATTTAAATGACAATGTATAACCGCTTGAAATTTAGTCAGTTTATTCAACGAATTAGCTCAATGTCTTTTTCAAAAGTAGCGCCTATAAAAGTATTGGCGACATATTCTTCTCTCACTTCATATTTAATGGTCACTGTCGTAATTTTTCTTTCTCGGTCACGAGTGATAATAAAATCGTCAACCGTTCTGGTTCTAATATTGTTAATTCGTAAACGCTTATTAATCGCTATCCAAATATCTTTTTTAGACTTTAGATTGATTGAATCGTCTTTACCAACGGATTTTATAATCGTTTGAATTTGATAAAAATCCATATACATCGGCCCCACTTTAAATGAGGTAATTATAAAAAAACCAAAGGACGCAATGACAAATATAAGCCCAAATGCCGTTAAACCATCTTGTTTTTTTATGTTCTGTTTTACCATATTCATTGTTACACCTTTCTTCTTATTAAAATTGTTTGCCTATGCGCGAGACATTAAGGCCGCTGCCGCCTTCACTCCAATCCCAATGCATCCAAACCATGAAAGCCTTACCCACTAAGTTTTCTTCGGGTACAAACCCCCAAAAGCGGCCATCGTTACTATTATCTCTATTATCACCAATGACAAAGTAATGACCAGCAGGAACATCAAACTCACCATCACTGCCATTACCCGCATTATCCATTCTAACGCCAACACGTGGGTCGTCCATAAATAAATGATCAAAAGAATCGGCTTTAATTTGATACACCCTATTGCCTGCCATACTATAAACACCAAAACATTCACTCATTTGGCGATTTAAAGCCTCTTCATTCACCTCTTTTACTTGATAAGTACATTCCTCCAGCACTTGAGTTCTACATTCATCATCTAGCGTTTCTTTACAAGCCCGAATAGGTGTCTGACCCGGGTATATACCTTTATACTGAGTATTAATGGGCACGCCATTAACACTCAATTGATTGTCGAAATATTCTATGCGATCACCAGGAATACCAATAATACGTTTAATATAATCTAAAGATGGGTCTAAAGGAAAACGAAACACGGCCACATCGCCTCTTGCTGGTTCTGTGCCTTCTGTCATTTTAGTATGGATCACTGGCAACCGAATTCCATAGGCAAATTTATTCACTAAAATAAAGTCACCTACCAAAAGTGTTGGCATCATTGATCCTGAAGGGATGCGAAAGGGCTCCATAATAAATGATCGAAGAATCATAACGACCAGTAATACAGGGAAAAATGATTTCGCGTATTCGACCGCTATGGGGTCTTCTTTATTAACCTCTCTATGTTTTGCCCAAAACAGTATATCTAACAACCAAATAATGCCGCTAAGAACAACAAAACTAACTAATAACACTTCAAAATCAAAATGAAAATCTTTCATAACTCAACAATAACCTTTAAATTCTATTAATCGTCTACTTTTAATACAGCAAGAAATGCCGACTGTGGTATTTCAACATTACCGACTTGTTTCATCCGCTTTTTGCCGTCTTTTTGTTTTTGTAACAACTTCTTTTTTCGTGAAATATCACCGCCATAACACTTGGCAGTCACATTTTTACGCAATGCTTTAATACTGCTGCGTGAAATAATCCTTGATCCTATCGCTGCTTGAATAGCCACATCAAACATTTGACGAGGAATTAATTCCTTCATCTTTTCGACTAATGAGCGACCACGATAAACCGCATTATCTTTATGCACCACTAAAGCTAATGCATCAACCTTTTCGCTATTAATAAGTACATCTAACTTCACTAATGGCGCTGCATCAAAGCGTAATAATTCATAATCAAATGAGGCATAACCTCGACTCACACTTTTTAAACGGTCAAAAAAGTCTAAAACCACTTCACTTAATGGCAATTCAAAAACTATAGAAACTTGGCTGCCCATATAGTTCATATTTTTTTGTACGCCGCGCTTTTCAATACACAGCTTCATCACTGCACCCACGTATGTATCTGGCACTAAAATATTAGCCTTAATAATGGGTTCACGTATTTCTTTAATAAAATTTACCGGTGGTAATTCAGAAGGGTTATGTATTGTTAATGTTTCACCGGCTGTTGTTTCAACTTCATAAATAACAGTTGGGGCTGTTGAAATCAAATCAAGGTCATATTCTCGCTCTAAACGTTCTTGCACAATTTCCATGTGCAGCATGCCTAAAAAGCCACAACGAAAACCAAAGCCTAATGCTTGAGACGTTTCTGGCTCAAACTGCAATGCAGCATCGTTTAACTTTAATTTTTTTAACGCTTCCCGTAAGTTTTCATAATCTTCTGCTGCAATCGGAAATAAACCAGCAAATACTCGAGGTTGAACTTCTTTAAAATCAGGTAATGCTGATTTAGCGGGGTGTAATACCGATGTAATCGTATCACCCACTTTTGCTGACTCGATGTCCTTAATACCAGATATGACATACCCAACATCACCTGCTTCTAAACAGGTTGTCTCTTTACGCTTAGGGGTAAAAACACCGACTTTATCAACTTGAAATTCAAATCCAGTCGACATCATTTTAATTTTATTTTTAGGTTCAATACGGCCTTCGACCACACGAACTAAGGTGATAACACCCACATAACTATCAAACCAAGAGTCAATAATTAACGCTTGAAATGGGTTTTCATAAGAACCTTGTGGGGCAGGCACTAATTCGACAAGCTGCTCTAATAAATCATCAATCCCTAAACCAGACTTGGCGCTGACTTCAATCGCTTCACTGGCATCAATACCTATGATATCTTCGATTTCTTTTTTAACTTTATCGGGGTCGGCCGCTGGTAAATCAATTTTGTTTAACACCGGAATGACTTCTAAATCTAGCTCAATAGCCGTATAACAATTGGCAACACTTTGCGCTTCAACACCTTGTGAAGCATCCACCACTAATAACGCGCCCTCACAAGCGGCCAAAGAACGTGATACTTCATAAGAGAAATCAACATGACCGGGAGTATCAATAAAATTTAAATGATAGGTTTCACCATTTCTAGCGGTGTAATCTAGAGATACACTCTGCGCTTTAATGGTAATACCACGTTCACGCTCTAAATCCATAGAGTCCAGTACTTGGCTTTCCATTTCACGTTCTGATAAACCACCACAAATTTGAATAAAACGATCTGCTATGGTCGATTTACCATGATCTATGTGCGCTATAATGGAAAAATTCCGAATATTTTTCATCCGCATACGAAACCGCCTGAGGCATATTTACAAAAGCGCGCAGTGTACGCGAAAAGTGTTTAAATTGTTAGTTTTCAGCAATATTTCTAGCTAAAAAATAAGCACTTAGATAAAACTCATCACAAAGCATAAAGTTTATTGGATTTTTAAAATAAAACATTGACGAATAACCACATGAAACTAAATTTCGATGACTATGAAAATATCGAAATCAATGGTTTTCTATCAATCTTAGCCATGAGCCAAAGTTGATAGCTTATGTGGACTCCCCGTTGTCAACAACAAAATATTTTAACTAAAGAAATAAAT
>CAYZQE010000038.1:12323-21091 GCA_964480635.1 uncultured Gammaproteobacteria bacterium | reverse complement strand
GCATCTGTTTTTTCATTAAAACCACCTGTTTCTACATCGACGACGACAGGTAAAAAACCTCTAAAGCGGTCTTTCATTTTAATAATATCAGTCATTGTTTATTGCCCATTGAAGTGTTTCACCCGCCATAAAAGGGATGAGGTTTTGCTTGTCTTCTGGCGCCCCATAACTTAATGAATCAACCACTTGCCATGCTTTTTTATTTAACGTGATCGTGTCTTTATGGGGAGAGAGCCCATAAAATAGAGCGCCATTGATGCTCATGAACTTTTCAAAATTTGAGAAATTGCTATTGCGTTCAAAAGCTTCTGCATAAAGCTCTATTGCATGGCTTGAAGAATAAATACCCGCACAGCCACAAGATGATTCTTTTTTATCAGACGTGTGCGGGGCGCTATCAGTACCAGCAAAAAAACGATTATGACCACTGATGGCGATTTCATTCAGTGCTAAGCGATGTTCTTCTCGTTTAACGACAGGTAAGCAATAGTGATGTGGGCGAATGCCACCTTTAAAAAGTGCATTACGATTAATCAATAAGTGCTGCGGTGTGATGGTTGCTGCCGTGAGTTTATTAGCTTCTTTTACATAATTAACAGCATCTTTAGTGGTAATGTGTTCAAAAATTATTTTTAAATCAGGAAATTTTTTGCGCAGTGGAATCAATGTCTGATCAATGAAAATTTTCTCGCGATCAAAAATATCATCATTTGGATCAGTCGACTCACCGTGTATAAGGAGAGGTAAATTATATTTTTGCATTGCCGTTAAAGCGTCATGGAGTTTATCAACATGACTGACACCAAAATCAGAATTAGTGGTGGCACCAGCAGGATAGAGTTTCGCCGCGTAGACGCAAGGTGATTCAGATGCTTTTTTAATGTCAAGTGCAGTTGTGTTATCCGTTAAATATAACGTCATCAACGCTTCAAATGTATTGCCTTTAGGGATGTGTTTTTTTATGCGTTGGAAATAGGCCTCGGCATCGCTGCTTGTGCGAACGGGCGGTGATAAATTAGGCATCACAATGGCTCGACCAAATTGATTGGCAGTGTCTTGTACCGTACGGCTTAAAAAAGCACCGTCTCTAAAGTGTAAGTGCCAGTCGTCAGGTTTTAAAATAGTGAGGGTTTGCAATGAATGTTACTCGTTTTGTGAGCGGTGCATTATGCCATGACAGCATTAAATTTCTTATAAATTTAATGCTGTTCTAAGCTTAAATGGTAGATTTTCACTTGAAAGGCCCTATTTAAAGGGGGTGTTTTTTTAAATTTAAAACTAATTAAAGTAAATTAAATTTAAAAAAAGTGAAGGAAAGTGTCTAGTGGCGTTATAATGTTTAATTAGATAAAGAAAACTAGTTCACTCATTTTGTGACTAGAATTAATACAATAAGAAACAATTTAGAGAGTTTTTATGGCAAATTATACAGATGTTGATCCCCTTGAAACACAAGAATGGGTTGACTCTTTGGACTCTGTTTTAAAAAGAGAAGGTATCGAGAGAGCACATTTTTTATTAGAAAAAATGATTGAAAAGGCTCGTCAAGAAGGTGCTGATTTGCCTTTTAGTGCAAACACACCTTATATAAATACACTCAGCATTGCGCAAGAAAAAAGAATCCCAGGTGATCAAGAGTTGGAGCATCGTATTCGTTCGGTCATTCGTTGGAATGCTTTAGCAATGGTGGTTCAAGCGAACCGTAAAACCAGTGAGCTGGGTGGTCATATTGCCAGTTTTGCCTCAGCAGCCACATTATATGATGTGGGTTTTAATCATTTTTATCGTGGATCTAACGATGAAAATAAAGGTGACTTGGTCTTTTATCAAGGCCACTCAGCACCTGGTATTTATGCGCGTGCCTATGTGGAAGGGCGTTTAACAGACGAGCATTTACTTAATTTTAGACAAGAAGCTGACGGTGGGAAAGCTTTGTCTTCTTACCCTCATCCTTGGTTAATGCCTGATTTTTGGCAGTTTCCAACCGTTTCTATGGGGCTTGGGCCTATTATGGCAATTTACCAAGCGCGGTTTCTAAAATATATGGAAAACCGAGGTTTAGTGCCAGAGCAAAACCGTAAGGTTTGGGCTTATTTAGGTGATGGTGAAACAGATGAACCCGAATCGTTAGGCGCTATATCTTTAGCCTCGCGTGAAAGTTTAGATAATTTAATTTTTGTTATTAATTGTAATTTGCAGCGTTTAGATGGCCCCGTTCGCGGTAATGGGAAAATCATTCAAGAATTAGAAGGCAGCTTCCGTGGCGCAGGCTGGAAGGTTATCAAAGTAGTTTGGGGTTCATATTGGGACCCATTATTAGCTAAAGATAAAGACGGTTTACTGCAAAAACGTATGGCAGAGGCAGTGGATGGTGAATACCAATCTTATAAAGCAAAAGGTGGTGCCTATACGCGCGAGCACTTTTTTGGTAAATACCCTGAGTTATTAGAAATGGTCGCTGACATGTCTGATAAAGATATTTGGCGTTTGAATCGTGGCGGTCATGACCCTCAAAAAGTGTATGCGGCTTATGCAGAGGCTGCCGCTACAAAAGGCCAGCCAGTCTGTATTCTTGCCAAAACCGTCAAGGGGTATGGTATGGGTGAGGCGGGTGAAGGCCAGAACATTACTCACTCGCAAAAGAAAATGGGTGAAGATGCGCTTAAAGCATTCCGTGACCGTTTTAATATCCCTGTCACCGATGAAGAAATTAATGACGTTCCATTTTATAAGTTCGCAGAAGACAGCTTAGAAATGAAATATATGCGTGAGCGTCGTGAAGCATTGGGTGGCGTGACACCAACTCGTGTTGATTCGGCAGAACGTTTAACCATCCCTGATTTAAGCATATTTGATGCTTTGTTGAAATCCAGCGGCGATCGAGAATTTTCAACCACAATGGCTTTTGTGCGTATGCTAGCAACTTTAGCGCGTCATAAAGAAATTGGTAAAAACATCGTGCCAATCGTACCAGACGAAGCACGCACTTTTGGCATGGAAGGTATGTTCCGTCAATTGGGTATCTATTCCAGTAAAGGCCAGTTATATGAGCCAATGGATTCTGACCAAGTAATGTATTATCGCGAAGATAAAAAAGGTCAAATTCTACAAGAAGGTATTAACGAGGCTGGCGCATTTTCTTCTTGGATTGCAGCGGGTTCGTCTTATTACACACACGGCGTTAATATGATTCCGTTTTATATCTACTATTCAATGTTTGGTTTTCAGCGTATTGGTGACTTGGCTTGGGCAGCGGGTGATATGCAAGTGCGTGGCTTCTTAATTGGTGGTACAGCAGGTAGAACAACGCTTGCAGGTGAAGGGTTACAACATCAAGATGGTCATAGTTTAATTACAGCAGGCACCATTCCAAACTGTAAAGCGTATGATCCAACGTTTGCGTATGAATTAGCAGTCATTATTCATGATGGTATGAAACGTATGTACGAAGCGGGTGAAAACTGCTTCTATTATATTACAGCGATGAATGAAAATTATAAGCATCCAGAAATGCCAAAAGGTGCTGAAGTTTACATTATTAAAGGCATGTATCAGCTGCAAAAAACAAAAGATACTAAGCTTAAGGTTCAGCTATTAGGCAGTGGTACGATTTTACGTGAAGTGATTGCAGCAGCAGAATTACTTAAAGATGATTTTGGTGTGGCTGCTGATATTTGGAGCTTAACCAGTATTAATGAATTAGCGCGAGAAGCAGAAGCCGTTAAACGTGTTAATCAATTAAATCCTGGTAAAAAAGCAGGTGTTCCCTTTGTCACTCAGTTGTTAACCGGTAAAAAAGGCCCAGCGATTATTGCGACTGATTATACAAGAACCTATTCAAACCAAATTCGTGAATTTATTCCGATGAGTTACAACGTGTTAGGAACAGATGGTTTTGGCCGCAGTGATACGCGTGCTAATTTAAGAGTATTCTTTGAAGTGAATCGTTATTACGTTGTTTTAGCAGCGTTGACATCGTTAATGGATGAAGGTTTGGTGAAAGCAGATGTTGTTAAGCAAGCCATTAAAAAATATAACATTGATGTCGATAAAGCCAACCCAATAACAGTTTAGTATAGAAAATATAAACCTCACCCAATCTGGTGTTTTCCTCTACCTCTTGAGGAAGAAGGCTGGGGCGAGGGTAAATGGTGCAGTTGGATCATCTCTAAATCTAGTTTTGAGATTTATCGCTCACCCCAACCCACTCTCGCTGAGAGAGGGCGTTAAAGAATAAAGCTTAGGAGACAAACTTAATGTCGAACATACAAACAATTACACTACCAGATCTAGGTGATTTTGACGAAATCGAAATTATTGAAATGATCATTAACAAAGGTGACACGGTTGCCGTCGATGATTCATTAATCGTTTTAGAATCAGATAAAGCAACCATGGAAATTCCTTCACCTTTTGCAGGTGTTATCAAATCAGTTGCAGTGGTAGTTGGTGATAAAATAAGAGAAGGGTCTACTATTGCGACAATCGAAGTATCAGACGATGTTGCAGCGCCTATAGAAGAAAAAGCAGAAGCAGTAGAAGCGCCTACTAAGACAGTAGAAAAAACGATTGAAGTCGCAAAGTCTGCTCCAGCAGCCGTTGCACCAACATCTTCGGCTTCGCCAATAACGTCATCTAGTGATTCACATGCCAGTCCCGCTATTAGGCGTTTTTCCCGTGAACTTGGTGTTGATATTGGGCAAGTCGTTGGCTCTGGTGATAAAGGACGTGTGCTTAAAGAAGATGTTCAATCGTTTGTTAAGTCAGCATTGCAATCTGGTGGTGGGGCAAGTGCTAATGGCATTGCAGTTTCAGCAGCACCTAGCATTGATTTTAGTAAGTTTGGCGAAATAGAAACAGTTGCCTTAAGCCGTATTAAAAAAATATCAGGTGCGCATCTACATAGAAGTTGGGTAACAGTTCCTCACGTGACACAATTTGACGAAGCAGATATTACAGAATTAGAAACTTTTAGAAAATCTTTAGCCAAAGAAGCCGAGCGTAAAGGCGTTCGTTTAACGCCGTTAGTCTTCATTATGAAAGCAGTTGTCGCCGCTTTACAAGAACATCCTAATTTTAATGCTAGTCTTGATGCGACAGGTGAGAATTTAGTTATAAAGAAATACTTTAATATTGGTGTCGCTGTCGATACACCTAATGGTTTAATGGTACCTGTGATTAAAGATGTTGATCAAAAAGGTATCTATGAATTAGCCGCCGAGGTTGCCGAAGTGGCAGGCCGTGCTAGAGAAGGAAAATTAATGCCTAAAGATTTACAAGGTGGTTGTTTTTCTATCTCGAGTTTAGGTGGTATTGGTGGTACGCAGTTTACACCGATTGTTAATGCACCCGAAGTAGCTATTTTAGGCGTTGCACGCTCTAAAATGACACCGGTTTATCAAGCGGATGGATCGTTTGCTGCGAGAAATATTTTACCTTTAGCGCTTTCTTATGATCACAGGGTGATAGACGGCGCTCAAGGCGCACGTTTTACTTCATATTTAAGTCAGGTAATTACTGACATGAGACGAGTTTTATTATAATGGCAACAACAGATTTAGTAGTACCCGATATTGGTGACTTTGACGCAGTCGAAGTGATTGAAATTCACGTGGCAGCAGGTGATACTGTCGAAAAAGAAGATGCTTTATTTACCATAGAATCAGATAAAGCAACGATGGATATTCCCGCTGAATTATCAGGCAAAATATTGGCTTTAAGCATAAAGGTAGGCGATAAAGTATCTACGGGTAGTGTGTTTGGTCAAATTGAAACTGCACAGACTGAAACCCAAGCAAGTGATGAAGTGCCAATAACAAAAGAAGAACCAGCAACACCAGTCGCCTTGAATACATCTCAATCAGACGAACATGCCGATGTTGTTGTGTTAGGTGCGGGGCCTGGTGGTTATACAGCAGCCTTTAGAGCTGCCGATTTGGGCAAAAAAGTCATTCTAATCGAACGTTATGACACGCTAGGTGGTGTTTGTTTAAACGTTGGTTGTATTCCGTCAAAAGCATTATTACATACCGCGCAAATTATTAATGAAGCCGAGCATATGGCTAAAAACGGTGTTGATTTTGGTAAACCTAACATTGACCGAGAAGGCATACTGGGTTTTAAAAACCGTGTGGTCAATAAGTTGACAGGCGGTTTAATGCTGTTAGCTAAGCAACGTAAAGTCACTGTTATTCATGGTGTTGCTGAATTTATTGATGCAAATTCAATAAAAATAATAAAAGATGAAAAAGAAACCATTGTTTCTTTTGATAATTGTATTATTGCTGCGGGTTCGCAAGCGACTGAAATTCCGCCTTTCCCTAATGATGACCCTCGCTTGATTGATTCAACAGGCGCATTGGAAATGACTGATATCCCTAAAAAGTTATTAATTATTGGGGGCGGCATTATTGGTTTAGAAATGGCAACAGTTTATGATGCTTTAGGTTCTGAAATAACCGTTGTTGAATTTATGGATAGATTAATTCCAGGTTGTGATAAAGACTTAGTACGTCCTTTAATGAAGCGCATTAAAAAACAATACAGTGCGATTTATTTGAAAACCAAAGTGACAGAAATCGAAGCTTTAAAACAAGGTTTAAAAGTGAGCTTTGAAGGTAATAAGGCACCTGAACCCCAAATTTATGACAAAGTGCTAGTCGCTGTTGGTCGCCGCCCTAATGGATTAAAAATAGGCGCAGAAAATGCAGGCATCAATGTCGATGAGATGGGTTTCATCAATGTCGATAAACAGATGAAAACGAATGTGCCAAATATTTATGCGATAGGTGATATTGTAGGGCAACCCATGCTAGCTCATAAAGCAACGCACGAAGCAAAGGTTGCTGCCGAAGTGATTGCTGGGCATAAGTCATATTTCGAACCATTAACCATTCCATCGGTTGCTTATACTGACCCTGAAATTGCATGGATGGGTGTCTCTGAAACTGAGGCAAAAGAACAAGGCTTAGACTATATAAAAGGTGCCTTCCCTTGGGCGGCATCTGGCCGTTCATTAGGCTTAGATCGTGATGAAGGTTTGACCAAAGTCCTTTTTGACAAGAAAACGAAACGTATCATTGGTGCTGGTATTGTTGGCCCTAATGCAGGTGAGTTAATATCAGAAGCTGTATTAGCTCTAGAAATGGGCGCTGATATTGAAGATATAAGCTTAACCATTCATCCTCATCCAACGTTATCTGAGACGTTTAATTTCGCCGCCGAAATGGCTGAAGGAACGATAACAGATTTATATATTCCTAAAAAATAGCCTGAAGATAGAGAAAACCATAAAAAACTTTTACAAACAGTGTTTTATTAGCTACTCTTAAAGTGATTTCTTGGTTATTTAGAATTGTAGACCTAAAAAATGATAAGCAAAGTAAATAATAACTAAACCGTAATTCTTAAGCAAAAACTAAAGGAAATAATAATGGATGTTTTTAAAATTATAATATTTGTTAGCGCTGCTTTCATAGTCTCAGGCTGTGACACTAATAATTATAGTTCGACTGATTCAAATACGTCAGATGAGGCAGCATCTGATGAGGCAGCACCTGATGAAGTAGCATCTGGCGATGTACCTGAAGGCATAGATGAGAGCGAGCAAACAGGTATCTTTGTCTCTGATGGGTTTTTTATAACGTTTAGTGATGGCCAGCCAAAAGTTTTTAATGAAAATGGTTTTTATAGACGCACTACAATTACGGTTACCGCGAATGCAGATGATGTTAATGATTTGATACAGACAAACTTTAATACACCAGTTAATTTTAGAACAGAATGGGGTTCTTTTGATACTGACCAATGTTTTATAGGTTCTGAAGGTACTTGTAGTGTGGAATGGACATCGGGTGATCCTAGGCACTTTCAATCTGTGTGTAGTAATGCGTTTACAATATTTACTTCTGGCGAAGAATCATTTATTGATGCTAATGACGATGGCCTGTTTAATTTTGATGAAAGCTTTACTGACCTTGAAGAACCTTTTTTGGATGTTAATGGCAATGGTAGCTTTGATGCCAGTGGTTTAGAGTTGATAGATTTAGCTGTTTTTTCGTCTGGCACCAAAAACGGTATTCATGATTTTTCCGACAATCGTTACAATGGGTCTTTGTGCGATAGCCCATCTACTAATGCAGAGTGTTCCAATCGAACGTCAACTATTATTTGGAATAAAGCGCGTATAAATGTCAAGGAATCAAATGATGGCTTGGATGAGATTGCAGACACGGCGGATGATTTTGTTTGTATCAAGAGTTGAGCATTAAACAAGCGACAGATCATTCCTTAAGTTTGGTTTTATTACACTGTGTGCGAGATGACCGCAAATTAATCAGTGATTTATCTCTTGAGCTAAAATCAGGTCAAATGCTACATATTGAAGGTAAAAACGGCAGTGGTAAAACCAGCCTATTGCGAATTTTAACCGGTTTAAGTTTACCTGAAAGTGGCGATGTATTTTTTAACGGTGAATCTATTGAGTCACTTGCCGGCGAATATTATGAGCAAATTAATTATGTAGGCCATCATGATGGCATAAAACGTGATTTAACCTGTTTAGAAAACTTACGCATGGCGCAAGCTATAGCCAAGCCCAAAGAGATAAACCTTGATGATGCCTTAAAGGTAGTTAATTTATATGCCTTTGGCGATAACTTAGTTTCAACCTTATCAGCTGGCCAAAAGCGTCGTTTAGCCTTAGCCCGCTTAGTCGTGACCGAAGCCCCATTTTGGATTTTAGACGAGCCGTTTACTTCGCTTGATAC
>CAYZQE010000038.1:0-12223 GCA_964480635.1 uncultured Gammaproteobacteria bacterium | reverse complement strand
TCGTGACCGAAGCCCCATTTTGGATTTTAGACGAGCCGTTTACTTCGCTTGATACTGCCAGCATAGCGTTATTTGAAAATATATTTTTAAACCATTTAGAGCAGGGTGGACTGATTGCAATGACGTCTCATCATGCTTTAGCATTAAAGGATAAAGCTGATTTAGTGAGGCTTAATTTATCAGATTTAGCTGATGCTAAACGAGCTGAAGCTAAAAGGAGTCGAAATTAAAATTATGACTCGACTTTCACTATTGCAAGCCTTTAATTTTTTATTAAAGCGTGATCTGATTATTGCTTTTCGTAATCGCTCCGAATTTTTTAACCCCATCTTGTTTTTTGTCATGGTGATTACATTATTCCCCTTGGCTGTTGGTGCTGATACCGTGCTATTAGCGCGTATTGCTCCAGGGGTTATTTGGGTCGCGGCGTTATTATCGTCAATGCTGTCGTTAGATAGCATGTTTCGTTCAGACTTTGACGATGGTACCTTAGAGCAGCTAGTGCTCAGTGCGCATCCTGTCTCTATTTTAGTGTTAGCTAAAGTATGTTCTCATTGGCTAGTAACAGGCTTACCATTATTATTAATCTCTCCTCTTTTAGCTATGATGCTAGGTATGCCTGATGAGGCGATGGGAATATTGTTATTAACCATATTATTAGGGACTCCTGTGCTGAGTTTAATTGGTGCCATAGGTGTTGCCTTGACCATTGGTCTTAAAAAAGGGGGCATTATCTTGTCTTTGTTAGTTTTACCCTTATATGTTCCCGTGTTAATATTCGCCGCCAGTGCGATAGATGTCACTGTTGGTGGCTTTGAAGCATCCGGACAAATATCAATGCTATTGGCATTTTTGTTTTTAGCGGTCTCTTTATCGCCAATGGCAACAGCCGCTGCCTTAAAAATGAGTTTTAGTTAATGGCTTTAAAAGAAGCCGAAAATAATGGGGCTTAATCAGGGGCTTCTTAGTTAATCCATTTTATAGACAGTCATTTGAATAAGTCGAATACTCTTTAAAAGTAAAAATAATATAATAATATGTTTCTTTGGTATCATAAATTAAGTTCTCCCCCCCATTTTTATCGCATTGCTGGTAAATGGCTGCCGTGGTTAATAGCTCTGTTTGTCTTGCTAACCGTTTATGGTTTAGTGGGCGGGCTAATTTTAGCGCCGACTGATTATCAGCAAGGTGAAAGCTATCGCATTATCTATGTTCATGTGCCAGCAGCTTGGATGTCGCTGTTTATTTATATCGTGATGGCTACAGCCGGTGTCGTCGTGATGGTTTGGCGCATGAAATTGGCTGAAGTTGTGATGATTAGTTGTGCCCCCATTGGTGCTATGTTTACCTTTTTAGCCTTAGTGACCGGCTCTGTTTGGGGTAAGCCGATGTGGGGAACGTGGTGGGTTTGGGATGCACGATTAACCTCAGAACTATTGCTATTATTTCTTTATTTAGGTGTTTTAGGCCTATATAACGCAATAGAAGATAAACGAATTGCTGCAAGGGCAGTGTCTATTTTAGCGATTGTCGGGGTGATTAATATCCCCATTATTCATTATTCAGTCGAATGGTGGAACTCACTGCATCAAGGGCCAACCGTGTTGAAAGCAGGTGGGCCCGGAATGGACACATCAATGCTTATTCCATTATTAGTGATGGCAATGTCTTTTAAAGTATATTTTATTATAAATCTCTTGCAACGATGCCGCGCAGAACTTTTAGAGCGTGAGCGAAATAGCAAGTGGGTTAAGGAACTTATTCGCTGATGAACATGTCTGAATTCTTTCACATGGGTGGCTACGCCAGTTATGTTTGGTTTTCGTATGGTATAACAGCCGTATCATTAACCATTATGTGGGTTTTACCGGTAATGCGACGTAAAGCCACACTAAAAAAAATAGCACGTCGTTTAGAATTAGATGACCAATAATATTAACCTTTATCACTGTATAACATTATGACTCCAGCTAGAACGAAACGCTTAACGCTTATATTTTTAATGATTGCTGGCGTTGGTGTTGGTGTTTCATTTGCTTTAAAAGCCTTTAATGAAAATATTGTGTTTTTCTTCACGCCTGATGAAATTGTTGCTGGTAAAGCACCTGTCGATAAGAAATTTCGTGTCGGTGGCTTAGTGGTTGAAAAAAGTGTCAATCGTCCAGGTGACGGCTTAACCGTACATTTTGAACTAACCACCAATGGCGAAAAAATTGTCGTTAAATATACGGGCATTCTCCCCGATTTGTTTCGCGAAGGCCAAGGCATTATTGCTAATGGAAAGCTTGATGCAGAAGGTAATTTTATAGCCGACGAAGTGCTAGCAAAACATGATGAAAACTATATGGCTCCAGAAATTGCAGCCGCAATAGCCGAAGGGAAAAAGAAAAACATAATGTATGAAAAGAGCGCGAAGCCAGGGAGTACTGACATATGATCCCCGAGTTAGGTCAATTTGCGCTCATCATCGGCTTATGTCTAGCCGTTATCTTAGCTATTTTCCCCATGATTGGAGCAGGAACAGGTAATATTCGTTGGATGAATATGGCAAAACCCCTTGCTTTAGGTCAGTTACTTTTTGTCGGTTTCTCTTATGCTTGTTTAACCTGGTCATTTGTCGTCAATGACTTTTCTGTAGCCTATGCAGTTAATAATTCAAATACCACACTGCCATTGATGTACCTTATCTCGGGCGTTTGGGGGGCACATGAAGGTTCGCTATTACTTTGGGCGCTAATCTTAACGGTGTGGACAGCTGCGGTGGCTCTTTATAGCGACCATGTTCCGAAGGCAATGTTGGCTCGTGTTTTAGCTATTATGGGCTTTATCAGCATTGGCTTTTTGATGTTTATTATCTTTACATCTAATCCATTTGAACGAATATTCCCAATGCCGTTAGAAGGGCGTGATTTAAACCCTCTATTACAAGACCCTGGGTTAATCATTCATCCTCCAATGTTGTACTTAGGTTATGTTGGCTTTTCAGTAGCATTTTCATTTGCTATTGCGGCTTTAATATCTGGAAATATTGATACCGCTTGGGCTCGTTGGGCTAGGCCTTGGACTAATGTTGCTTGGTTGTTCTTAACCTTAGGGATTGCTCTTGGCAGTTGGTGGGCATACTACGAACTTGGGTGGGGCGGCTGGTGGTTTTGGGATCCTGTCGAAAATGCCTCCTTTATGCCATGGTTAATTGGTACTGCACTCATTCATTCGTTAGCGATCACTGAAAAACGTGGAAACTTTAAAGCTTGGACGGCCTTGCTCTCAATATCTGCATTTTCATTAAGTTTATTGGGTGCATTTTTGGTGCGCTCAGGTGTTTTAACCTCGGTTCATGCCTTTGCTAGTGATCCTGAACGTGGCATCTTTATTTTGATGTTTTTAGTGCTAGTGGTTGGCTTATCTTTATTTTTATATGCTTGGCGTGCGCCATTACTAAAGAGTGCAACATCAACACAGCTGTTTTCACGTGATATGTTGTTGTTACTCAATAATGTATTTTTAACAGTGGTTACTTCGGCTATATTATTGGGTACTCTTTATCCTATTTTGATAGATGCAGGCGGTGGTAAAATTTCTGTTGGACCGCCTTATTTTAACTTTGTATTTATTCTATTGATGGCACCTATTGGTTTTCTAGTGGGTATCGGAATGTTTATTCGTTGGAAGAATGATACTTGGGCTCGTTTATCACGGATGTTGATAAAACCGGTTATATTGACGGTTATTTTATCCATTGCAGCGGTTTCATACTTACCAGAGTGGATATGGGAAGCAGTATTTGGTTTAGTGATGGCCTCTTGGGTTATTAGTGCTGTTATTTTTGCATTTCATGAGCGAATTTCAGGTAAACCCTCAATATTTCGTGCCATTAAAAATACCCCCGCAAGTTTTTATGGCATGTTATCCGGGCATATCGGTATCGCTGTTTTTATTATTGGCATTACCTTAACGAGTCTGTATTCAGTCGAAAAAGATTTACGCATGGAACCAGGTGATGTGTATTCAGTAGCGGGTTATGATTTCTTGTTTAATGGTGTGAAAATTATTCAGGGGCCAAATTACTTAGCATCATCAGGTGATTTTAAAGTAACGGCTGAAAATTTTAGTACTACTTTAAAACCAGAAAAACGTATCTATGCTCAAAAAGATATGCCAATGACTGAAGCGGCTATTGATGAAGGTTTATTTAGAGATTTGTTCGTCGCCTTGGGCGAGCCTTTAGGTGATCAAGGTGCTTGGGCTGTTCGAATTTATTATAAACCCTTCATTAGTTGGATATGGTTAGGTGCTGTTTTTATGGCACTAGGTGGTTTAATCGCTATATTTGATCGCCGTTATACGTTAATGCGTCAGCAAGCAAAGTCAAATATCAAACCAAAATCAAATGAACAAGGTTCTATTGCATGAAGAAAGGATATATACCCTTAGCCATTTTTGTTTTTTTAATTTTTGTTTTGGGCGTTGGCTTAACAATTGATCCAAATCGCGTACCTTCTGTGCTAATTGATAAACCGGCACCAGCATTTGATTTGCCACGATTAATGCAAAGTGGTCAAATTTCAACAGAAGATATGTTGGGTAAGGTATGGGTATTAAATGTGTGGGCTTCTTGGTGCTTTGCTTGTAGAGCAGAACATGATGTCATTAAGAGTTTAGCGAAGCTAAATATAGTTGAAATTTTGGGGCTTAATTATAAGGACAAAGCCAGTGACGCGCGAAGTTGGCTGTTTGATTTAGGTAACCCCTATACACAAATTGCAGCTGACCTTGATGGCCGAACAGGCATTGATTGGGGTGTCTATGGTGTACCAGAAACATTTTTAATTGATAAGCAAGGCTACATTCGCTACAAACATATTGGCCCTATAACGGCCAAGTCATTACAACAAGAGTTACTGCCTGAGATTAAGAAACTATTATGAAGCTAATGTTTATTACCTTGTTTTCGATAATGATTTCATTTAATAGTTTTGCCGCTATTGATGCCTATGAATTTGAAACGGCCGAACAAGAAAAAATTTATGGTGGTTTAATTCAAGAATTACGTTGCCTTGTTTGTCAAAATAACAATATAGCGGACTCAAATGCTGATTTAGCCAAAGATTTACGCACAGAAACCTATGAACTAGTTCTAAAAGGTAAGTCGAGAGATGAAGTAGTCGACTATATGCTCGTTCGTTATGGTGATTTTGTCGTGTATAGCCCTCCGTTAAAAGGGAGTACTTATTTATTATGGTTTGGCCCCTTTGTTTTATTATTGATTATTTTGGTGATGCTCTATAGAAACTTTAAAAAACCACCAGTAGCTGATACGGCTAAAACGTCTAAAATTGATAAGGCTAGAAATGTCTTATCTGATGATTAACCCCCTTAACCTAATACTATTTTGCTTATGATGTTCTGGATACTTGTAGCTGTATTGATTGTTATTGCTTTGGCAATCGTTATTATTCCTTTATTGCGTGCTGATGAAATTAATGAAATTTCTCGTGAAGAGCAAAATATTGTCATTGCCAAAGATAAACTCGAGGATTTGAAAGAGCAGTTAGAAAATAACGATTTTACTGAAGAGCAATTCGAAATTGCCAAAGCTGATTTAGAAAATGCTTTAGCTTTAGATCTTGAAAGCCAAAAAGCCAAGGAATTACATGATGGTGGAAAATGGTTAATCTATTTTCTACTGATTGCACTACCGCTTGCAAGTTCAGGTTTGTATTATAAATTAGGAAAGCCAGATCTATTAGACCCAAAAGCTAAATTAGCTGAAATGAAACAAGCTAATCAAAATTTAGAGAATATGAGTATTAGCCAAATTTTAGAATTGGTTAAAAAGCGCTTAAAAGATAACCCTGAAGATGGCGAAGGCTGGTATATTTTAGGGCGTACCTTTATGAATGTGCAAAAATATCCAGAAGCCGTGACAGCATATCAACGTGCGTATGATCTTATTGGCGATGATCCCAATATTATCTTATCGCTAGCCGATGCACTTGCCATGACGAACGAAGGATTAATGAAAGGTGAGCCAGAACAACTGGTCCAAAAAGCCATTGAAATTGACCCTAATAATCAAATTGGTTTATGGTTAGGTGGACTAGCTGCAGAACAGCGTAATGATATTCCAGCCGCTTATGACCTATGGAGTCGATTGCTGCCAATATTGATACCTGATCCAGCATCGTATAATGAAATTAAAACCATGTTGACTCAATTAAAGGGTACTTTTCCAGAATTACCACCCTTACCATTTGAACAAATTGCAGTGGCTCAGGCTCAAGTCAATTTAAGCATATCAATAAGCCCTGCTGTTAGAGCTAAACTCACTGGAAATGAAGAGGTTTTTGTTTATGCTAAAGCGGTTACTGGCCCTCCAATGCCCTTAGCGGCTAAAAAACTTAAAGTGTCAGACCTTCCAATAACGGTCACTTTAAGTGATGCTGATGCGATGATGCCACAACTTAAATTGTCTTCGGTTGATGCTTTTACCGTGGGTGCTAGAGTATCAATGAGTGGTAACCCCATTCCACAAGCAGGTGATTATTTTATGGAAGTGTCACCTTTGAGTATTGATTCTGTGAATGATGTTATTGAGTTAACCATTGAAAAGATGGTTGAATAAGGCTTTTTCGGTTAATCAATGATGAAAGGCTCAGTAGGGATTAAATTGACATCCCATTGAGCGATAGCTTGACGCCAATAATTATCCAAATTATGGGCATTTAAAATTTCTGGTTGCCCAAGCGCCTTTAAAACACAATTTAATACTTTAAATTTATCTTTTTGACTAACAGCGGTGGCATGATTTTGCTTACTAAGCTTGCGCCCATTTTGCTCAATCAATGGATGATGGCAATATGATGGTATATTTAGTTTTAGTTGTTTTTGCAATTCAATATGTAATGGCGTTAAGGGTAAAATATCAAAGCCCCTCACAATCTCTGTAATACCTTGAAAAGCATCATCCAAAACAACTGCTAAATGATATGCAATAATGCCATCAGCACGTTGTATGACCCAATCTGAGCTTAATTTTTGAATATTAAACGATTTTTTTCCATAAACTTTGTCAGTAAATGACGTTGTTTTATTTTGAGTTTTAAAACGTAAGGAATGGCCCTTTAAAGATAGGTTTTTATGTCGACAATTTTGAGGGTAAATAAAACCAACCGCAGAAGGTACTGCCGTTTCTTTGAGTAATTTTCGGCCACATTCACAGGCATAAATTTGTTGATCGTGAATCAGTTGCTGAATGATGTCATCATAATCATTCAATCGAGTGCTTTGATACAGAACCTTGTCATCCCATGCAAAACCATAACTTTCGAGCTGTTGTAACTGGGTGTCGGCAATGCCTTTTACAATACGTGGCGTATCAACATCTTCGATGCGTACTAGCCATTTGCCATGGTTTGCCTTGGCCTGTAGATAGCTACAGGTAGCTGACATTAAGGAGCCTAAGTGCAAAGGCCCAGAAGGAGATGGAGCAAAACGACCAATATAGGTAGGTTTGCTCATACCCTTTATTCAGCTAGTAAATGTTCAAGCATTTGTTGATAAATTAACGTTAGCTTTTCTAAGTCTTCTATCTTTACACATTCATCAAGTTGATGGATGGTGGCATTGACGGGGCCAAGTTCAAGCACTTGAGCACCAGTAGGGGCGATAAAGCGCCCATCAGAAGTGCCACCAGCAGTCGATAGTTTGGTATCAAAGTGCATGACACTCATAATTGCTTTTTGAGCGGCTTCAACTAAATCGCCTTCTGCCGTTAAAAAAGGCATTCCAGATAAATTCCATTTAATGTCATATTCAAATTGATGTTTTTGTAATAAATCTGTAATGGTTTTTTTGATGTTATCTGGGGTTAGAGCGGTTGAAAAGCGTAAGTTAAAAATAATGTCAACAGTGCCTGGAATAACATTAGTCACACCAGTGCCCCCGTTGATGTTAGAGATTTGTAATGAAGTAGGAGGGAAAAACTCATTACCTTCATCCCATTTTATGGTGTTCAGTTCAGTGAGAAATGGGGCTGCCAAATGAATTGGGTTAATGGCTAGGTGAGGGTAGGCCACATGGCCTTGTTTGCCCTTAACCGTTAAAGTGACACCAAGCGAACCTCGACGGCCGTTTTTAACGACATCGCCCACTATGTTGGTGCTTGAAGGTTCACCAACCAATGCCCAAGTGATTTTTTCACCACGCGCCTCAAGTACTTCAATCACTTTGACAGTACCTTCTACAGAGGGGCCTTCTTCATCACTGGTGATTAAAAAAGCGATGCTGCCTTTGTGTGAGTGTTCTGCTAAAAACTGTTCACAAGCAACAACAAAACAAGCGATGCTTGATTTCATATCGGCACTCGCACGAGCATATAACATGCCTTCATGTTCTGTCGGTTCAAAAGGGGGGTAAGTCCATTCTTTAACGGGGCCTGTTGGTACAACGTCGGTATGACCTGCAAAAGCTAATACAGGTGATTCAGTGCCTTTACGCGCCCATAAATTAGTGACTTCGCCAAACTGCATGGTTTCACAGATAAAACCTAAGGCTTCTAATCGTTTGATTAAAATATTTTGGCAGCCTAAATCATTGGGTGTAACAGAAGGTATTTCTAACAACTGTTTGGCTAAACTTAAAGTAGGTGTGTTCATTATGTATTTTCCTTTATAGTGAAAAACTCCACGTAATCGTTTTCGTTAAAACCTAAGATTTTTTTATCATTTTTAACAATAAGAGGGCGCTTAATAATGGATTGGTTTTCTAACATAATATCTATCGCCTTTTCGGCATTCATAGCGCTTCGAACCGACTCATCTAATTTTCGCCATGTCATGCCTTTACGGTTAATAACAACTTCCCATGATAATTCATTGACCCATTGCTGTAATGTCTCTTTATCAATGCTTTGTTTTTTATAGTTATGGAAATCGTATTCTATATTGTTAGCATCAAGCCAAGCTCGGGCTTTTTTGACTGTATTACAGTTTGGAATGGCGTATAGAGTTGTCATGGTTTATTGGTCTCAAATTGCTAGTTAAAACTATGCACTTTAGTGCAAGGCTTTAGCTGCTATACAAATAAAAATTTTGACACAAAGACCACTGAGTTCACAGAGGGTATAAAGCTGAATTAAGCGGAGATAGCCGCTTCAATGACAATTTATCCACCACTGTGGGTAAATACAAGCATAAGAATATTTTCTCTGTGAACTCAGTGGTCTCGGCAACTGCTCCATGCGTTGCTCTACCTTCTGCATCCATGCAGTCGTCTGTGTCGAAAAAAAGATATGAAGTTGTTTTTTCAAGACAACGACGGTTAATCTTATATGAATTATCCGTTCTCCGAAGCGACTTTCAGTCGCTATTAATCCAACCTATGGACTTTCAGTCCATAGTCGTTTATTGCTTATTAATATAGACCCCCTCTGCTAGCGCGAGAGGAAGTTAAAGATAAAGAGAAGCTATTTAATGTCACGAAGTAATTCGTTAATACCTACTTTCGAACGTGTTTTTGCATCAACTTGTTTAACAATCACGGCACAATATAAGCTGTACTTTCCGTTTTCAGAAGGTAAGTTACCCGAAACAACGACCGAACCTTCAGGAATACGGCCATAGGTGACTTCATCGGTCGCGCGGTTATAAATTTTTGTGCTTTGACCAATGTAAACACCCATTGAAATAACAGAGTTCTTTTCAACAATGACACCTTCAACCACTTCTGAGCGAGCGCCGATAAAGCAATTGTCTTCAATGATGGTAGGTGAAGCCTGTAATGGCTCTAAAACACCACCAATGCCAACACCACCAGACAGATGTACGTTTTTACCAATTTGCGCACAAGACCCAACAGTCGCCCATGTATCAACCATTGTGCCTGTATCGACATAAGCACCAATGTTAACGTAAGAAGGCATTAATACCGTGCCAGAACCAATGAATGAACCATGACGCGCTGTGGCGGGCGGCACAACTCGAACACCTGACTCACGAAATTCTTTAGTGTTCATATCAGCGAATTTTGAATGAACCTTATCGTAATAGTTAGTGAAGCCACCTTTGATAAACTGGTTGTCTTCAATTCTAAATGATAATAAAACCGCTTTTTTTAGCCATTCGTTAACAACCCAGCCAGAATCAGTGGGTTCTGCAACACGTGCGACACCACGGTCTAGCATATCAACAGCTTCTTTAACGGCATCTTTAACGAGTGTTTCTACGTTACGAGGTGTGATGTCAGCGCGACGTTCAAAAGCTTCTTCAATAATTTGTTGGATATCAGACATGTTAGTTTCCTATTTTAATAATGTTCTTTAAAGAAAAGGTTGATGCGTTTTGCGGCATCTAAGCATTCGTCTATTGGAGCAACGAGTGCCATTCGTATATAGTTTTCACCTGGGTTTACGCCGTTGTGTTGACGCGATAAAAATTGTCCGGGTAACACAGTCATGTTCTGTTCAGCAAATAATATTTGAGCAAAATCAACGTCAGAGATGGGTGTTTTAGCCCACAGGTAAAAACCAGCATCTGGTAAGGTAGGGGCTAGGCTATCTTTTAGTAAATCGATAACGGCGCTAAATTTTTGCTGATAAAGCACACGGTTATCAATGACATGTTTTTCGTCTTGCCATGCAGCAATGCTTGCGGTTTGTGTCGCCGGTGGCATGGCGCTACCATGATAGGTGCGGTACAGTAAAAATTTCTCAATAATATCAGCATCACCGGCAACAAAACCAGAGCGTAAGCCAGGCAAATTAGAACGTTTAGATAAGCTATGGAACACGATACAATGCTTAAAGCTGGTGTTGCCCATTTTTGTGGCAGCTTCTAAAAGGCCAGCAGGTGGGCTTGCCTCATTAAAGTAAATTTCTGAATAACATTCATCACTGGCTATAATAAAGTCATATTGTTCGGCTAAACGAATGGCATTTTGTAAGTATTCTACAGACATCACAACACCGGTTGGATTACCCGGTGAGCATAAATAGAGTAGTTGGCAGCTATGCCATTGTTCGGCAGTGACAGCGTCTAAATCAGGTAAAAAATTATTTTCTTGCTCACAATTTAAAAATACAGGGCTTGCACCAGCTAAAATGGCTGCCCCTTCATAAATTTGATAAAACGGATTAGGCATTAATACGCTTGCATTAGGCTTGGTGCGATCTACAACGCATTGGGCTAGAGCAAATAACGCTTCGCGAGTACCATTAACAGGTAAAATATTTTGCTCTACGTTAAGGTCAGTGTCATTTAAATTAAAACGCTGACACAACCATTGTTGAATACTTGCACGCAAAGCCAACACGCCCTTAGTTAAAGGGTATTGAGCTATTTGATGAGTATGGGCAATTAAGCTTTCTAAAACAAAGCTAGGTGATGGATGTTTGGGTTCACCAATCGATAATGCAATATGTTCAAGATGACTAGGGGGCGTGACAGCCGCTTTTAATTGATTAAGCTTGGTAAATGGATAAGGCTGTAACAGATGTAGATCTGGATTCATAATCACGCTAAAATTTTTAGGAGGCGTATTTTGACATTTGTGCCTGTAAACGTCCACTTATAGAAGTTTTTAGAGAAAGTTAATGATTAAATTTAGCGGAATAAACCATCACAGTATTTTAGTGTCAGACATCAACGTGAGCATAAGTTTTTATCAAGACACGTTAGGTTTAGCAATAGATAATCGCCGACCTGAAAAATTACCTTTTAAAGGTGCTTGGTTTATCGTTGGCGAACAAGCTATTCACCTGTTGGAGTTACCCAACCCAGATGCCGGCAATAATCGCCCTGAACATGGCGGTAGAGACCGCCATGTGGCATTAGATTGTGAGTCTATTGAGCCTTTAATTCAACAGCTTAAACGGCATGAAGTCGCATTTACACGAAGTAAATCAGGACGCACCGCTATTTTTTTTCGTGACCCAGATGACAACGCAATAGAAGTGATAGAGAAGCAGTAACCTCGTTATATCTTGCAATGGCTTGTAACAGCAAAATAGTCCTTAGGCTGTTTTAATGGTCACACTTTAAAACACCACGAAATAAAAAATAAAAAATAAAAAATGTAATATACCGCTCTCTTTGTTCAGCGTTGATATTCGCTAACGCATCCACATAAATGACGGCAGACCTGGATAATATGCCAACGTCCTAGTCATGGGTGACACCTTAAGTTAAATTTTAATATAGTGATAAGCCAATGGGTGTATAACCGA
>CAYZQE010000037.1:0-21451 GCA_964480635.1 uncultured Gammaproteobacteria bacterium | reverse complement strand
GAGCTTGCATGCAATTAGGCTTAAACATGGTCAAATCAATCAGCATTGCTTTATTAGTGAGCCAGCAATTTAATACGCAAAACTGCAAAGGCTTTAATGAAAAAACGTTTTGGATAGCCTCTTTAGTCACTGCTGACATGATGCAATTGTTACAAAAGCAATTAAAGCCAGCTAATACCGATGCTGCATCAGCGCATTTAATCGGGCTCATTCATAATTTAGGCTTACTTGCCATCGCCGATATAGCACCCGAAAAAATGAATCAGGCCATTTTAGTTTCTAAAAATACTGACCTCAGTTTTAGCCATGCTTTACAAAAAGCTTTAGGCATTTCTTACCTAAAAGCAACACAGTTAATTTTACAGCATTGGAATCTGCCTTTTAATTTAAGCAGTTCATACTATCCCAGCAGTGATGAAACTCAATATAGTGAATTATTAATTAATGCGCTTAATACAAAAAAACAATTGGATTTAGAGTCCAAACCATTTTCAATCGTTGGGGAGCCCCAACAACACAATGTCATATTAGATGAGATTATTCAAAAATCAATTGATTATCACGACCTTTGTAGCGTGTACTGTCGTTAAAGCTTAAGGCTGCTTAGTCCTAACGATACTGATCCCAGTATGGTTCAGGTTTATCGCTATCAACATCACTTAATCGGCACACTAAATGATGTTTTTCTGCATTTATCATTAATGATTCACGTACATTATCTTCTGCATATTGATAATAATAACGTCTTATATATGCAGGAAACGAGCGATCAAGCTCTAAACCAAGCTCACTCAATAAACCTTCAACGAGTTCAAAGGTTAAAAACTCAAGGGAATACGTCATTTTTAAGCGATGTTTAGTCATTGCAGTAACTGAATGAATGCCACTAACGCGCTGTAAAATATGACAAGCTTCCCGCGCTTGGCCATCCGCTGTTTTTTTAAGGCAAATACTACGTGTTCTTATGTAGTCGCTTGAATCCATATAAAGCTTTAACTTTTAACGAAAATAATAAATCAAGCCTACGCCTAGCAACCTATAAGTCAATTTTTTAATCGTTAGCTCAACTTACCGACTAATCCCAATCGTTAATCTATCTTGTTGAGATAAGTCACTAAACTGTTCAATATGACCAAAGCCATGTATGTCGAACAATTGTAAGACCGCTTCTCGCTGGTCATAACCATGTTCAATCATAAGCATACCATTCGGCTTTAAAAAGGCGCCTGCATTTTTTGTAATATGGCGAATATCATCTAAACCATCAATCCCAGAAGCCAAGGCTGATATTGGCTCTGCAGGTAAATCACCTAACCTTAGGTGTTCGTCATACTGTGCAATATAAGGTGGATTAGAGACAATTAAATCATAGCTTTTGTGTAATTGTTCGAACCAATTTGATTCGATAAATTGAATATTAGATTTATGCTGCAGCGCATTTTTTTTTGCCATTTTAAGCGCATCTCTAGACGCATCGACTGCCGTCACTTGGCTGTTCGGCGCTTCTTTTTGTAATGTAATCGCAATACACCCCGTGCCTGTCCCTAAATCTAAGACTGTTTTAGGCGTTTTATCACGATTTAAAAAAAATAATGCTGTTTCAATAAGCAATTCTGTTTCAGGACGAGGAATCAAGGTTGAGGAGTCTACCGCAAAATCTCTAGACCAAAATTCTTTATAGCCAATAAGATAAGCTATGGGGGTTGGCTTTAAACGCTGTGCTATTAATTCTTTATAAGCATTAATTTGAGCACTGCTTACTTCTTTATCAGGCCATGTCCGGCAGTAACTACGGGGTTTATTTAAAACGTACGTTAATAAAATTTCAGCATCTAAACGAGAGCTTTCACTTATTTTGTGACATTGTTCACCGCCCCATTCGATTAATTGCGTAATTTCTTTACTGTTTGGTGAACGAGTTCTCATTTATTTCGTCATATATGCGCTAAAGTTATAAACACGAACATCCTCTTAAAATGTGATTAGGGACGAACTTTGAGCCAAGGATTAGGCTCGGTTTTTTTGCTATTCCCGTCAAACAACAATCAAATAATTAATTTTCATCTGACAAAGCTGCTAACTGCTCTGCTTGATGCTCATTCATCAATGGTTCAATAATATGGCCGACCGAACCTTGCATAATTTCATCTAATTTATACAGGGTTAAGTTAATGCGATGATCCGTGACACGGCCTTGAGGATAATTATAAGTTCGAATACGGTCTGAGCGGTCACCTGTTCCCACTAATGATTTTCTTTCTGCTGCCTGTTCTGCATCTTGTTTTTGCTTTTCAGCATCATAAATACGCGCCTGCAACAACGACATAGCTCGTGCTCTATTTTTATGTTGCGAACGTTCATCTTGGCATTCAACGACTGTGCCCGTTGGAAGATGGGTTAAGCGAATCGCCGAATCTGTTTTATTAACGTGCTGGCCACCCGCACCCGAGGCTCTAAACGTATCAACGCGTAAATCAGATGATTTAATCTCAATCAATTGCACGTCTTCACCTTCTGGAATAATGGCTACAGTAGCAGCAGAGGTATGGACACGCCCCTGAGACTCTGTTTCGGGCACGCGCTGAACACGATGCGCACCAGATTCAAATTTTAATTTAGAATACGCACCCTGACCCACAATACGCATGACCACTTCTTTATAACCACCATGCTCACCGTGGTTTTGGCTCATTACTTCAATTTGCCAACGCTGTGTTTCAGCATATCGGCTATACATTCTAAATAAATCTCCGGCAAAAATAGCCGCTTCATCACCTCCTGTCCCTGCCCTGACTTCTACAAAAACATTACAATCGTCATTAGGATCCTTAGGTAATAAAAGTTTTTGCAATTCAATTTCTAAAACATCCATTTCTTTTTTGGCAGCTCGAATTTCTTCTTCTGCCATGGCTTTCATTTCGGCATCGTCTTCTGCCAGCATTTCATTGGCTGCTTCAATATCATCTTCAAACAATTGAAACTGTTTAAAAATTTTTACCACATCTTCTAGCTGTGCATACTCTTTAGACAATGAACGAAATTTGTTTTGATCTTTAATCACCTCAGGCACTGACAATAAGCCCGCTATTTCTTCATGACGCTCACTCAGTGTGATTAATTTATCTTTTATGGACTGTTTCATAATTTACTTTATCAGTGAGTGAATGAGGTTTATTTTTTTGTGATCTTCCATTTTTAAGGCCTTACGCATTTCTACGGTTGGGCCATGAATCATTTTGTTACACATGCACGTTGCCAGCGAATGCATAATTTCTTCAGCTTGCTCGGGCGTTAAATTCGATTTTGCCATTTGTTGTTTGGCTTTATTCAGGCAGTCTTCTTTTAATTTTTCTGCACGTTGGCGTAATAAACGAATTTCATCGGCGTTTTTATGTGTATTCAACCATTCATCAAAATGATTAATTTCACTTAAAATGATGGCTTCAGCTTCTTTTGCCGCTGCTTCACGCGACTTTTGATTTTCATCAATAACGTCTTTTAAATCATCAACGGTATATAAATAAATATCATCTAACTCAGCAACTTGTGGCTCTATGTCTCTTGGCACCGCAATATCAACCATAAATATTGGCTTATGCTTACGAATTTTTAATGCTTCTTCTGTCGTACCCTTACCTAAAATAGGCAACTGACTCGCCGTTGATGAAATAACAATATCTGACTTGGCTAAATATTCTGGTATATCACCAATAACAACAGCCTTCGCATCCAACTCATCGGCTAAAGCTTCGGCACGATCTAACGTACGATTGGCAATAACGATGCTACCAATGCCTTGGCTTTTTAAATGCCGTGCAGCTAACTCTATCGTTTCACCAGCTCCAATCATTAATGCTTGGAGCGACGATAAATCACCAAAAATTTGTTTTGCCAAAGAAACCGCTGCAAAAGCCACTGAAACAGGGTTAGCCCCGATATCGGTTTCGGTACGGACTTTTTTAGCCACGGTAAAGGCACTTTGAAATAATCGCCCTAAAATAGTATTAATGCTATTGGCTTGAGTTGCCGATTCAAATGCTGTTTTTAATTGCCCTAAAATTTGTGGCTCACCAAGAACCAAAGAATCTAACCCCGATGCCACTCGGTATAAATGCTGAATGGACAACTTATGATTGTGTTGATATAAATAGGGCGCGATAGATGATTCATCTATTTGATGAAATTGGGCTATCCAAGTGATCAACTGCGAATCATACTTATCATCACATTCGCAATAAATTTCAGTGCGATTACACGTAGAAACAATCACCGCTTCTTTAACACCCTTAACCTGTTGAACTTCATTTAGGGCGCGCTCAAGATGCTGGGGTGAAAACGTAATTTTTTCACGTATTTCAACCGGGGCAGTTTGATGATTTAAACCTAAAGTTAAAAGCGGCATGTTTTGCGAGGCACTTATTTAATGCTGAGATAAAAATAACGCGCAATTTTGGTGGATTGTTCCATTAATTACAAGTTAGTCTATGCTTAGAGTTGAATTTAATAATCAAATATCAGTGTTTTTGGAACAAAACTGCAATTTCTTTATCCAAACGCCTGAACATAAAAACAAAAATGAAGATAAATTATGACAGTTAGAATTCTTATTTTATGGTGCGCTGCTATTTTAGGGCTAAATGGCTGCGCCACAACTCAACAAAGTGACCGCTACTACTCACCCTCAAACCCGCAAAATTTAGCGGTTAATTCACTTGATCAAACAGCTCAAAAGCCCCGCCCACCCATTTACGAATTATTGCTTGCCGAATTATCAATAAGACGCGGTGATAATGAGATAGCCGTTGAAAACTACCTCAATGTACTAGACCAAGTTGACAACAGTGAGATTGCAGAGCGAGCCGTAAAAATTGCTGCACATGCTAATGATTTAGATTCTGCTGTCATTGCTGCTGAAAAATGGCGGGCGTCTGATCCTACTAATTATAAACCCTATCAAATAGCGGGAACCTTGTTGTTTCGCCAAGGCTATTTAGACAAGGCCTTCGAACAGTATAAGCGCTCTATAACGATAAGAGGCGAAAAAAACCGTTTAAGCTTTTCTTCTATTTTGTCTGTGTTATCACGCGAACAAAACCCAGAAGGCGTGCTACTGATAAGTAAACGCCTCGCAGACGAATATCCAAGCAATGCTTATGCTCAATTCATGTATGGCTCTTTAGCCGCTAAACTTAATCAATCTCAATCCGCATTAAACTATCTTGATAAGGCTTTAGCCATCGAAGACATTTCGGATGCTCATGGTTTAAAAGCAAAGTTATTATTAAAATTAGGTCGCCGCTCTGAAGCGGTGACTAGCTTAAAACTCGCCGTAAGCAACCATCCCAATAATAATGATATGCGCATGACCTATGCGCGCTTATTAATTGATGTAAAACAATATACCCAAGCTCGTCTTGAATTTGCACAATTATTAAAACATTCACCAAACGATGCCGATTTACTCTATACCTTAGGTCTTTTGTCTCTTGAAGCTAATTTACTCGATGATGCAGAAACGCATTTAACCAAGCTGTTACAGTCACGCCACCGTAGAGGCGAAGCCATTTATTATCTAGGCCGAATTAATGAAAGCAAAAAAGACCTTTCTGAGGCTGTCAAATGGTACAAAAAAGTAGTTTCAGGCGATTTTGAATTTGATGCTCAAATTAGAGTTGCAACACTTTTAGCCCGAATGGGCAAGGTCGCACAAGCCAATAAAGTTTTAGCCGATTTAAAAACTAGCCATCAAAGTAAATCAACCTTAGTTCGTATCTATTTAACTGAAGCCGCTATTTTTAGAAATGCCCATCAATATGAACAAGCAATGAGTGTTTATAACCAAGCATTAACAAAAATCCCTGGCAATAATGACTTATTATATTCGCGTGCTATTACCAGTGAAAAAGTGGGGCGCCTTGATATTTTAGAGCAAGATATTTTAGAGATATTAAAAACTGAGCCCGATAATGCTCACGCATTAAATGCACTAGGGTTTTCCTTATCTAACCTACCTGACCGATTAGACGATGCCTATGGTTATATTAAAAAGGCACTTGCATTATCACCAGATGAAGCCGCTATTGTTGATAGCATGGGTTGGATAGAATATAAAAGAGGCAACTTAGAAAAAGCAGAAATTTTATTACGTAAAGCATATTCTATGCTAGAAGACAGTGAAATTGCAGCTCACCTTGTGGAAGTCTTATGGGTTAATGGAAAGCGTGCCGAAGCAAAATCACTAATGACTAATGTATTAAAAAGTGAACCCGATAGCACGTATATTAAAGAAGTCATGCAGCGTTTAATTCCGTGAGGCGATATAGACTATTCAGCCTATTTGGATTATTAAGTTTACTTTTAAATGCTTGCTCAACCCCTCAATTACCCATTACCCAACAAAGCCATGAGCTTGCTGCAAAATTACAGCAGCACAATCAAGGCTTAAACTCTTGGGATTTAATTGCTAGCACATCACTAGCAACCAGTGAAACCTCTTATTCTCTTACTGTCTATTGGCATCAAAATGGCGATCAATATAATTTACGCTTTGATGCGCCTTTTACAACTGGCATCTTAAAAATAAAGGGACGCACTGGTTTTTCTGAATTAACCATTGATAACAAAAAAACCATTCAGGGTATCAAACCAGAACAACTCATTGCCGAAGTCACACCCTTTAACATACCGGTGACAGGCTTAACGCATTGGATTAGAGGCATTGCCCATAAAAATTCGGCGTATCAACTTAATATCCTATCAACGGGTGATACCAAAAACATCACTCAAGATGGTTGGCTAATTGAATATGATGATTGGGAAAGAATACACATTGGCACTCAATTTTATCGTTTGCCTGGCGATATTCATTTAAAACAAAACGCATTAAATATTCGAATAAGCCCTTCTAACTGGACAAAACCTAAGCAATTACAAATCAACCCCTTATTTAGTGACTTAGATTTTTAACCCATGACCCAGCAACACTATTTATCGCCAGCCAAACTAAACTTAATGCTGCACATCACAAGCCAGCGTGAAGATGGCTATCATAATTTGCAAACCGCGTTTCAGATAATTGACTTATATGATGACATCACCATCGAAGTCACTAATAGCCATGCTATAAAACGCCACTTTGGTAATGATGATATTGCTGAGCAAGATGACCTATTAATCAAAGCCGCTCAATTATTAAAACAACATTGCGCCATAGATTTTGGCGTTAATATTGGCATTGATAAAAAAATCCCTAGCGGCGGCGGCTTAGGCGGTGGTAGCTCGAATGCCGCTACTGTTTTATTAGCACTCAACCATCAACTAAAATTAAACACCTCCAAAACAGACTTATTAACACTTGCCGCTCAGCTTGGTGCTGATGTTCCACTCTTCGTTTATGCACAATCTGCATGGGCAGAAGGTGTTGGAGAACAACTTCAACCCCTAAAATTACCAAAAAAGCACTTTTTAGTGCTTCATCCCCAAGTTTTTGTCTCTACAGGGCAACTTTTTAGCTCTTCTGAATTGACACGAGATTGTTCACCCATCACAATACGCGCCTTTCTCGAAGGAGAAGGAAAAAACGTTTTTCAACCTCTCGTTTTAAAGCACTATCCAGAGGTAAAAAAAGCGTTTAACTGGTTAAACCAGTTTGCAACAGCAAAACTAACCGGAACAGGTGCATGCCTATTCGCTGAGTTCGAAACCGAACAACAAGCCATAGACATAAAAAACCAAGTTCCCGATTGCTGGAATAGTTGGGTAGTTAAAGGCTTAAACCAAAGCCCGCTACACCAATTAATAGAAAGTTAATTATGAATTTCGTAGTTATTAATAACTACGAAATTCTTGTTCAGATTGATTCTGATATTCGTCAAATCAAGGCGTAAACTGTGAGTTGGCATGTGCCAACGATCATTTTACAACGCAGAGTTGGCGGATATCAGAGTCGATATGGACAAAGAATTTTTTGGGGCGTCGCCAAGCGGTAAGGCACCAGGTTTTGATCCTGGCATGCGTAGGTTCGAATCCTGCCGCCCCAGCCATTTTTTAAAAAACAGTTAAAGACCAGAACACGCTTCAACTGTTTTTTTAAGGAGACTCTGATTAAGTCGAATAGCGTTAGGCATTTTTGTTAAGCCTAAAATAATTTAGCCTAATCAGACGTTCTTTAATAACCACATTAGTCATTAAGAAGTGAAGATCTTATGGTAGACAGCGTCATCTCAGATAACATCATGATCTTCAGTGGAAATGCGAACCCCGCACTTTCCAATGCGATTGTTAAATATCTTGATATTCCTCTAGGCAATGCATCAGTTACTGAGTTTAGTGATGGTGAAATCGCCGTTGAAATAAACGAAAACGTACGCGGTAAAGACGTTTTTATTATTCAACCGACTAGCAGACCTAGCAATCATCACATTATGGAATTGCTCGTCATGGTTGATGCGGTTAAACGCGCATCAGCAGACCGAGTCACCGCCGTTATTCCTTATTTTGGATATGCTCGCCAAGACCGTCGTGTACGTTCTCAGCGCGTGCCTATTACTGCAAAAGTTATTGCTAATATGTTAACCAGTGTGGGTGTTAACCGAGTTTTAACCATTGATTTACATGCCGAGCAAATTCAAGGTTTCTTCGACATTCCTGTTGATAACGTCTATGCCTCACCTATTTTAATGGGTGATATATGGCGTCAAGAATACCCAGACATGATTGTTGTATCACCCGACGTCGGCGGCGTGGTTAGAGCCAGAGCGGTTGCTAAGCAATTAGGCGACGCAGAATTAGCCATTATTGATAAACGTCGCCCTAAGCCCAATCACGCAAAGGTAATGAACATTATTGGTGATGTCGCAGGTAAAACCTGCATTATTGTTGATGACATGGTTGACACTGCGGGCACGCTTTGCGCTGCTGCCGATGCTTTAAAAGAACGTGGCGCTTCTGGTGTCTTTGCTTATTGCACACACGCCGTGTTATCAGGAAAAGCGATTGAGAATTTAAATAACTCTGTGATCAATAAATTAATTGTGACAGATACTATTCCATTATCAGACGAAGCCACATCGTGTGATCGTATACGTCAAGTATCTATCTCAAAACTATTAGGCGAAACTATCCGCCGCATACATTTAGAAGAATCTGTTAGCTCTTTGTACATGGAATAATCCTGTCCAAACCTAACGTAGCTAAAGCTTAAGGCTTTAGTTTTAACCCCTTTCCGGTCGCAGGAAAGGCTTCCGCATTTTGCGGTTTTTTTATTTTGGAGACTACAATGTCAGACGCTATTACAATCGAAGCTACTGAACGTTCTGTAACTGGGAAAGGTGCGAGCCGCCGCCTAAGAAAAGAAGGTTTAATTCCTGCCATCATCTATGGTGGTGAAGCAGAGCCTAAGCAAATCAACTTAGATCACAATAAATTTTTTCACGCTTTAGAAAACGAAGCCATCTATACACAGGTTTTAGAACTTAAAATAGGCAAGAAAAAAGAAAAAGTTATTTTACGTGACTTACACCGTCATCCATTCAAGCAGCTTATTATGCATGCTGACTTTTATCGTGTTGATGCGAAAAAAGTACTTCACGTCACCGTCCCATTCCATTTTATTAATGCAGATGACTGTGTTGGCGTAAGATTAGGCGGTGGTTTATTGAATCACATTATGTCTGAAGTTGAAATCATGAGCTTACCAAAAGATATTCCTGAATTCATCGAAGTTGATGTTGCTAATATCGAATTAGGTAGTTCTATTCACTTATCTGAGCTTACATTACCTAAGGGCGTACAAATTGTGGCTCTTACTCATGGCGAAGACCATGACTCAGGTGTTGCAGCAGTGACTAAGACACGTGAAGAGAAAGAAGTTGATGATGATGCTACTGCAGATGCTGCACCAGCAGAAGACGCAGCTGAATAATTGTTTTACTGCTTAACAGTAAGGCTTAGTAATAAGCGTTTAAAATGACAATTAAGCTCATAGTCGGCCTCGGTAATCCCGGGGCCGATTACGTTAAAACGCGGCATAATGCTGGGTTTTGGTTTATAGATGCTATAGCCAATGATCTCAGCACCTCATTAAAGCCAGAAAAACGCTTTAATGGCGAACATGTCAAAGTAATTGCCAATATGCGCGACGTGCATTTACTAAAACCAATGACGTTCATGAATAACAGTGGCCAAGCCGTTGCAGCCTGCGCGCGTTATTACAAAATAGAGCCAGAACAAATACTAGTCGTGCATGACGAGTTAGACTTAGAACCCGGCGTAGCAAAGCTTAAAAAAACTGGCGGTCATGGTGGTCACAATGGTTTAAGAGATATTATTGCCCATCTAGGCACTAAAGATTTCAACCGACTTCGTTTAGGCATCGGCCATCCCGGTCATCGAGATCAAGTCGTTAACTATGTTCTACATAACATCGCAAAAGACCAATTAGCATTAGTCGAAGGAGCTATGATAGATTCAATGGCTATTTTACCTCTACTAATAACAGGTGATATGGAACAAGCCATGCAAACACTGCATACCAAATAATACAAAGCCCCTCTCGCAGTGAGCGCCTGCATGGATGCAGAAGGTAAAATGACAGGGCCGAGAGGGTTAGGGAGAATTGTGACAGATCAGAACCATCTATCTGTTTTCAACTCTCCAAACAAGACAACAACATTATAAAACAGGAAACTATTATGGGATTTAAATGCGGCATAGTCGGCCTACCAAACGTTGGTAAATCCACACTTTTTAATGCACTCACCAAAGCCGGCATCGCAGCCGAAAACTACCCATTTTGTACCATAGACCCTAATGTGGGCATTGTCCCTGTTCCAGACCCTCGTTTAGATGATATTGCCGCCATTGTCGACCCTAAAAAAATCATTCCAACCACGATGGAATTTGTTGATATTGCAGGCTTAGTAGCTGGCGCATCAAAAGGCGAAGGCTTAGGCAATCAATTTTTAGGGCATATCAGAGATACCGATGCCATCGCCCAGGTTATTCGCTGCTTTGAAGATGATGACATCGTGCATGTTAATGGCGTAATCGACCCATTAGACGACATCGAAACCATCAACACTGAATTACTGCTAGCCGATATGGAAGCGATAGACCGTCAAGCACATCGTGCCGCAAAACTATCGCGCTCTGGCGATAAAGATGCCAAAGCAAGATTAGCATTATTAGAAAAGCTACAAGAATTTGTCGCCGATGGCAAAATGGTGCGTGACTTTGAAGTGGATGAAAATGAAGACGCTATTTTAAAAGAAATGCATTTAATCACCGCCAAGCCAATTTTATACATCGCCAACGTCGCCGATGACGGATTTGAAAACAATCCGTTTCTTGATAAATTAACCGATTTTGCAGCAAAGAATAATGCACAAGTCGTTCCTGTTTGCGCCGCTATAGAAGCCGAAATATCCGAATTAGATGACGAAGATGCCGCTGAATTTTTAGCAGAGCTAGGCCTAAAAGAGTCTGGCTTAAATCGAGTGATTCACTCAGGTTATGAACTACTAAAATTACAAACCTATTTTACCGCAGGGGTACAAGAAGTGAGGGCATGGACAATCTCGGTAGGAGATACTGCACCACAAGGCGCCGGTAAAATCCATACCGACTTTGAAAAAGGATTCATTAGAGCAGAAGTGATCGCCTATGATGATTTCATTGAAAACAAAGGAGAGCAAGGTGCAAAAGACGCCGGATTATGGCGCTTAGAAGGTAAGGAATACATTATGCAAGAAGGCGACGTGGTACATTTTCGTTTTAATGTATAAAAAACACCCTTAAACGCACGTCCTGCTTGACAGCAACCATAAAAAAAACGACAATCTCGCGCCTACAAAACCCACAGTTTATTCAAACTATTTGTAGGCGCAATAAAAGTAAAGGCTATGTAGCTCAGCTGGTTAGAGCACATCACTCATAATGATGGGGTCCCCTGTTCGAATCAGGGCATAGCCACCATTTACTTAAAAATCAACAGGTTATAATCGCTAAACTCACTTAAAAACAACACAGGCTCAATCACGGAAAATGATAGTGTCACAATATTTTATGCTTTTCATCATCTGGATTTTATGTGACCGCCTTAGTGAGTGAGTCACTTCTAAAAATCATGTATCTTAAATTATTTGAAATATTGAGTATCTTTTTAGAACACCAAAAATAGGCGTGTGACCAGATTGCGACCATTCTGTGACCAAAGCTAGTTTTTGCTTATTTTTATACTATCCAATAATGCTCTAAAATGACCCATTCCCTAATATCTTAAAATCACAATTTCACATCTGAAACTGACATCGTTATCACTTAAAGTCTCTATACTTTCAGTATGTGAAACTCAGTCTAAATGAGTAGCTGTTTATTTATAATAAATGGTTTGTTATAGTTATTTTGAACTCGGGCAATAGTCCATAACCAAAAGAGATTTATCTTAAATTCAAAGTCTTCTGCAACAGGAGATAAGGTTATGGGGCACCGAGAGATCATCTCTCCACCCTTTTTAATTAAAAAATTATTAGGGTGAGAATAATGCCAAATAAAAAATATACATTAGAAGAGTTGCTTGAGCAGTGTGATAGCAAGTCTCAAATTCCAAAAGAACAAACTGAATGGTTAGAAGCTGATGAAAAGGCTGAATTATACCAATTCCTTCTTTTATCTGATGATACCTTCATAAAAAAAATTGCTGCTCAATGTGAAGCTGACATGGATAAAGCATTAAGTACTTTCTTTACTTTATTTGATGCCTATTATGAAAAATTTAATGAGACTAATGAATGAGTGGCTTTAAAACAGTGCCAATTCGAAACGCTGATCAAAAACACCTTCAGAAGATTTGCCTAGCGCTTAGCTCAAGGCCATTATCGCGATATAGCAGCAACAATAAAGGTAAGCGCTGGGGCGAGAAAGCTTTTGTCTTTATAAAGTACTGCCGTGGTTTAATCGCTTTAACGTAAAGAGGTCTAAGCGTTATGACAATCTCTAAAGCAGATCAAATGGAGTTAGATATATTACTCTTAGTCAAAGGTGTTCTTTATAACGACTTTAATCATGCTCTTTTTATTTCTCTATGTTATTTAAAATACCGTGAGCAACAGTATGGAGAAACATGTTTACCAATCGATGAATTAAAAGAGATGCTGATAAAAGGAAGAGATCCTTTTTATTCAATGCTTAATGGTTTTGATGATGAGACTAAGCAATATCAATCAACACCACCTTTAATATTAAATTCTTTAAAATTACCATTCTCAGATTTAGTGCTATTAGTTAAGAGATGGAATGTTGTTTTTGTTGCTGTTGGCAACTCTATAGGAAGCCTTATGCCATAAGCTAATCGAGCCAAAGCGATTTCAGGAAGCGGTGTAGATTTATTTTTATTGATGAAAATATCGCGGATAAACGCAGGGTAGTAATATATCCAATATTCAGTGCACTTTGAGCAAGCTATTTTAATGGCATTTGTGGGGGTTTTTTCTAGATAAAATACACTTTTGGCTAATTGAATAAAGGCTCTATTCGCTTTATTAAAAGAGAAGTTATTTTCATTATAATTAATGCTTCGAAGCATCTTTAGTATTAATGTTTTTGTTAATGAATCTGGTTGCCACCTCCAGGTGGGTGATTGCCATTCTTTTTTGACATTTTCATCTATATCACTTGTCCAGATATCGATGTAATAAACCCAGTTTTTAATTTTCCTTAAACTTTCGGGGCCTGCTTCAAGAAGGAATTGAGTCCATTTTTCATTAATCATACCCCCAAATAAAATGGATGATATTGTGATTAACGCCCAATATTTTTCTGTAGAAAGCGGTTCATTTTCTGTATTGATCAAGTGGCGTATAAAGTCTTCTCTTGCATTAACTCCTAATAAATATTTGCTTAAAAAATCATTTGGAATGGGTGATGGCTCCTCAGCAAATAATTTTGTATTAAAAGAATGTGAAATTTTGCACTCTTGAGATTTTTTCTCTAGCAGTGACATAAAGTGCAATATGGCATCATTATCGGCCATATCAGAGGAATCGATACGATCAAGTAAATTACTGACTGAGATATGTATGTTGTCTTTATCGCCTAAATAATTATCTATTCCCTCAGTTCTTTGAATCTCACCAAGAAAAACTTCATGAACCTCATTTTGCATAGAGATTAATTTGCTCTCTCTTGTTTGTTTTCTCAGTAAATGACCAAACAGTTTTTTAGGTTTAGAAATCTTTGGGCTAGGTATTTCAATAGTTTTTGTATTTTTAAGACCAGGTAAGATGGGCCATTGGAACTCCTCGTCTATTTTATTAAGTTCTTCAACCATCATTTTCTGGCATTCATAAATAGACCAAGAAGTATTGGAGCCGAGCAAGTGGCTATAGAGTTGTTGATGTCCGAGTTGTAAGTCAATTAGAAAGTGGTCTACATCATTTTCAAATAGTGTTGTTTCAAGGAAGTGGCGGTTATGATTTTCTTCGTAAGGCCAGTTTAGAGTTTTATAAAGACGAAAAGCTGAAACTGATTTAATATTTAAATTGGAATCTAATAAAAAAAATAAAGGATAAGGCTGTTTCTTGTTACTGATATTTGAAGTCAGTGAATTAATGTTATTTGCTAATGTTTTATTATTAGTTTCTTCGTAAATGAGTTGTGCAAGGCTATTTAAATGTTGAAAGTATTTTTCTAATTGTTGTTTGGTGTTATCTGAAAACCAACAAATCCGATTGGCAGTGGCATCTGATGACACTTTATCGTTAATCACTATAAAATTTTGATTCAAATACAGGTCACTTCTAAAGCAAAACATGTCGCCAACAGGCCTATGACCGGTTGAATATGCTGTTCTTAATGCTGTAAAGGCAGCAATTATATTATGCTTGATATATAGGGGCGCATCACTTTCAAGAGTTTGCTGAACTAGGGAGCCTGTTTTCTCTATATGCGCAATCAATATTGCTTTATCGGCACATAATCGTGAGCCAATTATGAGTTTATTTTTACTCATAAGAAAAGTATCGCTCAGCTAAGGTTATATAGATTTCAATGATTCGTTGAGCTTCTATTGAGCGATAATAGTAAGCTGTCGGCGCGCGTTGTCTTGACGACCCAAATAGTGCGAAAGAAATGCACGGGTCATTTTTTTCTGATTTTATAAAGTGATCTAATTGCGATGAGATTCTGTTGTAATTAAATCTTGAGCCGTATGTCTTGTTTAATGCTTTGACTAAGTCTTGAGTTTGCTGGCTCATTTCAATATCTGATTCTTTAAAAATATCGCCAATTACCTTCAGTGATTTATTCTTTGTGAGTAAAGTTAATTTTTTAGTTATGAAATTAGGGAAGGGTAATAGAATATAAGCTTCTTCACTGTCATTTACATGCGGCTGATATAAGTGCTTATTTTTTTTGGTAACTTTTTTTGCTTTATTGGCTTGAGGTATTTTTCTAGTAAAAAACCCATTAGGCCTTACATTTCCGGAATCACTGATGGATAATTTTAATATGTCTATACAATTTTGTTTCAAGCAGATCGATAGGCCTAGTAGTAATGCAGCCCCTTCCGAACAGTGATATTTTTCAGGGTTTAAAAGTGCGGCAACTAACCACTCGCGTTCAATGACATTAAATAAACTTGTTTTCATTTTGAGATATGTTTTATCAATAATAATTCGTTGATGTGATTTTTGAGAGTGATGAAGGATTTCTTGCTGAGAATCTGAAAAATCATTTAATTCTTTATAGGCATGCTCTGATACTCTCTTCAGGACTTTCTTTGATACTTGGTCTTTCGTAATGTCATAAAAACTGTTTTCTTCAGTTATTAGCAAAACCTCACTTGTATCAATAGTGTTTTGTTGCAATTTATTTACTTGTGCAGAATAAGAATGAATTTTAAGACTTTCATTACCGTCTATGAATACTGATAATTTTGATGCGGGTAAAACCTTTGTGGCTTCATGATCAATAATTGGGATTAGTTTAAGGCTGGATTTAAATGGTTCAGCATTATTTTTATCCTCAGATAAGGTGGATAGTATTTCTTTTAAAGTAAAAAGGCCTTTTGCTGATTCGACCCAATGCCAAAATTTTAATAAGCTATCAGATTCACTACTTGTTTCGTATGCTATTCGTATTTGTGTAGCTGCGTGGTTAATTAAACGAGTGTTTTCAGATGAGTTCTTTGAACTTAAGGATGCTAAAACTATGAGAATAGTTAATATATTCACAGCATTATTAATTTCATCAGATGAGTCTTTAATCACAAGTAGTAATGCAGTCATAGGTAGTTCACTGACTCTTTGGACAGGGTTAAATTTCTGCCCAGCAGGACCAGCTAATCTCAGATTAGACTTTGAGAGATTAGTGACCCAAGAAGATAATTTTTGATATTCAATCAATGAATGAAAAATATCAGAGTTTACAGGGCAAATTAAAAGATCATTTAAACTGTTAATAACATTTTGATGAGCTGAGAAACTGCTGTTAACTCCAAAAGAATCAAAAAACTTTTCAATGTCACTTTCATCGTGATTAGAAAGTCCAGCTAGATATTGTATTGCTGATTGTTGAGGCATGATAAATTTATAGTGGGCTGTAATTCAGTGGCATTTCTAGTTAGCTGATGCTATTTGAACAAGATCTGCTTGAATAATTTTAAATGAAATTATCAGTAACTTCGGTTTAAAGTGATCTTCATGAATGACGTATTTAGAGTTTTCTCTAACTTCAATTAATAAAAGTTGATTTGGCGGGCTTTGTTTTAACTCCTCAAATAAGCTAGCTGAAATATTTGAATGATTTTCTTCGCAAAACATAGTGGACTTTTTATTTTTTGCTTCTTCAGAACCATGATTAAAAATGAAACTTTTATTATTTACTGATTCTAAGCAGATTGTTCCTCTAAAGCTCTCTGTGCTCGCGGAGGTTATTGTCTGCTTCTGATAAATGGGGTCTTCAAACTTGAAGGTCTTTTGTCCTATCGTAAGTTCTTTTGCTAATAAAAAAACAACCGGTTGCAGAGTATTAAAAATATTAAAGGCCAATAGTGATGAATTCTTGTTTAAATAATTAACATATTGAATGTTCTTCTTTTTTTCAGGATTGCTGCAAATAATGACTTGTGAAATATCTTTATTTTCTACTGATTGGTTGATTTCTTTAATGATCCGATTTGCTTCATTAAATGTAGCCATGATTATTTGTTGAGCGGTTTCAATGTCTGTACTTTCTAGCCCACTCTCATATTTCATCTTAAGTTGAAGCGATCTTTTTATTTGGTTTTTTTCTATAGAGCCAGCGGTGATGAAGTTAAACTTTATAAGCGGTAATGCTTCTTTGAGTTCATTAATTAATGGCTTTAGACATTTAGCTATCGATGCATGTGTGTTTGATGATTTATTATCATCTTCTTGATCGGTGGCTCCCATTGGAATTGTTTGTTCTTCTCGGTGGTCATTATTTCCAAAGTCAAATTCCATATTTAGTTGGGGACTATCGCGTGCCTCTAAATTTTCTAGAACGGATATAGGTTTGGTGGTCAGAATGATTTTGGATGTTTTAAGGTCGCTCATAATTTTATTTTACTTGTTGCTGATATTTATGAATGTAGTTCTTAATTTTTATTTCACAAGTACTATTTTTAATTAAATCAATGACTTATGTAACATGTCTTACACTTTTTATAGTTTTTTATAATGAAATCAATGGCTTGGGAATTCTAAGCAGAGAAAATCATTTTTAATAAAAGTTTGATTTTAAAGCTAGTATTCTCTATTCGTATAAAACCTTTATATTCAACTAGTTATGAGTGATTTATTTTCATACGAATAGGGAATATTATGATCTCCATAGGTAAAAAAATGATGGCTATTACCTATTTTTCTATATTTTATGAGTGTTGATAATTATTTAGATCTGTTAACCTATAGTTTGACATTTAATTAGATATGGTATATTTATATGCATACAAAATATCATTTTAGTTAGCTTATAGATTTACTGTGTCTTTAGATAAAATAGTTCAAGTTCAATATCAAGCAATCGTGGAACGGGCTCGAAAGAGGTCGGAAGGATTCACTGTGCCTAAAGAAGGCTGGATACGAACCGTTAGAAAGGCCTTGAATATGTCAGGCGCTCAGTTGGCTAGTCGACTAAACCTATCAAGAGCTTCTGTATCTAATGCTGAAAAAGCAGAGTTAGCAGGCGGTATAACAATCAAGAAAATGGAGCAAATAGCACAAGGTTTAGGTTGTCGGTTTGTTTATTTTGTAGTGCCTGAAAATTCGATTGAAGATGTATTATCTGAGCATGCTCAAAAAAAGGCAGAGGAAATTGTGAGCTTGGCCAGTCAGCAAATGGCCTTGGAATCTCAGGCTTTAAGTTATGAGCAATTACGGTTTGAGGTTGATCGATTGAAAAGAGAATTATTAAATAAGGTGCCGTCAGATTTTTGGGGGAGCAGTAAACGTTAAATGAGCATCATTGAATACCCTGATGGAGCAACACCTCTAGATTTAGATGAACTGGATGGTTTAAAGTTTTCACATATTACAACTCGAGGTGAACTTGATCATTTAGAGCAAGCAAATATACAAAGTGGTATGAGTTGGCTATCAAGATATAAAAGCAAATATATTTTAAATGAGCAGTTTGCTCGTAAACTTCATTTAAAGCTTTTTGGCGATGTTTGGAATTGGGCTGGAAAATTTCGTTTAACTGAAAAAAACATTGGCATTGATCCGGTTCAAATTAGCATCAAGCTAAGAGAGTTACTTGATGATGTCACATTTTGGGTAGAGCACAAAACGTATGACCCATTAGAAGCTGCCTCTCGATTTCACCACCGCCTTGTTTCTATTCACCCTTTCCCAAATGGCAATGGCCGACATGCTCGATTATATGCTGATGCTTTGCTTGAGAAGACTTATGGTGTAGCCCCAATTGATTGGTCTGGCGGATATGATCTTCAGCAAATGAATGATAGACGTCAAGATTATATCAATGCATTAAGAGCCGCTGATGTAGGTGAATATGAATTATTGTTTAAGTTTGTTGGGGTTTAGTTACTACAATTAAGCCGTTGTTTCAGCATGCCTAGTGGTTAACTCAGAATGACTCTAAGAAAAAGTGAGCGCTAAAATCACATTGGGCTTAAAGTTATTTTTAATAAACTTAGAAAAACATAAATAGTCTGAAATATTTTTATGTTAAATAGGATTCTGCTGACATAAATTACTCTTATAATTATATTTATAAAAGGTTATACTCGATTAACATAAATTTATAATGTCAGAATAGTCATGTATGTATCTGAAAGAATAAGCTCTAAAGTTAATCATATGAAGCGCGGGCTTGCTTTTCCTATTAGTGACTTCTATAAGCTAGGTACTCGTGCGTCTGTTCAAAAGACAATGAGTCGCCTTGCTAAAAAAGGTGTCATACAGAGAGTTTCTAAAGGGTTTTATGTTAGACCAAAGCCATTAGCAAGTTTACCTTCTGTTACAACAACGACAACCGTTTCTCAATTAGCTCATGCTTGGTCAAAGGAGCATGGCTATAAACTTGTTCCTCAAGGTCTTGAAGAAGCTTATCGACTTGGATTTCAATCACAAGCTCCCGTTAAAGCGGTGTTTTGGAGTAATGGCCCCGTTCAACAGTTTAAAATTGGTCATGAAATTGCAGATGTCCGTCATGTGACTGAAAAGAAATTAAGATGGCCTAATAAGCCTGAAGGTCAGTTTTTACGCGCATTTTCTGTCATGCCCTCAGAGTCTGTTTCCGCATCATCTTTCGTTATGGCTATTAAGCGATTAGGCCTATCAACTGATGAAGCGAGTCATGTGATTAAAAAGCTAAAAACAACGGCGTTACCGATTGCTTGGCAGAATAAATTAAATGAGTTTGATCGCGCCATTTCAGAATGAATATTTTTGATTTTTACTCAGACTCTAGTAAACATGATGAATTGAAACAAATTCTAACGCTTGGCGCTCAAAAGCATCCGGCTGGTTTAGCGGCAAATTTTCTAGAAAAGGATATTTGGGTCACTGAAATTTTACGATTACTTTATAACGAAAACTTAATAGGTGATTTTGATATTGCTTTTAAAGGTGGTACATCACTCAGTAAATGCTGGAATGCTATTGATCGGTTTTCAGAAGATATTGATTTATCCATTCATTGGGCAGATATAGCCAAGACTGATGATGAGGAAGAAGCATGGATAGAATCAACTAAGAATAACAGTCAAAATAAAAAATTTAAATCCCATCAAACGAAACGTTTAATAGAGTGGTCAACTGAGTTCGTAGACGTCTTGAATAAAAGATTAAACTCTTATGGTATTGAAGGATTAAAAGCAGAAATAGAAGAAGGTTCAGCTGGTGAGAGAATTGATGTTGTTTTTCCACGAGTGACGCAAAATAATAACAACTATCAGCTTGATCATATCTTGTTGGAGTTTGGTGCACGTAATAGAGGCCGACCAACTGAAAAACACGGTATAGATTGTTATTTATCGCATATACCTGAGTTGTCGGAAATCAAATTTCCAAAAGCTACTGTGCAAGCCTATGACCCCGCCTATATTCTTTGGGAAAAACTGACGGCTTTACATCAATTTTCAACGCAAACTAAAGAACCGGATTCTTATCGTTTATCAAGGCATTGGTATGATGTTGATTGTATTTTAGAAAAGCACCTGACAGACCCATTAAATACAAAACAAGCCATGATTGATGTGGTAAAAATGAAGCAAGCACGATGGTCTACAAAAGGCGTGGATTTTGAGGTTATTTTAAAGGGTGCGTTAACATTAATTCCATCTAAAGAAAGGCTTGAAAAATTAGCTCATGATCATGAAGCCGCTGTTGTTGGAAAAATGTTTTTTAGTGAACCTTCAGATTTTGATTCGATTATAGAGAGAATCAAAAAAGCACAAGAGCTGATCAATGCGAGTAATAAATAAAGACCCAGAGCCCCCATCTATCTGAATGAATGATTGCTTCTTCTAAAGGTTAAGACCTATTTAATTGTGGTTAGATATTTTATAGCCCATGGCCTTATAACCTTTTTCTCGCTTGTGAAACATTCTTTCAAGCATGGGTAATGATGCATCAACGTAGTCATAAATAATAACGTGGTCTTTTCCCTCTGACTCTCGATGAATTCTTCCAGCATACTGGGCTAAGTTTCCTTTCCATGCTATCGGCATGGTTAAAAACAAGGTATCCAACCTTGGGAGATCAAATCCTTCGCCAATATATTTTCCTGTTGCGACAATAACCTGCGCGTCAGCAAGTTGAGCATTAGCTGCTTTTCGCTCTTTAGCGCTCATTGCGCCTCTTAGAATAATAGAGTGAATTCCTTTTTCTATAAGAATATTATGGATGGTTTCAGCATGCTCTCTTCGCTCACTGAGCACTAATGGGTTTCGACTTTTATCTAATTC
>CAYZQE010000036.1:2713-21562 GCA_964480635.1 uncultured Gammaproteobacteria bacterium | reverse complement strand
TGAAAATAGCAGTGTTAAGGCCTATCATCTCACCTCTTGTATCAATCAAGGCTCCACCAGAATTCCCCGGATTTATGGAGGCATCTGTTTGAATGAAATTTTCATAAGTATTGATGCCGACTCTATTTCTACCAGTGGCACTGATAATACCCATAGTGACCGTTTGGCCAACATTTAAAGGATTGCCTATGGCTAAGACGATATCACCAACCTTTAAATTTTCACTGGAGCGAACGCTCATGGCGTTAAGGTTTCTAAATGGGATTTTTAATATGGCAATATCAGTTTCTTTATCTTCGCCGACAACAATAGCAGAAGCACTACGACCATCATTAAGGTGTACTAAAATATTGTCAGCATCTTTAATAACGTGGCTATTAGTGATCACAAGGCCATTTTTAGTAATAATAACCCCGGAGCCTAGATTTGATTGTACGGTAGTTTTTTTATTTTTATCTTCGCTTTTGGTTAAGCGTTGAGTATAGATAGTCACCACAGAAGGGGATGCTTTTTTAACGGCATTTGAAAATGAGAGCTGCGAGCGGTCTAAAAGTTTATCGCTGAAGTGCTGTAACGATGCTAAAAAATTATTTTTTGTCATCGCTAAATCTTTGTTGCTAGTTGTTATGGCAAGATAGGCGGTGGCAAAAATTAGCCCTAAAAAGCTAGCTAGAATGAAGTGCTTTAATGATTTCATTGAATTAAACTGTGAATAATTACAAACAGTATAAAACAGAAGCCCAATGAAATTAAAATTGTTAGTTGAATATTGCGATAAATATTTAAAAAAAGATGAATTTAAAGATTACTGCCCAAATGGTTTACAAGTAGAAGGAGCAGACGAAATAGATTTAATTGTGACGGGTGTGACAGCATGTGAAGCATTAATTGATGAAGCCATAGAAAAAAATGCGCAAGCCATTTTAGTGCATCACGGGTATTTTTGGAAAGGGGAGCCCCAAGCTATAGTTGGCATTAAAGGCAATCGCATTCGAAAATTAATGAAAAGCGATGTGAGTTTATTAGCATACCACTTACCTTTAGATGCGCACCCAGTGGTAGGCAATAATGCTCAATTCGCTCAAACGATTAATATTTCAGTTAAAGGAAGTTTTTATGGCGTTAGCGGTAAGGATATTGCCTTATATGGCGATTTAGAAAAAGCAAAAAATGTAGACGCTTTGGTGAATGACATCAATCAAAACTTAGGTAGAAAGGGGTTGCTCATAAAAGGTGATGATAGAGCGGTGAAGAAAATAGCATGGTGTTCTGGCGGTGCTCAAAATGGCTTTGAGCAAGCGATAGAGTTAGGCGCTGATATTTATATCAGTGGAGAAGTGTCAGAAAATACGTTCCATTTAGCGAAAGAAAGTGGGGTGCATTATTTAGCAGCAGGGCATCATGCAACTGAACGCTTTGGCGTCAAAGCATTGGGGCAGCATTTAAAAAAGGAGTTTGATATCGGCGTAGAGTTTGTTGATATTTATAACCCAGTGTGATTCCTCAGTTCATATTTAACCCCAATTCTCAGGTAGGCTTGTGAAAAGCGTATCATCGCTTGATGTGATAGTGAGGCGAAAAACTTTGTTGACACCTTGTTGGTGATGAGAAATTTTTTGGTTTTGCTAGGTGCATTAAGAGGTTGTGCCATTTTTTATATTTCTATTTGAGGATTTGGGTTTAAGAATAGCTAATAAAAATGCAGATATGGCTCGACGAAAATAGCAAAATAAGGTATATTTCCGCGCAAAATTGCTGCGTTAGTTTTAATAATTGGCATCAGTGCTAAATTTACTAGTACACGGCAATTCAAAATTTTATCATTATTGTGAGGTTCAGATGTCATCTGAAGGTGTAGATAATAGTAGGCGTCGGTTTTTAACGGTGGCTACTTCAGTTGTTGGTGGTGTGGGTGCTGTAATTGCAGTCGTACCTTTTCTATCAACGTGGAATCCAAGTGCAAAAGCTAAATCAGCGGGCGCACCCGTTGATGCAGATATTGGCAAGTTAGAGAATGGTCAACAAATTATTGTTAAATGGCGTGGCAAACCCGTCTGGATTGTGCGTCGTAGCGAAGAAGCTTTAGCAACATTAAAAGGCGTGACGCCTAAATTAAGTGACCCCGAATCAAATGATAGTGATCAACCTGATTACGCTAAAAATGAAGCGCGTTCTATTAAGCCAGAATATTTAGTTGTTGTTGGTATTTGTACTCACTTAGGCTGTTCGCCATCTTATCGCCCAGAAATTACTGCTGACTTACCCGGTGGCTTCTTTTGCCCGTGTCATGGTTCTACATTTGATATTTCGGGTCGAGTATTTTCGGGTGTTCCTGCACCAACAAATTTAGTGATTCCACCACATTATTATGTGAGTGAGACAGTAATATTAATTGGTAAGGACGAGGCATAATATGAGTGATTCAAAAAAAGGCCTATTGGGCTGGATTGATGCACGTTTTCCATTGACGAAAATGTTTGAAGAGCATCTTTCAAAATACTACGCACCAAGAAACTTTAACTTTTGGTATTTCTTTGGCTCTTTAGCCCTATTAGTGCTTGTGTTACAAATCGTAACGGGCATTTTCTTAACCATGCAATATAAGCCAGATGGCGCATTAGCCTTTGCATCGGTTGAATACATCATGCGTGACGTAGAGTGGGGGTGGTTAATTCGTTACCTGCATTCCACCGGTGCTTCAGCATTCTTTGTTATCATCTATTTGCATATGTTCCGAGGCCTCATGTATGGCTCGTATCAAAAACCCAGAGAACTTATTTGGGTATTTGGCATGTTCATTTTTGTAGCCCTTATGGCTGAAGCATTTATGGGGTATTTACTGCCTTGGGGACAAATGTCCTATTGGGGTGCTCAGGTCATTATTTCATTGTTTGGCGCTATTCCAGTAGTTGGTGACGATATTACACTGTGGATTAGAGGCGATTTTGTTATCTCTGATGCGACATTAAATCGTTTCTTTGCATTACATGTTATTGCGGTTCCTTTAGTGCTTATTATGTTGGTTGTTATGCACATCTTGGCACTTCATGAAGTGGGTTCAAACAACCCAGACGGCATTGAAATTAAAAAGCACAAAGACGAAAATGGCATTCCATTAGATGGCATTCCTTTTCATCCTTACTATTCAGTAAAAGATATAGTCGGTGTGGTTGTTTTCTTAATGTTGTTTAGTGTGATTGTTTTCTTTATGCCCGAAATGAATGGTTATTTCTTAGAGCACGCAAACTTTGTGCCTGCAAACCCGTTCGTAACGCCAGAGCATATAGCGCCAGTTTGGTATTTCACACCTTTCTACGCTATTTTACGTGCAATCCCTGATAAATTAATGGGAGTTGTAGCTATGGCTGGAGCGATTGTTGTATTATTCTTCCTACCTTGGATTGATCGTGCAAAGGTTCATTCTATCCGTTATCGCTCTACAACATTTAAAGTAATATTAACTTTATTTGTTATCAGTTTTATTATTTTAGGTTATTTGGGTGCAGTTCCAGTATCTCCTGAAAGAACTTTATTGGCTCAAATTTGTACCTTTATCTATTTTGGTTACTTTGTAGCGCTGTGGTTCATTAGTAAAAATGAAAATACTAAGCCAGTACCAGAGAGGATTGCACGATGAAAAACTTACGATTGAAAAAAATCTTAATGACATTAGCAGTTATCATGCCAACAATGGCGATAGCCGCTGGTGGCGGTGCATCATTTCCAAATGATGCCATCGACATTGATTGGAGTGATAAAGCAGCGATGCAACGTGGTGCTCAAATTTTCGTTAACAATTGCTTAAGTTGTCATGGTGCTGAGTATTCTCGCTATAATCGTGTTGGTGCAGATTTAGGTATCAGTGATGAAGATGTGCTCGAAAACTTAGTTTTCACCACGAATAAAGCAGGTGAAAAAACGAAGGTGGGTGAGTTAATGAAAACAACGATGACAACCGAGTATGCAGAAGAAGCTTTTGGTACTGCACCACCTGATTTGTCGTTAATTGCCCGTTCTCGTGGCACGAAGTGGCTGTATAATTACTTACGTGGTTTTTATCTTGATGAGTCGCGTCCAATGGGTATTAACAATGGCGTATTTGCTAATGTTGGCATGCCTCATGTGTTAATAGACATGGAAGGGACTAAAAAAGCGGTCTGGGAAATGCAAGATGACGGTGATGGACAGAAAACAAATGTTATCATTGGTTTCGAACAAGTGACTAAAGGTTCTTTGAGTACTGAAGAATATGATTCAGCTGTTTATGACTTGGTCGCTTTTCTTGACTACATGGGAGAGCCATATAAAGAAAAACGCCGCACCGTGGGTGTTTGGGTGTTGGCCTTTTTATCCTTCTTATTGGTTCTTACTTATTTATTAAAGAAAGAATATTGGAAAGATATACACTAGGCCATTTATAAGGCTTAAGTTGAGAAGCTCTATTGACTCTTGTGAACCAAGAGCTGGTAGGGCTTTTTGTTTTTATTTTAAAAATTAATTAGGATTAAATTATGTCAGCAGTGGCTAATCGTCGTTCTGTAATGAGCTGTTTTTCTTCGCCTACTGATCCACAATGTCATCGAGCACGTATTGTTCTTGCTGAAAAAGACATTGCAGTAGAAATTCATGATGTCAATGTCGAAGAAATGCCAGAAGACCTATTGGCAATTAACCCTTATGCAACAGTCCCAACCATCGTTGACCGTGATTTAGTGTTATATGATGCACGTGTATTAATTGAATACATTGATGAGCGTTTTCCGCATCCGCCTCTAATGCCTGTCGACCCTGTTTCTCGAGCTAAAAGCCGTTTAGGTTTATTTCGTATAGAGAGTGATTGGTATAGCTTATTACCTGATTTAGAGCACGGTACCGAGAAGAAAAAAGAACAAGCTAAACTTGCGTTAAGAGAAAGTCTTATTAATGCAACAGAGGTCTTTGCCGCAATGCCTTATTTCTTATCTGAAGACTTTACACTTTTAGATTGCAGTATTGCACCTATTTTATGGCGTTTAGATCATTATGGTATTGAGTTGCCAGATAGTGCCCAGCCAATTAAAGACTATATGAAACTTGTTTTCGAACGCCCTTCATTTTTAGCCAGTTTATCTGATCAAGAAGAGGATATGGAAGTTTAGCGACTTCTTAATAATTTATTATAAAAGGCGCAGGGATAACTTTGTTTATCCTCGGCGCCTTTTGTGTTTTATACAGAGAGATATAATGACATCAAACAAACCCTATATGCTTCGCGCCTTATTTGAGTGGATTATAGATAATGATTTAACACCCTATTTATTGGTTAATGAGTTAACGGATAACTTGATGGTTCCTGATGGCATCGCTAATGATAATAAGATTATTTTTAATTTATCGCCAGGCTCTATACGTGATTTAGAGCTATTGAACGAGGGGGTTATGTTTTCAGCTCGGTTTCATGGCAAAGCAGAAAATATTTATATCCCAATGAATGCTATATTGGCTATTTATGCCAATGAAAACGGTGAAGGAATGATGTTTCCAGAACACGTTGACGGTTTATCCAATGAAACCAGTCAGAATACTGTTGACGTTAAAAAGAAGGCGCCAGCTAAACCCTCATTAAAGCTTGTTTAAAACGCATTTTTAATCCATTCAAATTCAATATTACTTTGATTGCCTTGTGAAAGAATAGCGTCAAAACGATAGTTAAATGACTGATATTTTGGGTTTTTCTGAATGAAGTGCAAGGCTGTTTTTTGAATCTTTTTTTGTTTTGGTATGGTGATACTCTCTGCTGCACTACCAAATTTTGCAGATTTACGGTGCCTGACCTCAACAAAACATAAGGTATCGCCATCTTGCATGATGAGGTCGATTTCCCCAAAGCGAGAATAAAAATTTCTTTCAACGAATGTTTGTTTGTTTTTAATTAAAAACAGTTCAGCTAAACCTTCAATTTTTTTACCTATCAAGCGCATTTAAATTTTGATTACTCTATTTCAGGGGTTATTACTACTTGCTGACCTTTGTTATAAGTGGCTAATAATAATTCGCGGCGTATACGTCCTTTATCATCAACACTTAGTTTCCCCGTTAACCCTTGATAGGATTCCTCAGGGTTAATCAATAAGCGTTTTAATTGGGGAATTAAGCGGTAAGCATCAATACCTAAAGCAAAAAGTCTGCCATGTGATTTGTTAAGTGTTGGCCAATGCTTTTGAATGTCGTATGTTTCTTGGAGAGCGTTACTCTTGAGTGCCCATGGCATATCGACATAGTAAACGCCATTTAGATCGCGGTCCCTATCAGCAGATTTTTTAGCATTAGAATTAGCGATATGTGAAGTAGCATAGACTTGGATGTCTTGGGCATAATGAAATTTAAGTTGAGGCTTAATGATACGTGCTTGGCGCGCATTAGCACCAATAAAAATCATATCAATATCTTTGCGTCGCCTAGGTTGAAATTCAGTTTTTTCGCCAATGACAGTTTGAATAATACTGTGCCGTGATTTACTTTGAGTTAAATTAAGTAAGTTTTTTATAGCTACCCCATAATCGTTTGATTTTGAGGGGTACTTGCTTTCAGAATAAATCGTACCCCCAAACAGTTCATACCGAGCTTTAAAGGCCGTATTTAATCTATTGCCCCAGTCAGTATCTGGCATTAAAGTTGCTGCATTGTAATGGCCATGTAATAGAGCGTAATCAGCGACTTGTACGGCTTCATCCTCAGGTTTCAAACCATATTGAAATAGATTAGGTGATAAATTATCTTCGAGAGCATAATTTAAAGCTAAAGTGGGGACGCGGTTTGAAAATGAACTTGTTGCGAGTTCGGTCACCGAATTTTTATTAAGAGGGCCAACGATAAAATCAGCACCATCTAAAATAGCTTGTTCATATTGGCTTTTAAAATCTAAAGAGGAGTCAATAGGCACAATCTCAATTTCAGGGATCGTGTTAATCGTTTCTTCTGCGTTAATGACTTGATAATGAGCATATAAAAAACCATTTAGAATGGCGTTGGATACTTTTGAAAGTTTACCATCTAAAGGCAATATGAGAGCAATTTTGGTCGGATTTATATATATGTTTTTACTTTGTTCAAGTAATTGTAAAGCAAATAAGCTTGCGCTATGTTCAGTGTAAACACCGTGCCATTGCTCCATCCATGGCTCCATTTGGTTAGGGAGCATATTAGAACGGCGAGCGATTAAAGACAATTCTAGCCACCCCCTGAGTTCGATGTCCTGTGGTTTTTGTAAGATTTTAATAATGTTATTTTCGGAGATTCTATCAATGGCGTCCCAGATAGCTTTAAAATTACTATCAATTTGTTCGTTGTCAGTGCTTAACGCATGAAATTTTAAACGAATTTTGACACTATCTAAAGGTTTTCCTATGTTTAAAATTGCTCTAGCTTTGGTCTCTAAAGCAATGACTAAAAAGGTATTAGGTGTGACGGTATTTAACTCGGGAAGTGTGGTTAAGCTTTGATACGTTTTTCCATGATTAAAATAAGAAGCTGCTAACAATATATTTTTGTTATTAATAGTTTGAATTGATGAAAATAGATAAGATTGATCATCGTAAAACTTGGGGATAATATCGAGTTGACCCAGGTTAAATAACATTAAAGCGGCTTGATTTATGAAGGCTGCTTTTTGTTCTGTTTTGCTTTCGTCTGCGATGGTTTTCCAAGCAGAAAAGGCTTGTTGCCATTGTTTATTATCTTCAAGTTGCTGAGCATTTTTTATGGATTCTAAAGAAGGATTAACTCCTTTAGTAGTTTCCGTCGTATCGGGCTGGATAATGTCGGGTATTTCTGGTGTAGTAGCACAAGAACTTAATAGCAATGAAGAAATAAAAAAAATGAAACTGCGTCGAAAAAATATACTGTCCATAAAAATTAAACTGATTCTGATTTTAAAATGAGCGGAGTGCTTTATATTATAGCCACACCGATAGGTAATTTAGATGATATTACCTATCGAGCTGTACGGCTACTAAAAGAAGCTGATTTAATTGCGGCTGAAGATACTCGGCACAGTATGAAATTGCTGAATCATCTAGGCATCTCTCAACAAATGATCTCTTTACATGACCATAATGAAGTGGATCGCATCCCAACGTTGTTGTCACACCTAGAAGAAGGCAAAAATATTGCTTTGATATCAGACGCCGGAACGCCATTGATTTCAGACCCTGGCTATCATTTGGTAAATGCTGTGCGTCAACAGGGTTATCAGGTTAGCCCAGTGCCTGGCGTGAGTAGTATTATTGCGGCTTTATCGTGTGCTGGGCTGCCAACCAATGAGTTTTTATACATTGGTTTTTTATCGCAAAAAAATCAAGAGCGGTTGAATAAGCTAAATAGCTTTAAAAATTCATCTAGAACAATCGTCTTATTAGAATCAACCCATCGTTTAATTCGTTTATTGGAACAAATTAATGATATTTTGCCTCAAGCAACAGTTGTTATCGCCAAAGAGCTAACAAAAACATATGAGCGCTTTATCTCAGGAAGTGCCTTAGAGTGTTTGGCCGTATTTATAGTAGATGAATATTTGGTGAAGGGAGAATTTGTCGTTATGTTGCATCAGCAAGCTATTGATAATGTTGATGAAAATGAACTCCTTATTGAAAAGACCTTGCGCCTATTATTGCCTGAAATACCACTTAAAAAAGCGGTTTCTTTAACCGTTCAATTGACGGGACAAAAGAAAAACACGGTGTATCAATTGGCATTAAAAATTAAAAATTAACTGGGTTTATCCTTTAAAATTAATTTGTGTGTTAAAACAACTCAATTTAGAGAAAAGTGAATGGCTTTTGCGAAGACATAATTGTCGCTATAAATTAATAAGATTTTAAAGGAGATATAAATGGCTACTATAACAACAGAAGATAATAGTAACGATTCGAATAAAAATAATATTATTAAAAATGTCGCAGCAATAATTATAGCGATTGGCGCGTCAGCCTGTTTTTATTTTATGATCATGTTTATGGTTAATATGGGCAGGGATATGAGTAACATGACGAATTCTGTTATTACCATGACGGGTGATGTTCATAAAATGTCTGAAAATATGATGGTGATGGCAAAAAGCATGGTAGAAGGACAAGAAAAAATGGGTAATGACTTTGCCGAAGTTGCAAAAGACATGAGAACCATGACAACAAGCATGGCTAGTATGAGTGCAGACATGCATGGTTTAGGTCAAGATATTGGAACTATGAATAAAAACATGGCGCAGATGAACCAATCGATGGCACGGATGAGTGGTGATATGGCGCAAATGAACCAGTCGATGGGCCGTATGCAATACGATATTAATAAATTCACTAGGCCCGAAACGATTATGATGCCTTTTATGCGATAATTTCGTGTTAAATTAGCGATTCATTATGGTTAAATATTTAATCAATAAATGCTATTCTAGATAATTGAATTCTTATTATTGATGGCATGAATCGGACTCGAGTAAAAATATGTGGCATCACTCGTGTGGAAGATGCATTGATAGCCGCACAACTAGGCGTTGATTCAATTGGATTGGTTTTTCATAAAAAAAGCCCTCGCTTTGTGAGCTTAGAGCAAGCCTTAATTATTAAAAAGTCATTGCCTGCTTTTGTTACCATAACGGCATTAATGATGGATGAAAGTACGGCTTGGGTTGATGAAATCGTCAATACTCTAAATCCAGATTGTTTGCAGTTTCATGGTGATGAATGTCCAGATGATTGTAATCGTTATAATATTCCCTATATTAAGGCGATAGCGATGTCGGGCATGCAAAATATAGCTGCCTATATGTCATGTTATAAAGATGCGCAGTCATTTTTATTAGATAGCCATGCCGCAGGTCAGCAAGGTGGTAGTGGCGAATTGTTTGACTGGAATGACATTCCAAAGGACATTAAAAAAAATATTATACTGGCTGGCGGTATCGTTCCAGATAATGTTTATAAAGCAATTACACAAGTGTCCCCGTGGGCAATTGATCTAAGTAGCGGCGTTGAACAACGTAAAGGCATTAAAGATAAAAATAAAATGCTTCAATTAATGAGAGAGGTCTCACGAGCCAACCATGACAAATGAGACAATAGATTATAGTCAATTCCCCGATGCAAAAGGGCATTTTGGCATTTACGGTGGTATTTTTGCTGCCGAAACTTTAATGGGGCCTTTGGCCGAACTATTAAAGGCTTATGAAGCCAGTAAAACAGATCCAGAGTTTCAGCAAGAGCTCGATTTAGATTTACAAAACTATGTGGGTAGACCCAGCCCTGTGTATCATGCCGAACGCTGGTCACGTGAACTAGGCGGCGCACAAATTTATCTAAAGCGTGAAGACTTAAATCATACCGGTGCGCATAAAGTTAACAATACCATTGGTCAAGCACTATTAGCCAAGCGTATGGGTAAAACGCGTATCATTGCTGAGACAGGTGCCGGACAACATGGCGTTGCATCTGCAACCGTTGCCGCGCGCTTAGGTTTAGAGTGCGTCGTTTATATGGGCGCAGAAGACGTGCAGCGTCAATCTGCCAATGTCTATCGTATGAAACTGCTGGGCGCTAAAGTTGTTTCTGTGCATTCAGGTTCTAAAACATTAAAAGATGCGCTGAATGAAGCCATGCGCGATTGGGTCACCAATATTGATAATACGTTTTATATTATTGGTACGGTTGCAGGGCCTCATCCTTATCCAATGATGGTTCGTGATTTTCAAACCATCATTGGGCGTGAAGCTAGAGAGCAAATGTTGCAGCAAACAGCTAAGCTTCCAGATGCCTTAGTCGCCTGTGTGGGTGGCGGCTCAAATGCAATAGGTTTATTCCACCCCTTTTTAAATGATGAAAACGTTAAAATATTTGGTGTTGAAGGTGCTGGCGAAGGTATAGAAACAGGCAAGCATGCAGCACCTTTATGTGCAGGAAAAATGGGGGTATTACATGGGAATCGCACCTATTTAATGTCTGATGAAAATGGACAAACCATTGAAACACATTGTATTTCAGCTGGTTTAGATTACCCAGGCGTAGGCCCTGAACATGCATGGTTAAAAGATATTAAGCGTGCGCAATATGTATCTGTGACCGATGATGAAGCGTTAGAAGCCTTTCATTTGTTAACTAAAATAGAAGGCATTATTCCCGCGTTGGAATCGTCACATGCCTTGGCATATGCTAAAAAATTAGCGCCCACCATGAATAAAGATGAATGTATTTTAGTGAATTTATCAGGTCGCGGCGATAAAGATATACATACCGTCGCAGGTATTGAGGGGATGACAGTATGAGTCGATTAGCTCATTGTTTTAGTGCGCTTAAAGAGCAGGGTAAATCTGCTTTAGTGCCCTTTGTCACGGCAGGTGATCCGCACCCTAAATATACGGTTGATCTCATGCATAATTTGGTCAAGTCAGGCTCTGATATTATTGAATTAGGGGTGCCATTTTCAGACCCTATGGCTGATGGCCCTGTTATTCAAGCAGCGGATGAACGAGCGCTTGAGCATAATGTATCGTTACATAATGTCTTTGCGATGGTAAAGCAGTTTCGTGATACAGACACCGTGACACCTGTTGTTTTAATGGGGTATTTAAACCCGATAGAAATTATGGGCTATCAAGCCTTTGCAGAATTAGCACAAGCGGCAGGCGTCGATGCAGTATTAGTGGTCGATTTACCGCCAGAAGAAGGCGATGAATTTATAAAATTGACAAAGCAGCATGGCATTGATGTGATATTTTTAATATCACCAACCACATCGCAAGAACGCATTAAATTAATTTCAGCATCTGCTTCTGGCTATTTATATTATGTGTCCTTAAAAGGAGTGACTGGTGCAAATTCACTGGATGTTGCATCGGTAAAAATTAAGTTAAAAGAGATTAAAGCCTTGTCCGATTTGCCCGTTGCCGTAGGTTTTGGTATTAAAGATGGCGCGACGGCACAAGCTGTTGCTAAAATAGCTGACGCTGTTGTTGTCGGTAGTGTACTGGTTAAAAAAATTGCAGCCTGTCCTGATGATGCCGCGAAATTTAACAGCGATATATCTGATGTGTTGATAGATATGCGCCATAAAATGAATGAGATCGCTTAATTATGAATTGGTTTGAAAAATTTATACCTTCTACCATTCGCACTGAAGGCAGTGCTAAAAAAAATGTCCCCGATGGTGTTTGGGCTAAATGCACCTCGTGTGAAGCGGTTATTTATCGTGCTGAGCTAGAGCGCAACGAAGATGTGTGTACGAAATGCAACCACCATATGCGCATTGGCGCACGTCGGCGTTTAGATTTGTTTTTAGATGCCGAAGGCCGAACCGAAATTGCTCCGACACTAGAAGCAACCGATATTTTAAAATTTAAAGATGATAAGAAATATAAAGACCGTTTAGCTGCTGCGCAAAAAAATACCGGCGAAAAAGACTCTTTGGTTGCGATGAAAGGCAGTGTGAATGAGATACCTGTTGTTGTGGCCGCCTTTGAATTTAAGTTTATGGGAGGGTCTATGGGCTCTGTTATGGGTGAGAAATTCGTTAGATGTGTGAATATCTGCTTAGAAAACAACATGCCATTAGTGTGTTTTTCTGCCAGTGGCGGAGCACGCATGCAGGAAGCATTAATTTCTTTGATGCAAATGGCTAAAACAAGTGCTGCGTTAACGCGCTTGTCACGCAGAGGCTTGCCTTTTGTTTCTGTTTTAACCGATCCTACCATGGGCGGTGTTTCAGCAAGTTTTGCGATGTTGGGTGATATTCATATAGCCGAGCCAAATGCACTCATTGGTTTTGCGGGCCCTCGGGTTATTGAGCAAACAGTCCGTGAAAAATTGCCAGAAGGTTTTCAGCGCAGTGAATTTTTACTAGAGCATGGCTCCATTGATATGATCCTAGACCGTGGTGATTTACGTTCTAAAATAAGTATGATGTTAAAACAAATGATGTATCACCATAACGCTCATTGATTATCGAAATTAAACGTCATGAATAGTGTTTCACTAGCATTTATTATTATTCCTATATTCTTAAGCCTCTGGATTTGTCATTCAGTGGCTAAAAAGCGTGGGCTCAATCAGCGCTATTGGCATATAATGGCTATTATTTTCGGGCCTTTTGCCATACCTTTTGTATTTTTAGCCAAGCCACCAAAAGATGATGCTAGTCATCAGCAAGATAGTTAGGGAGTCTCTGAATAAGTCCATTAATTTTGAACTTGCTAAAACTGCCGATATTTTCACCGAAAATCGCAGCAATAGAGTGACTATTACGGCTCATTTCGACGAAAATAGCGACAGTTTTTTCTGCGCTCAAATTTTATTAACTTAATCAGAGGCTCCCTAGTGAGGTTTACTTCATTAAACGAATGGCTTGATTGGCAACAAACGCTTCATTGGCAAGACATTGAGCTAGGTTTAGATCGCATCAGTCAGGTCGCGACACGTTTGAAATTAACTCACGTTGCGGCACAAACCATTATTGTAGCGGGTACTAATGGTAAGGGATCAACCGTCGCTTATTATTCGCACTTTTTACAAGCAGCAGGTTATTCTGTTGGCTGTTATAGTTCTCCTCATCTTATAAAATATAATGAACGTATCAGCATTAATGCTCAGTTCGCTTCTGATGAGCAGATAATGCAAGCATTTGATCAAATTGACCAAGCACGACAAGATATTTCATTAAGTTATTTTGAATTTTCTACCTTAGCTGCCTTGTTATGCATTAAAGAAGCCAATGTTGATGTTGCTGTTCTTGAAGTTGGCTTAGGTGGACGATTAGATGCGGTTAATATTATTGATGCGGACTTAGTGCATTTTACTCAGATAGGCATTGATCATACTGCTTGGTTAGGTGATACCCGTGAGCTGATAGGTTTTGAGAAAGCCGGCGTATTACGTCAAAATTGTTTAGCGATTTGTAATGACCAAAAACCGCCTCAAAGCTTAGTCAATGAAATAAAAAAACATTCAGCTACAGCCCTTTTTATAGAGCGTGATTATCATTTAAAAAGTGATAGTAATGAATTTTGTTATGCTGATTTACAGATGAATTTAAGCAGCTTATCCTTAATGGGTGAGCATCAACAATTAAATTGTTGTGGTGTGCTTGCAGGTTTAAACTTACTGAATCACGGCTCTTTCTTTAACCAAGCTAAGATACAAAATGCTTTTAAAGATGTGGTTTTTAAAGCACGCTATGAGACTGTCGATGAAGATGCGGCTAGCAAAACAATTATTGATGTTGGGCATAATGTTGATGCGGCTAAGGTTTTAGCGCAACAAATTAAAAAAGAAGGCTCTAAATGCAATGTCCTCATTTTAGGCATGCTTGATGATAAAGATGTTGGCAAATTTAGTGAAATACTAGCCAATGCGTTTCATCATTGTATTTGCATCAGTTTACATGGCGATAGAGCTTTATCAGCCAATGAGTTGAATGCTAAAATCAACACAAAGAACATGACTAAAGAAATGGCAGATGATATGTCTGATGCTTTGAGCAAAGCACAACAATACTTATCTCAGCCTGTGTTAAATCAAGAAGAAGAGTTTCGCCAAGGTATTATTTTGGTGACAGGCTCTTTTTATACGGTAGAAACTTATTTGTCACAAATTGACAGTGAAGCGCTTAATAAATAACTATGGCTATTGAAACTCAATTAAAACAACGTTTAGTCGGTATTGCCGTCATTGTCTCATTGGCTGTCATATTCTTACCCATGTTGTTGGATGGTGCGGGAATGATTGAGAAAGCAACTTACAAAGAATCGGCATTTGAAGTGCCACCACCACCAAAAGTATTGCGTAGACCCGTCAATTTGGATGCAAAAGCTCAGCAGCTGGATAGCCGCCTTAGCGCAATACCCTTATTAAGTCATGATATCGTCGATGAAGCGAACCGAAAACAAGAAAAAATTGAAAAAAAACCTATCGTTAAAAAAGTCGTTAAAGAAACTGTTAAGGTTGCAGAACCAATAGAGAAAATTGGTGGTGATAGTTGGATCGCTCAACTAGGCAGCTTTAAAGATCAAGATAAGGCGTTTAAGCTACAAACAAAAGTAAGAGCTTACAAAATAGCAGCGGTCTTTATTCAAAAGGCAGTGCTTAAAAATGGTAAAAGCTACCGTGTACGCATGGGGCCGTTTTTATATCAAAAACAAGCGCAAGCCGCCGTCGATAAATTATTAAAAAAACATAAAATAAAAGCAGTGGTTATGAAACATGATCAATAAGCGTCATGTTTTATTAAAATCATGGTTAATTATGGACTTAATCAGAGCTTCCTTTTCGCGTAAATGCTAAAATCCTTATTAATTCATTTCTAGAGAATAAAGTAAAATTATGGTCTGGGTAGATATTGTTATAGTCGGTATTATTTTAATCTCGACGCTTATTAGTTTATTTCGTGGTTTTGTTAAAGAGTCTATTTCTTTAGCAACTTGGGTTTTAGCCGGTATTTTAGCAGTGCGATATATGGATGTATTGGCTGTTTTGTTAGAATCAAGTATTGAATCAGTGACTATCAGAATGGCGGCTGCATTCGCCGTTTTATTTATTGTGACATTAATTATTGGCGCTATTATCAACTTTATTGTGAGCCAAATGGTTAATAAAACAGGTCTTGGCGGAACAGATAAAGCCCTTGGCATGGTGTTTGGTTTAGGACGGGGCGTTTTAATTATCGTTATGTTGTTGTTATTAGGTGGTTTAACGCCAATGCCAGACGAAATTTGGTGGAAAGAATCAATTTTAATTGAGCAATTTTCATCAATATCTGCTTGGATAAGGGAGTTTTTACCTCAAGACTTAGCGAGCAAATTTACCTTATAAGTGTCACGTATCCACAGTGGTGGATACGTTGTCATTAATTTAGCTTTATAAAAGATAACTTTAGAAGATAAAAATCATGTGTGGAATAATTGGAATAGTTGCCAATCAGCCTGTAGCTCATATTATTTATGATGCCTTATTAGTGTTACAGCATCGAGGTCAAGATGCAGCAGGTATCGTCACCTGTGAGGGCAATGCCTTAACCATGCGTAAAAATAATGGTCAAGTGAGTGATGTGTTTCAACAAAAACAAATGCAAACCTTAGTTGGTAATATGGGTATTGGACATGTCCGTTACCCAACGGCAGGGTGTTCATCATCCGCTGAAGCCCAGCCTTTTTATGTCAATTCACCTTACGGAATCTCATTAGCGCACAATGGTAATTTAACCAATGTCGAAAAACTAAAAGATGATGTTTATAAACAAGACTTAAGACATATTAATACCCATTCAGACTCCGAAGTATTGCTTAATGTATTAGCCCATGAATTACAGGTATCAGCTAACGGTAAGTTAAACCCAGCTGTAGAAGATATTTTTAAGGCTGTGAGTATGACCCATAAACGCCTCGAAGGCGCTTATGCCGTTATAACGATGATTACAGGCCGTGGTATTTTAGGGTTTCGTGACCCTTACGGCATTAGGCCAATGGTTTATGGAAAACGTACAGAAGCAAGTGGCGATGTTGAGTACATGATGGCATCGGAAAGTGTTGCATTACAAGCCTGTGGCTTTGATCTCATTGATGATATTAAACCAGGTGAAGCGGTGTATATCGACATGGAAGGTGAGTTGCATATCAAACAATGCGCCGAAAACCCTCAGTTAAAGCCCTGTATCTTTGAATATGTCTACTTAGCTAGACCTGATTCAATTATTGATAATATCTACGTCTATAAAGCACGTTTAAGAATGGGCGTGACCTTAGCGGATAAAATTTTAAAAGAGCGCCCAGATCATGATATTGATGTGGTTATCCCCATTCCAGATACGAGTAGGCCTTCTGCAATGGAGCTTGCGTACCATCTAGGGGTTAAGTTTAGAGAAGGTTTTATAAAAAACCGTTATATTGGGCGTACGTTTATCATGCCTGGGCAAAAGCTTCGAAAAAAATCGGTGCGCCGTAAATTAAACCCGATCGACATTGAATTTAAAGGCAAAAATGTTTTGTTGGTTGATGATTCGATTGTTCGAGGTACAACGTCAAGTCAGATTATACAAATGGCTCGCGAAGCGGGTGCCAATAAAGTGTATATGGCATCAGCCGCCCCTCCTGTACGGTTCCCAAATGTTTTTGGCATTGATATGCCCGCTGTTGATGAGTTGATTGGTCATGGGCGCACTGAAAAAGAAATTGGAGAAAAAATTGGAGCCGATTGGATGATCTATCAAGATCTTGATAGTCTTATTTCTGCTGTTTCGAAAGGCAATAAAGATATTACGGAGTTTGATTGCTCTTGTTTTACAGGGCGTTACGTGACAGAAACGATCACCCAAGAGTATTTAACGGATATTCAAAATAAAAGAAATGATGATGTAAAAGATAATGGTGATGGTAATACCGAAAAGAAAGAAGTTGTTGTTGGTTTATATAACAACTAAGTCATGAACATCCACTTTTCAGACATCAACTTATTATGGTCTGAATTGAAACCAACATTAACATTACCCTTATGTTTATTTGTTGATGTAAGCCAGCAAAAACTAAAGGTGTACCAATTTAAAGAATTGATACGCACTTATAGTATATCGACGGCTTTAAATGGTATTGGGAATGAAGAAGGGAGTTATAAGACACCTTCGGGCTTTCATGAAATTGATGAAAAAATAGGTGCAAGTGAACCTATCAATCGCGTATTTAAAGCACGTCAAGCAAGCGATGAAATAGCCAAAGTAAATGATACGTTTTATACGGCAAACGATAGCATCACATCGCGAATATTGTGGTTATCTGGATTACAAGTGGGCATTAATCTATCGGGTCAAGTCGATACAAAAAAACGCTATATTTATATCCATGGCACTGCAGACGAAGTACATTTAGGGCAAGCAGTTTCGCATGGCTGCATCCGCATGAAAAACACAGATATTATAGAACTGTTCGATATAGTCGATGAAAAGACCATCGTCTATATTTCTTAAAAAACTTTAAAAGGTATTAATACAATGAATTATAAAACCCCGTTATTTATTATGGCAGTTTTTTTAACAGCTTCATTATCAGGCTGTAAAACATTGGATGCTTATTCTGGTAAGGAAAAAACCAGTAGCGCAACAAAAGGCAGTGCAATCGGCGCTAGTGTAGGTGCTGTGTTAGGTTATTTAACTTCTAAAGACAAAAGCCGTCGTGATCGTCGTAAAGCAGTTTTAGTGGGTGCGGGTATTGGTGGATTAAGTGGCGCTGCGATTGGCGGCTATATGGACAAGCAAGAAGCTAAATTAAGAAAACAACTTGAAGGCACTGGTGTTAGTGTAACGCGTCAAGGCGATGATGTTATTTTGAACATGCCGGGTAATATTACGTTTACGACAGGTTCTAAATCGTTAAAACCTAGTTTTGATGACGTGTTAAATTCAGTTGTTATTGTATTAAATGAATTTAATTTAACCGTTATTGAAGTGGCGGGTCACACAGACAGCGTTGGTTCTGAAGCATCAAACCAAACTTTATCTCAAAATAGAGCTCAAAGTGTTGGCGATTACTTAATGGGACAAGGCATTAAAAAAGAGAGAGTACTGACTATTGGCTATGGTGAAGAAAGACCTTTAGCCGATAATAAAACCAGCGCTGGTCGCCAATCAAACAGACGTGTTGAACTCACTTTAATTCCCATTGAAACAGGTAAGTAACAGCGTAATGAAAAATACTTTATGGTAGCCGATGGAATTTATCGCTCATCTATATGATAGGTCTATCACCCGCACTATTGATGATTGCAGATAAGTTTTTTGCTGATGTTATGCATGTTTTCTATTATTATTATTGGAAATTAAAGAATCAGGCTTAGTTCTGCTTGT
>CAYZQE010000036.1:1375-2613 GCA_964480635.1 uncultured Gammaproteobacteria bacterium | reverse complement strand
ATACGGAATTTTTCATGTCAAAAGACGATCAGTTAGCATTTGAATCCATAGCTATTCGTACGGGTCATAAGCGTACGCACGAGATGGAGCATAGTGAACCTATGTTTTTAACTTCTAGTTTTGTATTTGGTTCTGCAGCAGAAGCGGCAGCACGCTTTTCTGGGGAAACTCCAGGTAATATTTATGGTCGTTTTACCAACCCTACGGTAAAGAATTTTGAAGACCGTTTAGCAGCAATGGAAGGCACAGAAAGTTGTGTTGCTACGGGTTCGGGCATGGCGGCTATTTTATCGTTGTGTTTAGGTGTATTAAAAACAGGCGACCATATTGTGTCATCGCGCTCTGTCTTTGGCACAACAACCGTTTTATTTGAACGTTATTTAGGCAAGTTTGGCGTTGAAACAACCTTTGTCGATTTAACCGATAATGCATCATGGCAAGCAGCGTTACAAAAAAATACTAAAATGTTGTTTTTAGAAACACCTTCGAACCCATTAACGCGCGTCGCTGATTTGCAAGGTTTAGCTGATATTGCTCATAATCATGGTGCTTTATTGGTCGTCGATAATTGCTTTTGTACACCAGCATTACAACAACCAATAAAACTAGGGGCAGATGTGATTATTCATTCTGCAACTAAGTATTTAGATGGCCAAGGACGTATTCTGGGTGGTGCTATTTGTGGTAATAAAGAGATCGTTGGCAGCGATACTTATGGTGTGATTCGCAGTGGCGGAACGGGCATGAGCCCTTTTAATGCATGGGTTGCACTCAAAGGTTTAGAAACATTATCATTACGCATGACAGCGCATAGCCAAGCGGCGACAAAGTTAGCCACTGTTTTAGAGGCACACCCCAATATTGAACGTGTATACCACCTCAGTTTAGAAAATCATCCAGAATATGATTTAGCAAAACAACAACAAAGTGATGTAGGCGGCATTGTTTCTTTTGAGGTTAAAGGTGGCAAGCAAAAAGCTTGGGATATGATTGATGGCACTAAAATGTTATCAATAACCGCAAACCTAGGCGATGCAAAAACAACAATCACTCACCCAGCAACGACAACACATGGCCGTTTAAGCGATGAACAACGCGCCGATGCAGGCATCAGTGATGGCTTAGTACGCATTGCTGTCGGTTTAGAAAATATTGATGACATCATTCGTGATGTAGAACGTGGGTTATAAGCTGGCTACACAATCTGTTTATGCTTTAGTTTATGATTGTTTAATGCA
>CAYZQE010000036.1:0-1275 GCA_964480635.1 uncultured Gammaproteobacteria bacterium | reverse complement strand
GCTAATGGTTCGCACTATGGTGCATATCCGGCGCATAATGGCTTGTGGGATATGGTCAAAAAAACGGATCATGATGTGCTACATAGAATGGGTTTAGTGCCTCGTGTTATGGAAGCAAGGGGTTTAGATGTGACACCGAATATGATTGAACGATTTGAAAATATCAAAGACCAACAAGCGGCTGATCTTTTAAAGATTATTTATCAAGATGAAATAGGGCATGTAAAAATAGGTAATCATTGGTTTTCATATTGTTGTGAACAGCACAATATTGATGTGTCACAGACTTTTAAGGAATTAGTTAAACAATACTTCAATGGGAAATTACGCGGCCCTTTTAATTGGCCTGCTCGATTAGAAGCAGGTTTCACCGAACAAGAATTACAGGAACTGGAACAATTCACATGAAAAAAATAATGTTAACAATAGCCCTTTTCACCAGCTTAAGTTTTCAACTCAATGCAGAAACACTCAAACTGACTCAGGTCATATATCAAGAAGCGAGCCCTGGCGTTGGTACTAATCCTTATCGCTTATTAGTGAATGATGATTTTTTACGTTTAGATGGCGGTATAGATAGCGGCGGCTATATTTTATTTAATCGACAAGAAAAATTAGTTATTAGCGTAAACCATGAAGATCAATCGCGTTTTGTGATCCAACCTGACTCTAATGGTTCTTATGAAAATGCTAAAATAAAAGTTCGAGTGGTGCATTCTGCTTTAGAAAAATCACCTAAATTACAAGGTATTAAGGCAAAGCAGCATGATATTACCGCCAACGAAAACCTATGCCGACAAGTGTTGAGTTTTAAAGGTTTATTGCCAGAGGTGACTAAAGCTTGGGCTGAATTTGAAGAATTAATGCAAACACAAAACCAGCTAACCTTATCGCGTACGCCACAAGATATGCAAACGGACTGCTTTATAACCAATAACATTACTCATGCGAGTCTCTTTTTAAATGAAGGCCTACCTTATAGTATAAAGAGTAAAGATGGCAATTTACGTATTTTACAAAGTTACTCTATGGTTGAAAAGCCGAAAGCTATGATGAGCGTACCTTCTGAGTACCGTGAATTTCGTATGTAAAACCTTTCAAAAGTGCACAAAGTGTGAAAGTTAAGGTCTGCACACAGTCTCTTCTTAAGGGATGAGTTAGCCTTGTTATATCAATGAAAAAAACCAAATGCAGCATGGGATGAAAAGGTAGGCACTAAAGAAGCGTGACTCTAAGTAGAGTCACGCTAAAATTTAAGCTTAATCAGCTTTATGT
>CAYZQE010000035.1:0-23544 GCA_964480635.1 uncultured Gammaproteobacteria bacterium | reverse complement strand
TCTTATATCAAACTCTAATTTAAGTGAAGGTACTTTTGCCTCGCAGAGAGCTAACAGTCTGTTAAGTAGGCAAGTTGCCTACTTAACAATATTATAGGGAATCCCTCTAGTTTTTCGAACATGACTTTAAGATCTCCCTGTAAGTATTTGTTTTATTTATAAACTTATTGTTTATCTGAGTCAACATAAAAAATTAAGTAGGCAAATTGCCTATTTAGAGCTATCAAGGGACTGACCACTATTAATCTAACTGAAATATATCAAAATGCAGACAATTTGAAATAATTAAGGTTTATCCCCAGTTTTTTTAGCTCACATACACTAACATTAGGTCTATACATTATTAAAAAGGTAAACAATTACGGGTCAGGTCTTTAATTTGTGCATTCCAAACTAAGAGGTCTTGCCACGCCTAATAGATGTAATCTTAATATTAGAATAACGCAAATTTTAAGACCTGACCCACATATTTTCATTCGAGATATATCATCATCCGTCTCAAATATATTTTGATGGTTATTGGCGCGATGCATGATATGCATTGGCTGATTTGGAATTACGAGTCTAGGTAGTCTTGCCATTTAAGCAACTTAAACATGTCTTTATCTGCTAATCAAGCTGGCTTGTATCCCTTGATACTACTTGTCACCCACCGTAGTTAATGATGTTGTTTAATATTATAAGTCACAACGCCTTCAATAATAAGCTCCGCTTTTTCAGTGATCTTAATGGGCGGAAAATCAGGATTGGCCGCTATTAACTGCATGTTCTTTAAGTCTAAAATTTTACAGGTTAATTCGCCATCAATAGCCGCAACAACGATATCACCTTGCCTGCGTGAAACTGAGCGGTCAATAATGAGTAAGTCACCATTGTTAATGCCAACGCCAGAAAGTGATTCACCTTCAGCCCAAGCAAAAAAAGTGGCCGAAGGTTTTTTAACTAAAAATTCATTTAAATCCAAATGACGATCAATGAAATCATCAGCTGGTGAGGGAAACCCTGCGCGCACATGTGTGATAAATAAAGGGAGTTCGACTTGTACTGGATTTTCGGTTGGTTTTGCTAATTGATGAAGTTGCATTTAATAAGGTTCTCTTTTTGTTCTCTACAGTGTATAAAAACAAAACCTTAAATACAAATATAAATGAGGGTTAAGCTATAAATAAATTAACTAAAGCTTGAATGTTGAAACGATTCGTCAGGGGTTTAAGCCATGAGATATTTCACCAAAATAGAATTATGTCATTAACATTAATTATTTCGTAGTTGATAATTTAAATCTAAGTTAAACTTAACGCTCTAAATAATATCTACTTAACTCAAAAATAGCTTTATAAGGATTGTCTTGCATATTTTATTAACCCACCGTGCTTTTTTAAACAGTATTATCATTGTTTTAATGACATTGTTGGCCTATCAATTATCACTTGCCATTTGGCGTACCATTAATACAGAGCCTTCTTTGTATTTGGCTATGCCGCAAGCGATAAATAGCCACAGTAAACAAATAACAAAACTGACTCAAGCGGAGCTTGTTAGAGAAATCATTAAAAATAATCCATTTGGGAAAGTAGAAAAGAAGCAAATTGCTCTCGTGTCGAAAACTGACATTCAAGCTCCTGAAACTCAATTAAATTATAAGCTACGTGGCATATACTATTCAGATAATCAATTGCTCTCATCTGCGATTATTGAAATAAATAGTAAAGATGTGCAGTCATATACGTTAGAAGATGAAATAGAAAATGGTATAACTATCCATTCTATAAAAGTTAAGCACATTGTTTTAGACCGTTACGGTAAGTATGAAACCTTATCTTTAGAAGAAATTAAATTTGATAAAGCGAATAAAGCTTTGCGTGTGGTCAGTAAATCAAATTCAAATGTTGTTCATAATCAATTGCTTAAACGCTATAGAAAGCGTTTTGTCAGTAACCCGATGGCTTTAGCTAGAAAATTTAGATCAATACCAGTGACAGAAAATGGTAAAACCATAGGGTTTAGACTAAAAGCTGTTAATGGTGAGACCTTACTAAAAAAATTAAATGTACCCAATAATGCTGTTTTTACGTCAATTAATGGTGTTGGTTTAGATAAACCATTTCAAGCGCTTGATGCCTTAAAGTCATTACAGACGGCAACAAGTATTAGCGTGACATATCTTGTCGAAGGGAATGAAATATCTCGTGATTTTGAATTGTAATACATAACTCAATATAAACTAAAAATAAAATATGAAATTATTAAGAATAACAATGGCGCTACTTTTACTCAGCATGCTTCAAGTAGTACAAGCAGAAGATGAAGTGACGTTGAATTTTAGCAATGCCGATATTCGTGCAGTGATAAAAAGTGTGTCTCAGATTACAGGTAAAAACTTTATTGTTGATCCTAGAGTTAAAGGGAAAGTCACCGTTATTTCAAAAAAAGGTTTGAGTAAAGGTGAAGTCTACAGTACGTTTTTATCAATTTTACAAGTCCATGGTTTTGCAACAATTCCATCTAAGGGCATTATAAAAATAGTACCTGACGCCGCGGCTAAACAAAATGCTGCACCTTTTGGTAGCTCTAAATTAGATGATCAATTAGTGACCCGAGTTATTTCTATTAAAAATGTAAATGCAGCACAACTGGTACCCATTTTAAGGCCATTAATCGCCCAGCAAGGGCATTTAGCAGCTTACGCGCCCACTAATGTATTAATCGTGTCTGATCGATCTGGCAATATAAAACGCATTGATCGCATCATTTCAAAAATAGATATTGTCAGCAATGACTCTAAAATTGAACTGATTCAACTAGAGCATGCTTTTGCAACAGAAGTGGTTCGTTTATTGAATGGATTGAATGTTGCCGGCGATAAAAAAGCAGGGGCTAAGGGTATTAAATTAAGTGCCGATAAACGGACGAATAGCATTATATTAAGTGGCGAAAAATCGGGACGTTTAAAATACCGCTCTGTTATTTCTCAATTAGACACGCCAGTTTCTACATCGGGCGATGTGCATGTCATACATTTACGTTTTGCAAAAGCGAGTAATTTAGCCAAAATATTAGGTACTGTTGGAAAAGAGCTTATTAAGAATTCAGATGGGGGGAAACCTAAAGGTAAAACAAACCAAGGTTCGATTAATATACAGGCAGATGAAGAATCTAACTCTCTTGTCATCACGGCACCAACCCGTGTATTTTTATCGTTGCGTAAAGTCATCGATGAGCTTGATATTGCTAGGCGCCAGGTACACATTGAGGCAATCATTGCAGAAGTTTCTTTAGATACTTCTAATGAGCTTGGTGTGCAGTGGTTGCTTGATGGTAGTAGCAAAGATAACCCTATAGCAGCTACTAATTTTTCGGGTTCTGGAATAGGGGTGGCGGGTATAGTTTCGGGTGCATTGGGTGACGGTTTAACCTTAGGTCTGGGTAAATTTAATGAGAGCGGCTCCAGTATTGTTGCTTTAATTAGGGCGTTGTCTGGTGATGCAGAATCTAATTTACTATCGACGCCATCAATTGTGACATTAGATAATCATGAAGCTGAAATAGTGGTGGGGCAAAATGTACCTTTTGTGACGGGTGAGTTTTCAAGTACGGGTAATGGTACTGGCATAAGCAACCCATTTAGAACGATTGAACGTCAAGATATTGGTGTGAGTTTAAAAGTAAAACCACAGATTAATGATAACAATACGATTACCATGAAAATAGAGCAAGAGGTGTCAAATATTAGTGCCAGCAGTACAGGTGCTGTTGATCTAGTTACGAATAAACGCTCATTAAAAACGGTCGTGCAATTACGCAATGGTGAATTGTTGATTTTAGGTGGATTGATAGATGAGACCTTGATCGATGCTGAACAGAAAGTTCCATTCTTAGGCGACCTTCCTATCATTGGAGCATTGTTTCGGTCTAGTAGTACACAAAAAGTAAAGCGCAATTTAGTTGTATTTTTAAAAGCAACAATCATTAAAAACGCGGATGATGCAAGAGACCTGAGTTATAAAAAGTATAATTTAATGCGAGATGGACAGTTGCATTCTTTTCAAGATAATGAACTCCAACCCGTTTTAAATGAGTTAATTATTAATGACCCCTTGCCACTTCAATAATTAAAGCTGATGTCAGATCTCCCATATAGTTTTTCACGGCAACATGGCGTTGTTGCGTTTATTGACAATAACCAGACTTTTTTAGGCATACAAAAAGACACGTCATTGCCCTCTATTAATGAGGCCATACGTGTACTAGGCTTAGGCCACAAGATGCAATTACTGTCAAAAAAAGAATTTGACCGTAAACTTACACAGTTTCATGAAAATAGATCGGTTGATAGTTTTTCAGATGCTGAAAAAATAGGCAGCGAATTAGATTTAGATACTGTTGCAAAAGAGTTAGCAGAGCCAGAAGATTTACTAGAAAGTGATGACGACGCCCCCATCATTCGTTTAATTAATGCCTTAATTACAGAATCAATTAAAAAAAATGCATCAGATATTCATATAGAGCCCTTTGAAACACGGTTATCTGTGCGCTTTCGTGTCGATGGTATTTTACAAGAAATATTAGAGCCACCACGCCAAATAGCAAGCTTATTGGTGTCTAGAATAAAAGTCATGGCTAAGCTCGATATTGCAGAAAAGCGCTTGCCACAAGATGGCCGTATCTCACTAAAAATTGCAGGGCGACCTGTCGATATTCGAGTGTCAACATTACCATCAGGGCATGGTGAACGAGTTGTTTTACGAATATTAGATAAGCAAGCAGGGCGATTAGACCTTAACCATTTAGGCATGGCCTCAGCGACTAGAGATAGACTGACGAGCCTTATTGAAAAACCACATGGCATCATATTAGTGACGGGGCCAACAGGCTCGGGTAAAACCACCAGCCTATATGCCATGTTGGCTCAGTTAAATGATACTGAACGTAATATTTTAACGGTAGAAGACCCTATTGAATATGATTTAGATGGCATTGGTCAAACGCCTGTCAATACCAAGGTTGATATGACTTTCGCCAAAGGTTTAAGAGCTATTTTACGACAAGACCCAGATGTCGTGATGGTGGGTGAAATACGTGATGCAGAAACCGCTCAAATAGCGGTTCAAGCTAGTTTAACGGGTCATTTAGTTTTATCTACATTACATACAAATTCAGCAGTGGGTGCGATTACACGTTTAATCGATATGGGCATAGAGCCGTTTCTATTATCATCCAGTTTACTAGGCGTCTTATCGCAACGCTTAGTGCGCCAATTATGCCCTAGCTGTAAATCACCTTTAGAAGTGTCTCAACATGATATTGAAAAATATGATTTAGATAGTAGTAAAACTATTTTTAAAGCTGAAGGCTGTGAAGAATGCCAGCATATGGGTTTTAAAGGTCGCCAAGGTATATACGAATTGCTCACTATTAACGATGATTTGTCGCGTATGATTCATGATGGTACGAGTCAGCAAGATATGGAAAGCTATGCGCACAAGCATACCAGCAGCATTCGTATTGATGGCCTTGAAAAAGTATATCTAGGCCAAACAACATTAAACGAAATTATACGAGTGACTAAAGATAATTAAATTTTATGCCAGTTTTTGAATATCAAGCATTAGATTCGTCAGGCAAAAAACAAAAAGGTGTTTTAGAAGCCGATACCGCAAAGCAAGTACGTCAACAATTACGCACTAGCCAATTATCACCCTTATCTGTGGAGCAGATTGCAGAAGTGGGTAAGACCCCTTCGGTATTTCATCGTGATAGTTTAAATGTCACCACCATAGCCTTGATCACAAGGCAAATTGCAACCCTTATAGCGGCTGGGCAACCAGTAGAATCAACCTTGCATGCAGTTGCTAAGCAAGCACATAAAACGACTGTTAAAAAGATATTGTTAGCCGTGCGCTCTAAAGTGTTAGAAGGCTATGCAATGTCTGAAGCGATGAATGAATACCCTAATGTATTTAATAAAATGTATTGTGCAACCGTACATGCAGGTGAGCAATCAGGTATTTTAGACGTGGTTATGCTGCGTTTAGCTGACTATATGGAGTCAAAACAAGCCTTATTGCAAAAAACTAAACTCGCGCTTATTTATCCCATATTATTAACCGTCGTATCCATTATTTTGGTGTCAGGGCTGTTAACCTTTGTGGTGCCACAAATCATTCAAGTGTTTGAAGGCTTTGATCAAGAATTACCGGGCATCACCTTGATGTTAATCAGCGTGTCAGATTTTTTTCAAGCATATGGCTTACATTTAATTATCGCCATCTTTGCTTTTGTGGTGCTGTTTAAAAAGATGCTAACAGTGACTTGGTTTAAAATGCTTTGGGATACGTTTTTATTAAAAACCCCCTTTATTGAGCATCTTGTCAAACTATCTAATACCGCCCGTTATTCTCGTACCTTAAGCATCTTAGTGGGCAGTGGTGTACCGGCCTTAGATGCCATGACCATATCGGCAGAAGTCATTTTAAACAGCGCTATAAAAGAAGCCGTTTTAATAGCCTGTGAAAAAGTAAGGGAGGGCGGTAAAATTTCAGATGCTCTCGAAGAAACTACATTTTTTAGCCCATTGATGCTTCAACTGGTGAGTAATGGTGAAAGCAGCGGGCGTTTAGGCGAAATGTTAGAGCGCGCAGCAAAAACAGAAGAAAATGAATTTGAAGGTATTACGGCGATGTTTTTAGGTTTATTTGAGCCTGGAATGATTTTGGTTATGGGTGGCGCCGTTATGGTGATTGTTTTAGCTATTTTATTACCCATTTTTGATATGAATGACCTCATTCAATAATAAATTTCAGCGTTATATGTTTCCGTTAATTTGGATCGTATTTACGGCTGGTTTGCAATGGATTGGAAAGCCCATATTTCGTTTTGAGCATGATGTGTTATCAAATTTTGAATTTTGGCGTTTATTAACGGGCCATTGGGTGCACCTTAACTGGACACATTGGTTATTAAATAATTTAGGCTTACTCGTTTTAGTTGCCATTACCCGTGTGCATTGGCGGATATCATTTTGGGTTAAGGTGATCATTATCCACAGTTTGATTATTTCTATCGCCTTTTTGATACTGAATAGTGAATTAAACTGGTACGTTGGTTTTTCTGGCGTATTGTATGGCTTGTTTATGCTGGCGGCGTTGTTAAACTTAAAAAAAGACAAGTTCATGTCATTATTATTAATGGGGATTGTTTTTACGAAGATAGCGGCAGAGCAATTTATAGGCAGTGAAATAAGTACTGAAGCCCTGTTAGGTGCGCCTGTTATTGTCGATGCACATGCCTATGGCATGTTATGCGGGCTAGCATTAGGTGTCTTGTTAATCACTAAGTTGATAAAAATAAATTAAACACTTTATAGATATAAATTATGAATGAAATGAAACAATTAAAAACGAAACAATCTGGCTTTACATTATTAGAAATTATTGTGGTGGTGACAATCATCGCTATTATGGCGGCTTACATCGCGCCAAAAGTTGCTGGTAGAACGGATGATGCGCGTATTAGTAAGGCTAAAAGTGATATACGTGTGCTTGATTCTTCATTAGAACTTTATAAATTAGATAACTTTAAATTTCCCACCACAGAAGATGGATTAGATGCTTTAACCTCGTCACCATCATCCGCTAAAAACTGGCGTAAAGGCGGATATATTAAACGTTTGCGTAAAGACCCTTGGGGCAATGATTATCAATATCAAAACCCAGGTTCGCATGGTGAAATTGATATTTTTTCTTTAGGTGCAGATGGTGCAGAAGGCGGCGAAGAAGATGACGCAGATATTGGGAACTGGAATTTAGGCTAATTCATTCTCAGTGATTGATCTCACCTCATGAAACAAAAAGGATTTACTTTATTAGAGCTTATTGTTGTTGTGGCTCTAGCTGGCATTATTGTTGCGGGTGTCTTATTAAACTCATCGTTAATAAATCCACATCAAAAATTTATTACCAAGACCAGTAACATTGCCAAATTAATGCATCATGCACATCAGCAAGCAGAAATAAGCAATGAAAACTATGCGCTCAGCCTGACTAAGAAAGGTTATGTGTTTTTAATGTTTCAAGGTGATAGCTGGACACCGATGAAGCAAAAGCCACTTATTGCATCAGACGTTCCAAAACACTATAAACAAGAATTAATCATTGATAATAAATTAATTGATCCGCTTAAAAAAGATGAATTTACCCCGCATATTTTATTATTGGCGAGTGGCGAAATGAGTCCATTTGAATGGACGTTTAGTGATGCAGATAATGGTTTAGATATTATCATTACCGGTGCTTATAACGGTAAAGTTAGCGTACAATTACGTTATGATGAATAAGGCTTCTTTAAGGTGCTTTAATGGCTTTACCTTATTAGAGGTAATGGTGGCCTTAGTTATTATCGCCATTACATTAGGCGCTATTGTCGAAGGCAATACCGCTAGCATTCGTAATGCCCAGCATTTAAAAAATAAAACCATTGCCTTACTGATTGCAAACAATCAACTGGTTACAACTCGAATAGGAAAATCTTGGCCACGCGTATCGCAAACAACGGGTGAAGAAACCTCTGCTAATCAAGAATGGTATTGGAAGCAAAAGGTAATTAAAACAGATGATCCTTTGTTGCGACGTATTGATATTGATGTGAGCTTAAATGATGATAGAGATTATGTTTTATATCATTTGACAGGTTTTATGGCTGCACCATGATGGGCGTTAAGAAAAAACCTCAACAGGCTTTTACGTTAATTGAAATGCTCATTAGCGTCGCCATTTTTGCCTTAATGGCAGCGATGGCTTATGGTGGTTTGAGCCAAGTTATTCGTTCTAGCGAGCAGATAAAACTATCCAATAAAACCTTATCTGAATTGCAGTTCACCTTGTCGTCGATAGAGCGTGATTTGCTGCAATTAAGTGACCGTAAAATAAGAGATGAATTTGGTGATGAGCAAGCAGCCTTAAAATTAGCTGAAGACCAATTAACCTTTAGCCGTTTAGGCTGGGTTAACTTTATAGGGGCACAGCGCAGTCATATTCAACGTGTCGAATATGTTTTAGAAGATGAACAGGTTTTACGTCGATATTGGTTGAGTTTAGATCAAACGGTTGAGCAAAAACCAATACAGTCAGTCATACTTGAAGACGTTAAATCATTAACATTTAAAGTCATTGATTCAACAGGGGCTGTGCACATTAGTTGGCCTGATAACATAGGTGTCAATGCATCTTCAGCTTCAGCTAAAGCGATAGAAATGGTTATAGAGCTTAATAGGTGGGGTGAAATTAAAAAATTAATCGAGTTGGTTGATGCGGTTGAATAGTCTAAAAAACCAACACGGTATTGCATTGATTTCAGCCATGTTGATTGTCGCTTTAGCGACGACAATTACGGTATCATTGAGTTTTGATCAGTCATTAGTGGTGCGAAAAAGCAGTCATTTGCAAATTAGGGCTCAAAGCCACCAGTTTATATACGGTTTAGAAGACTGGGTTCAGACCATTCTTGTTAAAGATGCAAATAACTCAAAGACTGATGATTTAAGTGAAGACTGGGCCATACAAATTCCACCATTACCAGTCGAAAGAGGATATTTAATTGGTTATATAGAAGATGAACAAGCCAAATTTAATTTGAACAGTTTGTTAACATCACCTGATATGTTGTTGCGGTTTCGTTTATTATGCGATCAATTAGACGTCGAAAAAGAATTTATTTTTTCATTGTTAGATTGGATAGACGTTGATGTTGATGTGAGATACCCAGAAGGTGCAGAAGATGATTATTATTCTTCTTTAAAATTGCCTTATAAAACAGCAAATAGGTTGATGAGTGATGTCACAGAGCTGTTACTTGTTAAAGGTGTAAAACAAGAAGATTTTGATAAGCTGTTACCCTTTATAACGGTTTTACCCGAATCAACAACTTTAAATATTAATACCTTATCTAAGGAAGTATTTTTATCTTTAGATAAAACGTTAGATGAAGGTAATTTTGATGAATACATTAAGGCACGGGATGATAAACCATTTAAAAAAGTATCAGATATGATAACGCAATTAAAAATAAACATAAGTGAAAAAGGCTTGTCAGTAACAACTGATTATTTTTTAGTCAATGGCGAAATCGTTCAAGATGAGTCATCTTTAAATTTTCAATCATTATTAAAACGTAAAAATAAAAAAGTTAGCGTGCTTTATAGACGCTTAGGATTGTAGTGAAACAACTTAGAATATATTTTAAAAATGACGACTGTGAAAAAATCAGTTGGAATTATGAGGCTGATGCTAATGAAGCTCAATATGGCACATCAATAGATGCTACATTGAAAAAAATAGCTCAGTCAGTCACCGACGTTATATTTATAGTGCCACAGCACTGGGTTTACCAAACTCATATTGATGTTGCTGATAAAAATGCCAAGCAACTACTAGCTGCTGCCGCTTATCAATTAGAAGACCAGTTTGCAGAAGATGTTGATAATCTTCATTTTGCACAGGGAAGTACAGTGAATGGCATTGTGCCATTTGTGGTGATAAAACATAGCAAAATGAAATGTTTGTTAGAGTTTGAAAAGCAATTTCAAATTAATGCGAGCTCTATTATTAATGAAATGGCTTTATGCGATATGCCTAATGCCGGTGAGATAAATGTCTATCCACATGAGGATTATTTTTTATTGGCATGTCATGACACGTCACAAAATGCCGTATGCCATCAAGATCAAGTTGAATTTCTTTTAAAGCATTGCGTAACACAAAACAACAGCTTGAAAATAAACCGAATTAATAAACAACAGTTTAATTTATCAGAGATTTCGATAGATTTATCTCAATGCATAAACTTGAAACAAAAGACGTATTCTCAAGGTCATGTTTGGCAAGAACTAGCAAAACTCTATGCCATGCCCGCGCTATTATTAATGGTAATTGTTATTGTGGTGATGTTTAATTTTTGGCAATCAAATCAACAATTACAAGTTGAGGTAGCGGCCTTACAAGAGCAACAAAACACCTTATTAAATGACTCGATAAAAAATTATTCATCGTCTAGTCACGCTAAAACAGCTTTAATTAAAGCATTGCAAAAACAACAAGGCTCAGCACAACAAAGTGGTTTTATTGCGGCTTTCCATCAGTTTTTAAAACTAAAAAAGAGCGTGGATAATATTGAATTAACCAAAGTTGAATATAAAAACAATAAACTTATTGTGGATGTGTCGGCTAATAATTTACAGCAACTTGATCGGTTGATTGCTTCGTTAAAAAACAATTTTAAAGTAAAAGTTGCTCAAATGGATTCATCAAATAATGAAAGCCAAGGTCGTTTTATTATGGAGAATCTATAATGCAGGCATTACTTGATTTGTCGTTGAGAGAAAAAGGCATACTCGCCTTTGCATTTTTGGCCATTTTAGGGCTTTCTTTTCATGCTTTGTTATGGGAGCCACTTATCAATAAATCAATAGAGCTTCAAGAGCAAGTAGACATCGAGCAAGAAAATTTAGTTTGGATAAAACAAAATATAAAACGCTTACAAACAAACAAGCAGGCGACAAAAAATATCAGTGGCTCTTTAGCATCTTGGCTTGATTTACAGCTTAAACAAAATAACCTAAAGGATGCGTTACAAAGGATAAAGCCAAAAGGTGATGTTCAAGTTAAAATTTGGTTAGAAAACGCCAATGTGACACAGCTGATGACGTTTTTATCAGGCATTACACAGTATAAAATTAAAATCGATACGATAAAAATGAGTGCATTAGATGTGCCTGGTTTTGTCGATGTTTCGATCGTCATAGAGAGCCAACAATGAAGCCTATAAAACTCATATTGTTGTTTTTACTGATGCTCAGTCTTTCTTTGGTAATGACCTTGCCAGCCTCTTTAATTGTCGCTCAAGTTAAATTAGATAAAGAACTTCAGTTTGGTGCTATTCAAGGCCCTTGGTGGTCATTTAGTGTTGATTGGTTAAGTTTTCGGGGCATCACTCAAGGTGAAACGACTGTCAAGTTTGTCCCGATTTGTTTATTAAGTGTTTCAGCTTGCTTTGATGTTGATAATAAACATGCTCATATAAGCTTTAAAAAATCATTATTAAATAATTCATTGAGCATTGAAAAGAGTAACTTTAGTATCTCTTTTGAGCAATTATCTCCCGTTATGACATCGCTTTTTGTTAAGCCGACTGGCTCTTTAACGATAAATATTAGCTCGCTGCAATGGGCCGATAATACTCTGGTCGATTTGTCAGCCAAGGTAAATTGGTTAAATGTTGGTGTTCAAGGTGAAGACTTTGATTTAGGCTCGGTTCAAGCTCAAGTGACCCATCAACCTGAATGGTTGACTATAAATTTATCCGATCAATCTGATAAATTGGATCTGTCAGGCACTGTTAAAATTTCAAAGAAGGGCATTATTGATAGTAATGTACAGTTGACGACTTTAAGTCGTTTTCCAAATTCACTAAAATCAATACTGCAAGGTGTTATGGTGAAAAGAGGCAAAGATATTTTTGAATATAAATCAAAATTAAATAACCGCTTAATCAAGCAATCCAACATAAATTTTTAGCTCATCGCTTGTCCGATCATTGCTTTACTACGTATCCAAATGAATGGATTACAAAATAAAGTCGTATAGTCCTACCGTTATGCGACCCACTTAACAGTATTCATTCTCTGAATCATTAATATATTGACCACAATAAATGTTCAAGGAGAATAAACATGGGTCAATTAATCATTAGAAAAAACAAATTTTTATTTAGACTGCTGGATCTGTCTATCTTAATTATTTCATTTCTAATAGCTTTTGAGCAATTCCAAAATTCAATTTTAATTGATATTAATGTTTATGTATTAACAGCAATGTACGCTTCAGTTGCTTTTATCCTTGTTAGAGTTGCAAAAAAAATAACAACCCATTTCTTAAATTCATCTTCAGATATTCTAAAGATGGCTTGCGGCAACGCATTTGGTTTGTTCGGATCAATTGCTTTGTTTTCAATCATTGCAGTGTTTGTTCCGAGCATTAGTGAAATTTTACCTCTAGCTATTATTTCTAGCTTAGCGTCTTTTTTCATTATGGGTACAGTGGTACCTGCTACGAAACGATTTATAGAAGTGAAATCTAAGCAGGCATCATTTAAAGCTGCTTTGTAAATAATAAAATTTAATTGTAATATCCTCTTATTTAAGGCGCTGCTAATCGAATTAGTAGCGCCTTTTTTTATGCCTGCAATAACGCCAATAATAATAAAATAGAAACACGTTGATATCTTAATACATTACTTTTACTATATTGCCTAAGCTAATGATTTTATGTGTATAAATGTTGTATAAATGGATTAAATTAACCTCGCTCTTAGGCCTGTTATTAGGGTTGCTACTACCGTATAGCTATGCCAAGTCAGTTGATGCTGATACATTAGAAAACCGAAAGTTATTTCATGTGGCTGAAATTGCGCTTAGTCATAATCAACTAAAAAACTTTAACGAGCTAACCCAGCAATTAAAAGATTACCCTATAACGCCGTACCTTTATTTTGATAAAATATCTAAACGTTTAAGTAGCGTCTCAAATTCTCAAATGAGGGAGTTTTTAACGACTTATAAAGACTATCCTTTTGTTTATCGTCTTAGAGGACGTTGGTTACATCGTTTAGCTAAAAAGAAACATTGGCAACACTTTTTATCTTTTTATGACAATCGAAGTAATACCGCTCTAAAGTGTTTAAGCTTTCAGGCGCGAATCGCTCAAAGCGATAAGCAAGTTTTAAAAGACATTGAAAAAATTTGGACTCGTGGTTATTCACAACCGAAACAATGCGATGCGCCTTTCAAGTATTTAATATCTCAGCAAAAAGATTCATCTAAACTTATTTGGTCGCGTATCGAAAAAGCATTTAAATCAGGGAAATCATCGTTAGCTTTATATTTATCTAAAAGTTTAAATAAAAAAGATCAAGATATTGTTTATCGTTGGCATCAAGCTCACAAACGCCCTGAAAAACAACTTAAAAAGTTAGAGTCGGTCAAAAATACGCAGGTTAACCGTAAAATAATAGTTCATGCTTTGACGCGTTTGGCTAGAAGAGATGTGCTTAAGGCGCATAAACAATGGGCTGTTTTTAAACATAAATATTCTTTCAATAAAGATCAAAAAGACTCTATTCAACAGCGCATTGCATTGTCTGCAGCATACCAACATATGCCACAAGCCAAGCAATGGCTCAAGGCCTTACCTAAGCATTTAAAAACCGATAAGACAGATATTTGGTTGGCTAGGATCAATATTAGAAGCCAAGATTGGCGTGGGCTTATATCAGCAGTCAATCAAATGCCGGTGCATATGCAACAAGATAATGAATGGCAATACTGGGTCGCTAGGGCTTTTGATTCAATGGGTTATGAAGCTAAGGCAAAAAACCAATTTAACACGCTGGCAAAACAGGGTAGTTATTATGGTTTTCTGGCTGCTGACAAAGTGGGATTACCTTATACGATAAACAATAATAATGTAGCCGCTAAAATTGATGAAAAACAGCTATTAAATGACAATATTCATCTGTTGCGAGCCAGAGAATTATTTTATGTTAACCGTACGTTGGATGCACGTAGAGAGTGGTTTAAAGGCGTAAAAAAACTATCTGTAAAACAAATTAAACGAGCTGCAAAGTTAGCCTCGCGGTGGCAGTGGCATGATAGCGCGATTAAAACGGTCGCTAAAACACCGCATAGAACAGATTATAATTTGCGCTTCCCTATGCCTTATAAAACGCTAGTGTTTAAAAATGCAACATTAAAAAACCTAGATCCATCTGTTATTTATGGTGTGATGAGACGCGAAAGCTTGTTTGACCCAAGTGCAGGTTCACCAGTAGGTGCATTAGGCTTAATGCAGCTAATGCCTCGTACTGCTAAGCAGGTGGCTAAGTCTTTGGGGTTAAAAAAGCCAAGAAGAAGTGATATTTTGAATGTCGAAAATAACATTAACTTTGGTACCCAATATTTTAAAAAGGTCATGTCAAAATTTGATAATAATACAGCTTTGGCTGCGGCGGCTTATAATGCGGGGCCTTATAGAGTCAAAAAATGGTTGCCTGAAAACAAAACGATGGCCGCTGATTTATGGATAGAGACCATCCCTTTTAATGAAACAAGAAAATATGTCCAAGCGGTTTTGGCTTATTCCATAATTTTTGATAAAGCTTTAGGTAAAGATATAAAAATCAACAGCCGAATGGATGATATAAAGCAGAAGTATTAAAATTTAAGTTAATAGATAGCAATGATATAATGCTATCTATTCTTTAAATTGACTTTTTGGTTAACTATTTATGCATTTTATTGTTACTGGTTATAAGGGCTTCGAAACTGTTTTATTTCACGAGGTTAGACGTTTACTCGAAAACGTAGAATGCAAAGTGACTAAGCAATACGGTGGTATTGCTTTAGACGGCGAGCTTGATGCTGCTTATACTATTATTCTAAATTCACGCTTAGCCAATCGTGTTTTTTATCCCTTAAAAAGCTTTAAGGTAGATTCTGAAGAAAACTTATACGATGCTGTAAAGTCTATTGCTTGGGATGAGCATATGGATGCAACGGGCACCTTAGCGGTTTCATCAAGTTTGTCGCGTTCGGTGATGACGCATACTCAATATGCGGCTTTAAAAGTAAAAGATGGTATTGTTGATTACTTTAGAGATAAAGAGGGCGTTCGCCCATCGGTTGATAAAAACCATCCTGATATTCGCTTACATTTAAACATTCGTAAACAAACGGGTGAATTGAGTTTAGATTTATCAGGCAGTAGTTTGCATATGCGCGGTTATCGCTTAGAGCATACGGGGGCACCTTTAAAAGAACATCTTGCTGCATCACTATTAGCACAAACTCAATGGATGAAACAAGATTACGATGGGCTTATCGACCCCATGTGTGGCTCTGGCACGTTTGTTATTGAAGCAGCCATGATGAAAGCGAATATACCGCCAGCATTAACGCGTGATTATTTTGGCTTTCAAGGTTGGAAGCAACATAAAGCTGACATATGGGAATCGGTTAAAGCGGTTGCTGAAGATAACATTGATGTTTCGAAAATCCCAAAAATGATTGGTTATGATAAAGAGCCAAAAGCGGTTAGTGTGTCACGTCAAAATGCCGAGCGTGCAGGTTTAGGTGATTTTTTAGATTTTAGAGTTAAATCGTTGTATCAGTTAAACGGTGATCGCCTTAATCATTTAATTATTTGTAACCCACCTTATGATGAGCGTTTACAAGCGGAAGAGGGTATTGGTAATTTATATTCTCAAATGGGTAAGATTTTTTCAGGTTTTACTAACAGTGATTGTTTTATCTTGTCGGGCAATGCAGACCTCGTCCATCGCCTGCGTTTAAACCGAATTTCAAAAAAACCATTAAAAAATGGCCCATTAGATTGTTTGTTTTTAGAACTTGATATTAGCAGTTCAGACAGTACAGCTAATACAGAGCTTAACGATGTCGCTATCACGAACGAAGCAGAGCAAGAACCATCTGTTAATGCGGGTATCTATAAAAAGCTAGGTGATAAAAATAACGAAGCTAAGCAGAATGAACCTAAGACGAATGAGGCGATACAAAATAAGCCTCAACTAACCATTTCCCAACAAAGCAAAGAAGAGCAAGTTCTGCCCTTAATTAATCGTATTAATAAAAATTTAAAGCATTTAAAACGCTGGGCTAAGCGTAACAACATTAGTTGTTATCGCTTATATGATGCCGATTTACCTGAGTTTTCATTTGCCTTAGATAAGTATGAAAATGCCTTGGATAGTTCTGAGTCTTGGTACCACATGCAAGAATATCAGGCACCTAAAAACATCCCTCAAGAAAAAGCAGAGCAACGCATTAATGCAGCGGCTAATGCGGTTCGCCAAATATTTTCACTCAGTGATGAGCAGTTAGTGTTAAAAGTACGTAAAAAACAAAAGGGCATTGAGCAATATGAAAAGCAAGATTCGCAAGCGCTGTTTCATACTGTTAAAGAAAAGCATGCCGAGTTATTGGTTAATTTAACCGATTATTTAGATACTGGATTATTTTTAGATCATCGTTTAACGCGCGAATGGGTGTGTAACAATGCCAATCATAAAACAGTGCTTAATTTATTTTGCTATACAGGTTCTGTCAGTGTGTATGCGGCTTTAGGTGGGGCAGCTAAGGTATTGAGTGTGGATATGTCCAATACCTATTTAAAGTGGACGAAAGAAAACCTACTGCTAAACGAATGTGAAGATGAAGAGCTATACCCCATATTACGTGCCGATTGCATGGACTTATTAGAGCATCCTCATAAATACGAACAGATAGAAAAATTTGATTTAATCTTCTTAGACCCACCTTCATTTTCAAATTCTAAAAAAATGACTGATAGCATGGATATACAAAGAGATCATGCTCAAATGGTGCAATATGCCGTACATTTATTAGCCGAGGGTGGGCAGTTATTATTTTCGACTAACCGTAAAGGGTTTAAATTAAACCCTGAACTTGAAAAAATGTACGATGTAAAAGATATTACCGCACAGACAGTGTCAGAAGACTTTAAACGACGACCTAAATTTCATCAATGTTGGGTGATTTCAAAAGTTATTTATTAGGTATTGGGGAATACGTATTTTATGAAAATTCACTATTGAAAACACATTTTTAGCTAACGTTTATCCACAGTGGTGGATAAGTTTTCATTGAAGTGGAAAAAGCCGCTTAATTTAACTTTAAATCAACATTACAAACTTTTTAAACTCAGGTAAAATCTTCGTTTTCTTCAAGCAATCAGTCATGTTAGAAACCAATCCAGTCCATCTTAAAATTGATGACCTAAAAGAGCGAATAGAAGCGCTTCGGGGGTATCTTTGACTATGATCAAAAGAAAGAGGACTTACAAGAAGTCTGCTTAGAGCTTGAAGAACCTGATGTTTGGAATGATCGTGAAAAAGCTTTAGCGCTAGGTAAACAACGCGCGGCATTAGAGTCTGTTGTTATTGGTTTAGATAAAACAATTGCCGCTGTTGTGGATTCTGAAGAACTCTTAGAGCTTGCTGAAATGGAACAAGACCAAGACATGGTTGATTCTATTATTACGGATTTAGAGCAATCAGAAACTGTGGTTGCAAATTTAGAGTTCAGCCGTATGTTTTCAGGTGAAATGGATTCGGCCAATGCTTTTTTAGACATTCAATCAGGGTCTGGTGGCACAGAAGCTCAAGACTGGGCCGAAATGATTTTACGGATGTTCTTACGTTGGGGTGAAGCGAAAGGATTTAAAACTGAAATTTTAGAAGTGTCAGATGGTGATGTTGCAGGTATTAAAAGTGCCACTGTTCGTTTTGAAGGCGACTATGCTTATGGCTGGTTGCGTACCGAAACAGGCGTGCATCGCTTAGTACGAAAATCTCCTTTTGATTCTAGCAATCGCCGCCACACATCATTTGCAGCAGCGTTTGTATCACCCGAAGTGGATGATGATATTGATATTGACATAAACCCTGCTGATTTACGTATAGACGTTTATCGTGCTAGTGGTGCTGGTGGTCAGCACGTTAATAGAACAGAGTCCGCAGTGCGTATAACGCATGTGCCAACCAACGTTGTGGTGCAATGTCAAAATGATCGCTCACAGCATAAAAATAAAGCCTCTGCGATGAAACAGTTAAAATCAAAGCTGTATGAACGCGAATTGCAAATACGCAATGCAGCGGCGCAAGGTGTCGAAGACACCAAATCAGACATTGGGTGGGGCAGTCAAATTCGCTCTTATGTGTTAGATCAATCACGCATTAAAGATTTAAGAACAGGTGTTGAGACAGGTAATACACAAGCAGTTTTAGACGGCGCACTCGATCAATTTATAACAGCAAGCCTTAAGAGTGGTTTGTAGATAGAATTTAGCTTATTAGCCCCCTCTCCCGCTAGGAGAGGGGATGTAGCATATTAATTTTAAGATTTTTAAGGTTCCATTATGAGTCAAGATGACAACAGTTCAGTAGAGCAAAAAGACGCTCCCGATGAAAACAAGCTAATTGCGCAACGCCGTGAAAAACTCGGTAAGTTACGTGAACAAGGCCAAGCTTACCCTAATGATTTTCGTCGAAAACATTTGGCTCAAGACTTATTTGATGACTACGATGGCTTTAACAAAGAAGAACTGGCCGAAAAAGCAATACCTGTCGAAATAGCAGGGCGCATGATGTTTCAACGTATTATGGGTAAGGCTAGCTTTGCACACTTGCAAGACATGAGCGGCAAAATTCAAATTTTTGTGCAAAAAAATGGCGTGGGTGATGACAGCTACGACGCGTTTAAACATTGTGATATTGGTGACATTATTGCCGCTAAGGGCGTTATGTTTAAAACTCAAACAGGTGAGCTAACGGTTAAGTTGTCTGAAGTACGCTTGTTAACTAAGTCGTTACGACCTTTGCCTGAAAAATTTCATGGTTTAACTGACCAAGAGCAAAAATATCGTCAGCGTTATATTGATCTTATTATGAATGAAGATTCACGCAGAACCTTCAGAATTCGCAGTCAAACCGTACAGTTTATCCGTAATTTTTTATTCGATAAAAATTTCCAAGAAGTAGAAACGCCGATGATGCATGTGATTCCAGGTGGTGCGACTGCAAAGCCTTTTATTACCCATCACAATGCCTTAGACATGGAATTATATTTACGTGTCGCACCAGAGCTTTATTTAAAACGCCTTGTTGTTGGAGGTATTGAACGCGTTTTTGAAATAAACCGAAACTTTAGGAATGAAGGTTTATCAACAAGACACAATCCAGAATTCACCATGATTGAGTTTTATCAAGCCTATGCTGATTACAATATGTTGATGGATTTAACCGAAGACATGTTACGCGCATTAGCGCTACATGTACTAGGAACAACAGATATAACGTATCAAGGTGATGATTATGATTTTGCAGCACCGTTTACACGTATGACGGTGACAGAGTCTATTTTACATTTTAATCCCAAGGTAAAAGCTGAAACACTAGATGACATGGCAAGTTGTACTGCCTTGGCCGAATCACTGGGTATGCAAGTCAATACAAGTTGGGGCTTAGGTAAGCTACAAATAGAAATATTTGAAGAAACGGTCGAAGATAAACTGATGCAGCCGACTTTTATCACTGCTTATCCAACAGAGGTTTCACCGTTAGCACGTAAGAATGATGACAACCCATTTGTAACGGATCGCTTTGAGTTTTTCTTAGGTGGTCGTGAGTTAGCCAATGGTTTTTCTGAGCTTAATGATCCAGAAGATCAAGCAGAACGTTTTATGAAACAAGTAGCAGAAAAAGATGCAGGCGATGATGAAGCCATGCACTTTGATGCTGATTACATACGTGCATTAGAATATGCTATGCCACCCACGGCAGGTGAAGGCATAGGTATTGATCGTTTAGTGATGTTTTTAACGGATTCACCTTCTATCAAAGATGTGCTGTTATTCCCGCATATGCGCCCAGAGTAATTTAACGCCTTAAAACTCTAAACCAACGCCAAAAATTTAACAAACTACTCATGGATGCGGCGACATAGGTTAAGGCAGCCGCTTTAAGTATTTTACGAGCTGCGACCAATTGCAATGGGCTTATGTAACCCTTTTCTAATATGGGAAGGGCTTTATTAAAACTGGCATCTAGCTCGACAGGTAAGGTAATGAAGTGGATGACTATGCCAAAGCCTAATACTAAAAATGCACCGGCTATATTCAATAAAGCAACCGAAGGTGCGCGTGTCACTAGGGCTAGGATAGGTGCTGTAAAAAGTAAAAACGAACCTATTTTAGATGCTATATTAGCCATGCCCGCTAGGCGTGTACGCAGCATGAATAAGCCTTCTTTTTTATGATGCTGAATGGCATGGCCGCATTCGTGAGCGGCTACTGTAATTGACGTTAGGGTTTTACCATTAAATTTATCTTCGGTTAATCTAACTGTTTTACTGGTGGGGTCATAGTGATCGCCTTGTTCTGTTGTTTCGACGGTAACATCATCTAAACCATAGTGTTTTAATAAGTGCTCGGCTAGCTCACCACCGGTGCCGCTAAAATTAGGTTCATCTTCCTTATGGTATTTTTCAAGAACATATTTAACCCAAAGTTGTGGCCCAACAATGAGCAAGGCAAGTAACGCTAATAAAATAACAAAATGCATTATAGAGATAACCGTCTAGTTTGTTGATCAATCTCGCTATTCTCCCAAGCATGGTTGAAAAAATCTAATGATTCTTTCACCACTAGACGATTATTAAAGCAAGCAGTGCCTAGAAACCGTTCTACATTTTTAATGTGGCAATAGGCGACATCATCAATCATTAACCATGATGCTTGAAATTGATTAATCTCTTGTGTGTTAGGTTGGCGAATTTCGATAAAAGAACTTAAATTTTGAGCCAAGTTGATGAAACAATGGCCGTGTTGAGTTGCTGCTCGGCTATCTTTACAAATAATTCTTATTCGTGCATTTTTGTTTTTGCGCACTAATGTTTTTATCGCTTGGCATATAACAGGTTGATGGTAGAGCGAGTATTCTAATTTTTGGCTGAATATAGCGATGCTTTTTGTGGCTTGGCTTATTAAGGATGCGATTGTTTCTCGGCATAGCGCTTTGCCATCCAAGTTTATGGTTAAGCTATTGTTTCCTAATGCTACTTGAGGTAGTTCTAGCTGCATTGTTTGGTGCTCTATGCCAGCATCTAAAAACACTTCAGAACACACACTAAAGCCCGATTTTTGATAAAAGGGTATGGCGTTAATTTGTGCATGTAGTCTGAGTGTTTTAATGTGTTTTTGTTGAGCTGAGAGTATCAATCGTTTCAGTAACTGGGTCGCTATACCTTGCAAGCGATATTCAATTAATACACACATGCGACCAATTTTCCCATCTTTAAGTAACCGAGCAGTGGCAACTGGTTTATCATTGTCGAGTACTAATAAATGAATGGACGTTGGGTCATGTTTATCAATTTCGAGTTCAATGGGCACATTTTGTTCTTTAATAAACACCATACTTCGCACACTCATCAATTGTTGTTGATGGGTTTGCCAAGTACAAAATTGATAACTTAAAGTCATTTTAAAATAAGTAACAGTGAACGCCGTATTAAATTATCAACAAGGCTTGTAGTGTTAGTAAAGTGTATATTAGGTATGTCATTGACGTTAAATGAGCGTTGCTCACAGATGAATTGAATGCTTGGCAAGAGTTCTTTGGCTAAATGAAAACAATGTCCATTAGCAAAAAACAGAAGTGCATCATCGCCTTCAAAATAAGCCAGCAAAGCATCAGGGTGTCGTTCTAGCGGTTGATTATCGGCATAATCAAATTCGACATTACAAGCTAAGTCTAAATCTAACGATTTTTGGGTCATCACTTCGCCGCTTATTTGTGGCATTAAGTTTTCAGCGCTGCTTAACGCATGACTAACGAGCGTTTCAACTTGTTTAATATCATCGTGAGTAATTTGGGCTTGATGGCGTTGTTTGGTTAAATCTGGGTCAGTGTAACGCGACTCATCATTTAAAATGTTCTTCTGACTTAAGGTGTTAATAACGCCTTCTAACAATTCTTTAGAAGAGGGCGCTCTAAAACCAATGGAATAGGTCATGCATGGGTTTAGAGCTATGCCATGATGGGCGACACCAGCTGGTAAATAAAGCATATCACCAGGGTTTAAAATCCAGTCTTCTTCATGCTTAAAGTCTTTTAATATCGCAACATCTAAGCCTTCGATAATGGTTTTATCTAAGTTGTTGGGTGATTGAATGTGCCAATGTCTTTGACCATGGGCTTGCAATAAAAACACATCATATTGATCTAAATGAGGTCCAACAGAGCCATGTTCTGGCGCATAGCTTATCATTAGGTCATCAATACGCCACTGTGGGATAAAATTGAATTGATCAATAATGTCAGTGAGCTCAGGTAACCATTTATCACATTCAGACACCAATAAAGAATAATGCGTTTCAGGTAGGTTTAAAAAATCTTCATCTTTAAATGGGCCATTCACTAACTGCCACGGTTTTGCGCCACCCTTTTCAATTAATAAGCGTGAAAAAACGTCTTCATCGCAGGCAAGGCCTGCTAATTCTTCGGGGCTTATGACACTTTTAAAGTCAGCAAAAGCATTGCGAATGAGCAAAGGTTTTTTTTGCCAATAGTTGGCTAAAAAATCATCTATGTCTAAGTTTTGTAGGTTCATGTTAAGGGTAAAGTCTTTTAATCCGTTTTCTTAGCTCCTTCTCCCTTATGGAGACACTGAACAACCGCCAATTATTTTTTACTGGCTAAAATGCACGACAATTTCCGTTAAATTCGACGCAATAGCTAGCTATTACGTCGAATTTAACGAAACTTGACGCACATTTTTTCTCAGTAAAATTCTAATCGCGGTTATTCAGTGTCTCCTTATGGAGAAGGTTGGGATGAAGGGGTATAGCGTTAAATATTTTTAGCTTGCTCTATCGCATTACCAATATAGTTATGAGG
>CAYZQE010000034.1:22256-23635 GCA_964480635.1 uncultured Gammaproteobacteria bacterium | reverse complement strand
TAAAGTAAACCTCAATATATAGTCGAAAAACTAAGGCTAAAAGTACCTTCTGAATGCTCGGTGATAGAAACCCGTATAAAACTACTTTGCTCTACAAAATAATCAATATCAAGACTGCTATAAACGGTTTGTTGTTGCCGAAAGCTAAATGAAACATTATTGCTGCTATCTTTAAAATCACCATCCAGACTAAATGCATTGATAGAAGGCATGACTCGGATATTTTGCCATTTAAAGCTCATCCCTAAACTTGCCTTTTTAGTAAGATACGTCACTTCAGTATCGCTTTCATTATCTGGGTTTGCAGCCAGTTTTGAAATTGATAGCCGACTCGATATGCCTATAAACTCGTTAAACTGATAAGGCAAATAAAGATAGAGCGCCACTTCATCGCCTGATGATTCATTGTTAATTGATTGATTGGCTAATTTCACGCCTACCTTCGCTATGCGTGCGCCTACCCGCAAGCCTTGATCGGTTCTATCCTCGACTGCCAAGCCCAATTTAAACGGGGTAAGCGTTAATATTTCATTGCTATTATTGATAATAGGTATCGTTTCATCACCTAAGAACAAGCTAATGCCTGACCATGCCGCCAACGTAGACGTTGGTAATAAAAGCACGAGCAGCCATAGTTTATTCTGAAGCGTATTCACTTTGTAAACCTTGATAAAAACCGGCTGATCGATAGTTACTTTTCATACTTGCCCTAGGCGCGGGTGTCACGCAAAGCAAGTTATCGCGATCATAATCAAGTGCCGCTTTTAACATCGGTTCATTGACATCACCAAAGGCAAAGTTCACATCATCTTGTGCCGCACAATCGGCACTTAAACCATCAAAATAATCACCAAAACCTTCGCTATTAAACCCCTGAAAATTTATCGCCACCAGCTTTTTATCACAAAAGTTTTGTGAGCGCATGCCTATCGGCTTGCCACAGGTTGTAGAGCCAATAACCGTGACATCAACAAAAGGCTCTAAAGCATTAATCACCATTTCACTGGCAGAACAACTGCTTTCAGTGGTCAACACAATCACCTCATCTAAATTAAGACTATTTTCTTTCTTTCTAAAATAGAAATTATAATTTTCATCTGAATGTTTACTGTTAAAACGTAAATTAGTAAAAATTTCATGACTATTTTCAGTCGGTTGATGAATGTAACTCGCTAAAGTAGCCGCAACGTTGATTGACCCGCCGCCGTTATAACGCAAATCTAATACTAACTTTTCTGCACCATCGGCTTTAAACTGGGCAAAAGCAGTTTTTAATTCGGCAAACGAGGGATTAATGAAGTTTTTGAAGGCCAGATAGGCGTATTGCGTATCATTGGCAAAAAAGCTTTCTGCTGCTAAAACGGTATTAATGGTCACAA
>CAYZQE010000034.1:0-22156 GCA_964480635.1 uncultured Gammaproteobacteria bacterium | reverse complement strand
GGTTGATATTTAAGCGCATCGACGACTTTATTGGGAGAAGAAAAAGCACCGTAATCTACCGTATTCGGTATTTCTTTATACCAATAATAGCGGTCTTGCATGGCTCTATGCACAAACTCATTTTGCGTTTCAACGCTACAAGTTTGCAAATCTAGCCCATAATTATCATCGTTAAAACTGCTGCTACTGCATGACAATAAAGTCGTTAAAACCAGTAATTTAAAACCCCAAGCGCGCCAATTGTTCATGATCAGTAATCTCCTCTACTTTAGGTGCTATCCAATGCTCTACTTCATTAATAATATCGCCCGACTTTTTACCTTCGGGATAAATAAGGGGGCCAATAACGACCTTAATAGTACCAGGCCATTTAATCCAACTATGTCTAGGCCAAAAGTTACCCGCATTATGAGCAATTGGCAAGATTGGGAATTGAGTTTGTTCGGATAATATCGCACCACCCGCTTTGTAAGGTCGTTTTTCGCCAGGAGGAACACGAGTCCCTTCTGGGAATATCATCACCGTGCGGCCTTCTTTCATTCGAGCAGAGCCTTCTTCGATCAATTGTTTTATGGCTTCCCTGCCTGTGCCCCGCTTTAAGGCAATCGCATTCATCGCTCTTAAGCCCCAACCAAAAAAAGGTACGAATAATAACTCTCTTTTTACGACCCAGACTAATGGCGGTAAAAAACTTTGTAAGACAAAGGTCTCCCAAGTTGAAGAGTGGTTACTCATCACAATAAAGCCAGTTTTAGGAATATTGTCTAGGCCTTCTATTTCATAGCTTAAGCCACAGGTGAGCTTTAACCAAAACAAGGTCATTGGTATCCAAATTCGTAAAATACCGATGCGAAATTTTACCGGTAAAGGAATAGACAGTGACAACAAGAGGGTACATAAAATAACGCCCGGCACAAAAAAAGCCCAAAAAAGTAAAGCACGCAAACTTAAAAATAATTTATACAAGTGTTCCTCCATTTTCGATAAGCACATCGACAAAATGGGCTAGGTTGTTAAAAACGGGCGTGTTTTTGTGCTCTTTTGACGCTAAAACACGGTCAATAATACGTTCACCCTTGCCCGTTTTCACTAAGGCAAAGCGGCTATTGGCATGATCGGCTGCCGATAAATCGGACAGCGTGTCACCCACAAAATAGGTGTTTGTTAAATCGGCATCAAAACGTTTCGCGATGCTTTGCAACATGCTCGGTTTTGGTTTTCGACAAGCACAATTATCGTCAGGCACATGCGGACAAAACGCTATATGATCGATTGAGGCACCGAAGGGCTTCAACATATTAGCCAATTTTTTATGTATATCGTGCATAGTATCAACACTATAATAACCTCGCCCAATACCCGACTGATTGGTTGCTATAGCCACGGTATAACCATTCTCTTTAAGCTTGGCAATGGCTTCAATGCTGCCATCAATAGGCATCCATTCATCCACTGTTTAAATATACTCATCTGAGTCATGATTAATCACCCCATCACGATCTAAAATAACCAGCTTTACCACGTTATTTAGCTAACCTATTTAGATAGCTTAGAAATATCGGCAATTTGCATAAACTGGTGTGATAACAGTTGTAACAAACTTAAACGGTTATTGCGTTGCGCTTCATCATCACACATCACCATCACGCTATCAAAAAAGGCATCGACGGGGTCTTTTAGGTTCGCCAATAAAGCGAGTGCGGTACTGTAGTTACTAGCCGCCACTTGCTCGCTCACTTGCTGCTCAAGCTGCTTCACTTGTTTAAACAATAACTGTTCTGCGGCATCACTTAATAAGGTTTCATCAACTTGTGTTCCAACAGCGGTTTCTTGTTTTTTCAATATATTGGTAATGCGCTTATTCGCTGCCGCTAAAGCAGAAGACGCTTCATTATTTTGAAACTCAGTCACCGCTTTGACGCGATTATCTAAATCATAGAGGTCACTTGGTGATGTTGCCAGCACGGCTTGAACGGCACTATATTGAATCCCTTGATCGGCATAGTATGCTTTCAAGCGATCAAAAGTATAACGTACTACATCATTAATGGGGTTGGTGTCGATTGCCTTTAATTCGGGTAATAACGCTGCGCTTTTTTGGCATAATTCTTTAACGTTTAAATTCAGCTTACCTTCAATCAAAATACGCACAACGGCTAATGAAGCACGACGCAAAGCAAAAGGGTCTTTTACGCCTGTTGGCTTTTGACCTATTGAAAAAATACCCATTAAGGTATCAATTCTATCGGCTAAGGCAACACACTGTGCCACTGCTGACTGAGGCAACTTATCGCCCGCAAACTTCGGCCAATAATGCTGTTCAATGGCATCAGAAATTTCTCCATCATAACCTTCAATATTGGCATAATAACGCCCTGCGATGCCTTGCATTTTGGCAAACTCGCCTACCATTTCGGTATTTAAGTCGCATTTACACAGCTCGGCAGCTGTCGCAACGGCTGTGGCATCTGCATTAATTTGGGGTGCAATAAATAAAGCTAGCTGTTTAATACGTTCAACTTTATTAGCAATTGAACCTAGGTCTTTTTGGAAAACGACATCGCCTAATTGCTCTAAACGCGATGCTAGTTTGACCTTTTGATCTTGCTGCCAGAAAAAACGGGCATCGGCAAAACGCGGGCGAATCACACGTTCATTACCTTGCGATACCATCGCTGGGTTTTTACTATCAATATTTGCCACTGTAATAAAATAAGGCATTAACTGGTCTTTAGCATCAAATACAGAAAAGTATTTTTGATTGTCTTGCATGGTCGCTACTAAGGCTTCAGATGGCACTTCTAAAAAGACTTCTTCAAACTGTCCTGAAATCGCCTTTGGCCATTCAACTAAAGCGGTCACTTCTTCTAATAAATCATTTTCTATATGTGCTTTGCCGCCTAATTGCTTTGCCATGTCGCTGACTTGTTGCTTTACCATAGCTTGGCGTTCATCAAAGTCGGCAACCACATAGGCATTGCTTAACGCTTGATGGTAATCATCAGCATGTTTTAAGGTGATTTTTTCAGGCGCATGAAAACGATGCCCAACCGTTTGATTACCAGAGTCCTTACCTAATATATTGGCTTCGACAACGGTATCATCAATCATCATCACCACATGATGTACGGGGCGTACAAATTCTTCGCTACGATCACCCCAGCGCATGCGCTTTGGGATGGGTAGTTTATTGAGTGATTGAATCACTATTTCTGGCAATAACTGCGCGAGTGACTGACCTTTTTCAGTGGCTTCAAAAAATAACCAAGCACCTTTTGGTGTGTCACGCTCAACTAAATCAGCAACGTCAACGCCACATGATGATGCAAAACCTTGCGCTGCGCGAGTCACATTACCCTCTGCATCATAGGCTGCTTTTTTAGCAGGCCCACGTTTTTCAACAACTTGGTCGACCTGTTGTAGCTCAACTTGGCTTAGGCTTAACGCCAAACGCCGAGGCGTTGCAAAAACGTTGGCATCTGCAAATGCTAAGCCTGCATCTTTTAAACTGGCTTTAATCCCTTCTGCAAAAGCATTCGATAAATTTTTAAGTGCCTTTGGTGGCAATTCTTCGGTGCCAATTTCTATCAGGCAAGTTCCTACGCTACTCATGACTTAGACTCCTTGTTTTTTACCAACGGAAAGCCTAATGCCTCACGTGACGCATAATAACTTTGCGCCACGGCACGCGACAAAGCACGAATACGCAAAATAAAACGCTGACGTTCAGTCACCGAAATAGCATGACGCGCATCTAATAAATTAAAAGCATGGGAGGCGGTCATCACTTGCTCATAGGCAGGCAAAGGTAAATTGTTTTCAATCAGTTTTTGGCTTTCTGATTCACACACATCAAACCAATGAAACAACTCTTTTACATTCGCGTGTTCAAAGTTATAAGTTGATTGCTCCACTTCATTTTGATGAAAAATATCACCATAAGTAACCGTGCCTTGCGGGCCTTTTGTCCAAACAAGGTCATAAATGCTATCAACACCTTGAATATACATCGCCATACGTTCAAGGCCATAGGTTATTTCACCCGAGACAGGTTTGCATTCGATGCCCCCCACTTGTTGAAAATAAGTAAACTGAGTTACTTCCATGCCGTTAAGCCACACTTCCCAGCCTAAACCCCATGCCCCTAGCGTGGGCGATTCCCAGTTATCTTCTACAAAACGAATATCATGTTCTAAGGTATCAAACCCCATCATTTTTAATGATTCTAAATACAGCTCTTGAATATTATCGGGTGAAGGCTTTAGCAAAACCTGAAATTGGTAATAGTGTTGTAAGCGATTTGGATTATCGCCATAACGCCCATCAGTAGGTCGACGACAAGGCTGAGCATAGGCTGCACGCCAAGGCTCTGGGCCAATTGAACGCAAAAAAGTAGCGGGGTGAAATGTACCCGCACCAACGGCTAGGTCTAAAGGCTGCATAATGACGCAACCTTGCTGCGCCCAAAAAGCTTGTAATGCCTCGATTAAGCCCTGAAAAGTCTGGATATCGGCCGTTGTTGTTTGATTCATATTTTGTGTTTTAAGGTTAGAAATTAAAAATTATGGGAATTATAGCGGCTTCGAGTAGGATAGAGAACATGAACTCTAAAATAATGACTCTATATTATGCCCACGACCCCATGTGCAGCTGGTGTTTTGGTTTCAGGCCTGTTTGGCAAGAAGTCACCGAGTGGTGTCAGGGCGGTATTAATGTTGAATATTTAATGGGTGGCCTTGCTCCAGATAGTGATGAGGTCATGCCTCAAAACATGCAAAGCGACATTCAATCGTATTGGCGAAAAATTGAAAGCTCTATTCCAGGCACGCAGTTTAACTTTGATTTTTGGACAAAAAACCAACCTAGGCGCTCGACCTATCGCTCTTGTCGCGCCGTGATTAGCGCCCGCGAACAACAGCCCGAAAAACAATTTAAAATGATTCATTTAATCCAAAATGCTTATTATCAACAAGCCAAAAACCCCTCTGATAGAGCGCCCTTAATTGATTGTGCCGACGAGTGCGGGCTAGATATTGAACGTTTTAGTACAGACTTAGATGCGCCATATACTGAGGATTTGTTAAGACTAGATATGTTGCAATGCCATCAACTCGGTTTAAATAGTTTCCCCTCTTTATTACTAGACATAAAAGGTGAATTGACAGCCATTGATTTAGATTATAATAATGCGCAAAATATAATCAATCAACTCGACAAAGCTCTTAATTAAGAAAGCTTTTGCTCCGCTTCTTCTAGAGCTTCTTTCAGTTTAGCAACGACTTGTTGCAAGTCGTTGCTTTGCTCTGCCCTTAAATCCGATTCTAGCTGCCCGCTCAATTGAAATAAATGCATCATACCCAAGTTAGCAGCGGGCGATTTAATAGAATGGGCATAGCGGATAATATCTTTTGCCAGCGTCTCTTCATTACTTTTTTCTAACAGCGTTATATTACTATGAATGCTGGAAAAAATAGCCGTTTTCACCTCATCAAAATCTTCACCCATATCATCTTTTAGCTGTTGTAAAATCACTTCATCAACAACTTTTTCTTGCGTTTCTTCTTTCTCAAGCTTAATTTTGGGGGTATGTAAAATCTGCTTTGGCAACCATTTATTTAAGCATTGTGATAAATCAGCCCGCTTAAAAGGCTTTGTGACCATATCATCCATTCCGGCTGTTTCACATAGCATTCGATCATCAGTCGATGCATTTGCCGTTAGTGCAATGATGGGCAACCGAAATGATTGACCGCCATCTACTTCTTGTTGACGGATCATGCGCGTTGCTTCATAACCATCCATTATAGGCATGCGGCAATCCATAAAAACTAAATCGTAAGACGCCTTTTTAACCATGTCTATCGCCTCTAACCCATTACAAGCAACATCGACTTTTATGCCCATTTTTGCCAGAAATTTTTGGGCAATAATTTGATTCGGTAAAACATCTTCGACTAACAGTATTTTGGCATTAAATTGTATTTGTTCTTCTTGTGTTATTTGCTGAGCATCTTTCACACTATACTGGGTGATCAATGGGTCACCGTCTTGTCGTCGCAACATAGCCGCTAAAATAGCTTTCAACGTATCGTAGCGACTTAATTTATTAAGATAAGCATCAAACCCTGCTTCAGCAAAAAACTTGGCGTCTCCTTTTTGTCCAATTGATGAAAAAATCAATAATTTAGAGGCATCAAGCAAACTATTCGCTCGTATTTTCACGCCTAATTCTAAGCCACTCATATTTAGCATTTTATGATCGAGGATCATAATTTGATAGGGGTTATTATCTGACTGAGCTTTTAATGCTATACCTTCAACTTTTAAGGGGTCAGAAACAACCGTTATCTTAGCCCCCATATGGTCAAACATTTTTTTAAATACGCGTCTATTTTCTACATGATCATCAACCAATAAAATACGTATGCCTTTCAATGACATGCCACTACGTTGCTCAGGCTCAGGTGCAACTGGCAATGTTGCTTGTACGATAAATGTGGAGCCTTCACCAAAAACTGACTCAACAACGATGTCACCACCCATTAAATTGACAAGCTTTTTAGTAATAGCTAAACCCAGCCCTGTGCCCCCATATTCTCGTGTTGTCGTGCTATCCGCCTGGGTAAACTCATCAAATAAAGTATTCACCGCCTCAGGTTTTAAGCCTATGCCAGTATCTTGAATAGCCCATTTTAATGATGCTTGACCATTTTCATTGGTTTCGCACGTCACGCCTAATCGAACAAAGCCTTGTTTTGTAAATTTAACGGCATTACCTAAAAAATTCATCAGTATTTGACGAATACGCGATGGATCACCCAAAAAATAACGGGGACAATCGGGGGCATAATCAAATATAAATTCAAGTTTTTTATCCACTGAATTACCCGCTACCAACACTAAGCTTTCGTGGCATAGGCTCTCTAAATTAAAAGATATTTTCTCCATTTCGACCATATCTGCATCGAGTTTAGAAAAATCTAAAATATCATTAATAATAGATAACAAGCTATTCCCAGAGCGATTAATGGTGTCCAAATAACTTTTTTGCTCATCGTTAAGGGGTGTATCCTCTAACAGTTGAGCCATGCCTATCACGCCATTCATTGGTGTTCTTATTTCATGGCTCATGGTTGCCAAAAACTGAGATTTCGCAAACGTTGCCGCCTCAGCCGCTATTTTGGCATCTATCAGGGTTTTTTCTTGTAACTTTCTGGCTGTAATATCCGTTCTAATGGCGACATAACCTCGATTACTATTCTTACTATCCAGAGCCTCTTCAGAAGGAATACTCCATGAGACAGGGACAATGGTTGTTGATACCCAATAATAATGACCATCTTTAGCTATATTTTTAACTTCGTCATGCCACACATGGCCTTTAGAAACGGTTAAAAACATGTTTCGCCAATAGTCTTTAGGCTGATTACCCGAATTTAAAATACGATGGTTCGCACCAATAAGTTCTTTTTGAGAATACCCACTAATGTGACAAAACTTTTGATTCACCTGAGTAATTGTGCCTTTTAAATCGGTTGTTGCAACAATGGAATGCTCATCCATTGCCATTTTTTGTTCAATAAATTGTTTTTGTGATCGATTTATTGTTTTAAGCAATTGGTTAAAGCTTTTTGCCATATCTGCAATTTCATCATTTCCTGTAACAGCTAAAGCACGACTATGGTCACCTGACTCAACCATTCTTTTCATACCATTAGAAATATCAGTCACTTCGACCACAAGTCGACGCAAAATAACCATAGCAAGCAACAAAATAAAGCTTAAAGACGCTGCTGTTAAAACAATATAGATCAGTAAATTTTCATAGGAGTCTTTTAAACTAAGCGCCGAACGCTTCATAATACCCAGTTTTAATTCATCACTAATTATTTTAACATTATCAATACGTTCACTCGCGGCCTCCCACCAATACTCTGCATCTATTGATGTTTCACCTCTGGATAAATCATTTAATGCTTTCAATGCTGGCTTATCATTCACATAAACTTGCTTATCAATAAACTCAATTGACCGACCTTGTTCCCAATTTTTGCTAACGCTTTTTATTTGTTCGGCATATTGCTCAATGACAAGTTCAATGGTGTTTAAATGTGTTTTATCGGTTAGCGAAACACCCAATAACCCTCTATAAACTGTTATCAAACGGAGCGCTTTGTTTTTACTGTCTAAGAATGCTAACAAATCGTCTTTTTTGCCGCGAAGTACGTAATTTTTAAAGCTGTGAATTAACCCGCCATAGCCCAGAAGAGTTTCTATCTGAGCTAAATAGTCAATACGTTGCCCCTTGTTTATTGCCACTTCCCTCATGATTGAGACGGGTATTTTAATGGGCAATGCCAATTGCTGACTAAATTTATCGTAGAGTTCTTTAGAGGCAATTGCGTTAAAATTACGTATTAAAAGCGTTTGATTTTTTGCAATGGCACTTAGCCGATGTGAAAGATCGCTGTTAATCTCTCCAAGGGTAAACACACCGTTCAATAAGCCTCTTTCTTGCCCCATCAGTTCTTGCAGCCATAACAACGTCGCATAAACACTGATATCTGATGATAACGTCGCATCATGAGAATGCGTTTGTACGGCTTGAAGAATACTTAACACCCTATCAATTATGCCAGAATACAAATCAAAATCATCTGATTCTTCTGACTCTCTTATAGTCATTAATCGACTTAATTTTTTTTCTAAATCATCAAACTCTTGCTGCCTAAACCATTCACTTGGGCCACTTTTTAACGTTAATTCAACAAACTCACTTAATGCATTATCGGTTAAGCGCTGCTGATTAATAAGATGAATTTCAGCAGCCATTGAGCTTCTATCATGATGCGCTGCCGCATTTAAGCCCCTTTCATTTTGCAGCTCAGCCATCAAATTAACTAAAGTTAAGGACGTCAAAACAAAATCATGGGTCACTTCATTATTTTTATATTCAGTATATTTAGTGGAAACATTATCGTATGAAAAAAGCAGAATGCTTATCGCAGGCACAACAGCAAACAAGAAAAGTTTACGACTTATACTTAAAGCATACAAAAAGTTAAACATTGAATATTTTTTAGTTGGTGGCCTAAGCTAAAAGTATAGTTAAAGTTTTTAATTTTTTCGTTATATAAACTGAATTTTGCAATAATACCCTGATGAATTTCTGATTAACGCTATACCAAAATTAGGGATGAGGTATGATATTGCTATGAACCAAAACGATAACGTTACTCCCATCCATAAAAATAAAGGGCATTCATTTTTACAGTGTTTAAGCATTTATTTTAAAATTGCTTTTCTAAAAGCATCGCCAGAGCAATTACCTTTTAATATTAATTGTGTATTCAAAGCGTTTCTTATTTATTGTGCTATTAATCTGTTTTTACTCGACACTCATGCATCATTCAACAATGTTTTAATGCAAATTTTCATTGAGTTGAGTTTGCTAACCTTATTCGTTTATCTCGGCCTAAAAATTAAACGTACTCCTGAACGTTTTTTTCAAACATTGTCCGCCTTAGTTGGCATTGGCATGGTTATTAGCTTAATCAGCGCCCCCATTTTTTATTTATTTATCCCTCAGTTTTTAGCGGGTGAAGAAGTCAGTCAAAGCGCCATAAACATTACGCTCCTTTTAATCGTTTGGAATCTATTGATTATTTCGCATATCTTTAAACGCAGCTTTGACATAAGCACCTTTATGGCCGCCGCTCTTTCTTTTAATTATCTTATTCTATTTGAAGTGATCGTCATTTCTTTATCATCAGGTAATTCATGAAGATTTACATATTAGGTATTTGTGGCACATTTATGGCCGGCATAGCATTACTTGCTCGCGAAAAAGGTTATGAGGTGTCTGGTTCTGACGCCAACGTTTACCCACCAATGAGCACTCAGTTACAAAAGGCGGGCATCACTTTATACGAAGGCTACACGACTGAAAACTTAGACCTTAACGCTGACATATTTATTATTGGCAATGCTATTTCTCGTGGCAATGAGCAAATAGAAGCCATTTTAAATAAAAATCTTAACTATATTTCAGCACCGCAATGGTTGTATGAGCATGTTTTGAAAGATTGTTGGGTATTAGCCGTGGCAGGCACACATGGCAAAACAACTACCAGCAGTATGCTGGCTTGGATTTTACAAGATAACGATTTAAACCCAGGCTATTTGATTGGTGGAATTCCCAGTAATTTTGAACACTCTGCCCGCTTAGGTAATGCCCCTTTTTTTGTCATTGAAGCAGATGAATACGACACTGCTTTTTTTGATAAACGCTCTAAATTTGTGCACTATCATCCACGTACAGCCATTTTAAATAATCTTGAATTTGACCATGCTGATATCTTTGATGATTTAGAGGCTATTAAAAAACAATTTCACCATTTAGTGCGCATCATCCCGCAAACAGGTTTAGTGTTACATAATAAAGACATCAGTAATTTAGACGATGTTTTAGACAAAGGCTGCTGGTCTGAAACCATGAGCTTTGGTAGCAATGAACACGCTGATTTTGAAATAAAAGAGGGCTGCATTATAGATCACGTAGAAAACAAAACTTATACCCTTTCACTACAACAAAGCGGTACTTACAATCAATTAAACGCATTATCGGCGATTTTAGCGGCTCGTCATGCAGGTGTGCCACTGGCTCATGGCATCCGTTCAATGGCGACGTTTAAAGGCGTTAAGCGTCGCCAAGAACTCTTGGCAACTATTAATGGCATACAAGTAATTGATGACTTTGCGCATCACCCAACCGCTATTGAAATGACCTTAGATGGCCTTAAAGAAGAATCTAAGCAACGCGTTATTGCGGTATTAGAACTGCGTTCAAACACTATGAGTTCGGGGGTTCATGATGCAACCCTGCCGACTGTTTTCAATTCAGCCGATGAGGTCTATATCTTTGACAACGGTCATATAAATGCTGATTTTAGTGCCGATAAATTTCATAGTCTGCCTCAAACACAAGCTATAATTGATGCATTAGTGGTAAATTGCAAAACCAATGATCGCGTTATTATCATGAGTAATGGCGGCTTTGAAGGCATTCACCAACGTTTCATCACTGCTTTAAAAAATATTAATGAATAAAAATAAAACAATTACCATTGCTATGACCGGTGCTTCTGGTGCTGCATATACCTTGCGCCTGCTCGAATTTTTATTCACCACCGATTATCACATTCAGTTTATTTGCTCGCAACCGGGGCAAATTGTGTTTGGCATGGAAACACAGCTTAAGCTCACTGGCTCACCACAAAAAATGCACGCTCAAATCATTGCCTATTTTAATGCCGATGCCAAACAACTCAGTGTTTATGGCAAAGACCAATGGACTGCGCCCGTTGCCAGCGGCTCTTCCGTCAGTGAAGCCATGATTGTGTGCCCTTGCACCATGGGGACACTTGCAGCCATTGCTTGTGGTACCAGCGACAATTTAATTCATCGAGCTGCTGACGTGGTGATTAAGGAAGGCAAAAAACTCATTTTAGTACCTCGCGAAACCCCTTTTTCACCTATCCATTTAGAAAACATGCTTAAGCTCTCTCGAATCGGTGTGTCTATTTTACCGCCAAACCCAGGATTTTATAATGGTGAAAATACAGTAGAAGCCTTAATTGATTTTATTGTGTCGCGCATTTTAGACCAAGCGGGAATCGCTAACGATATTGCACCTAGGTGGCACGATGAGTAGCGATACTCGTAGCGTTCCATTATTTCCACTTAAAACAGTGCTTTACCCTAGCGTTAAGCTCGAACTAAAAATTTTTGAGCCGCGTTATACCGACATGATTGCGAATTGCATGCGCAATAACGCTCCTTTTGGCGTCATTCATATTTATAAGGGTGAAGAAACAGATGCTCAGTCTGAAGTTTTTGCTATTGGTACTTTAGCTAACATAAGCTCTTGGCAAGACCGAAGCGATGGCTTACTTGGCATTACAGCAGAAGGCTTTCAACGCTTTGAAATTGTCTCAACCGATGCACAAACAGATGGCTTAATCACCGCTGAAATAACCTATTATGAAGAAGATGAGTTAATTGAAACGCCAGAGCAATACAACTACATGCCGGAGCTACTTCAACACATTACCGCTCAACAAGGTAAACCCATTGGGAACGCCACCTCTTTTTACTTAACGCTATATCAGCTGATTCATTTTTTACCGCTTGATAACACCATAAAACAACGCTTATTAGAAGTACCTCAATGTTTGGATCGCGCTGTTATCTTACACGCAGAGCTGATAAGAATTGGCGTTATTCAGTACGCTGATCGAAAAAAATAGCACTACATTCGTTTTTTCTTATGAAATAAGCTTAAAACCAGTATAATCTTATTTACCCCAACTTTCGGAGCACCATGTGGCTGTAATTGAAGCAAAAAGAGAGACCATCGAAGCTCTTGTCGAAGATAATAATATCGTTATTTTTGATTTTTGGGCACCTTGGTGTGGCCCTTGTAGAAACTTTGCTCCTATTTTTGAAGCTGCCTCTGAAAAATATACCGACGTTGTATTTTCTAAAGTAAACACCGAAGAAGAACGTGAAATTGCCGAACACTTCTCTATCCGATCTATTCCCACCATCATGATTTTTCGCGAACAAATGCTTGTGTATGCACAACCAGGAAGCATTCCAGAAAATGAAATTGAGGCACTAATTAATAAAATTAAAACCTTAGATATGGATGAGGTTCGCAAAACTAAAGAGTCGGCTTAAACGCCATTCATTCAATTTTTGAATGCCATTCTTGCTTATTGTAAAGTAAGAATGGCGAGCAGTTTAGCGCTTTAAAAACACCTTTACAATTTCTTTACCTGCACTCATATCTTGGCTGGCAATACCAACATTCAATCGTTTTACTAAAAATTTTCCATTGCTTGAGTTCGGGCTTGGCCATCGATGCCCCCCATTTTTAACGTCATAAAAAACAACCGCTTGTTCACACCCTTGGTATTGGTTTTTGACAATACTGGTTTTATCTTGAGGGTCATTATTTAAAATACTGTTTAAATTTTGCTGTGAGCAGCGATTTACTTTTTTCCAAAACTGAACTGTCTTTTTAATACCAATATGATGACCACGTTGCTGACTAGGCTTTACAGGATTAACCTGTTTACCATTGGTTAAAAATGCAGTGTCTTTATCGCCAAAAACAAAAACCATTTTAAGCGGCTTTAAATGAGTTTTAGCTCGGCAATGAGCCTCTATTTCTGGGCTCATTGTTGCTGCAACCACCGCAACACCACTTAACCAACTTGGCTGTTCGCACGCCATTCTTAATGCCATTAAACCTCCATTAGACATGCCTGCAATATATATTTGGTTCATATCAATGGGTAAGGATAATTTTTTACTTAGATGTTCGACCAATTGATTCAAAAATTCAACATCATCAATTTGCGCATTAACAGTGCTGCGCCCATCATTCCAATGTTTTTTAATACCTTGTGGATAAACAGCAATAAAAGACTTTGAAGCTTTGTTAAAATCCGCATAACGTTGAAAACGCTTTGCTTTACCGCCACCACCATGAAGGCCAATTAACAAAGGCAGCGAAGATGTTTTTAGTGATTTTTTATTTGGTAATTGTAAGCGGTATTCGCGCTTTAATTCATCAACTTTCAGGCAGCCCGTGGTCGTTTTATTGGCTTTTACTTTAGCTGCTTTACAAGCCCATAATTCTGCATTTGCATTAAAAGAAAACAACAAAATACTATATAAAATAATGACATATTTAATGAGATGATTATATTTCATGGATAAACATACCTTATTAAGGTCAACATGACATTTAGATTAAAACTTATTAAAACGCATTGCCTTTTATAGAAAAAGCTTAATGCTTAGTCTAAGCTTTATTTGCTTTAAATTATCAAAACACTTAAACAGTCTTAAATTCACGTCATGAAATTATTTATTGTTCGTCGCGTGAAAACAACGCACACAAATCAGCATCAGGCATTTGTTGTTGTGAATAATTGAATGTGCCGAGCTGCAACATTTCTTGCGCCGCCTGTTGTACTAAACCAAATGTTGCACGAGCTAAAGAACCACCAATACTAATTCGTGAGACACCCGCATCTTGTAGTTCTGCCACCGTTATAGGTTTGCCTTTTAAACCCATAACCACGCTCAAAGGCGCATCAAGCTCTTGCACAAAAGTCTTTATTGTTTTGATGTCTTTAATACCCGGAACAAACAAGCAATCAGCGCCTGCTTCTTGGTATTTTTGTAATCGATGTAATGACTCGTTAAAGGCATCAGGATGCCCCGTCAAATAACATTCTGCCCTTGCAGTCACCATAAAAGGATAATGAAGCTCACTAACTGCTTGCTTAGCTGCCTGTATGCGCTCAACTGCTAAAGCAGTATCGTACAAGGGTTTGTTTTTATCACCCGTAAAGTCTTCAATACTTGCCCCAACCACACCTGTTTGGGCAATTAATTTCATATTATCGTAAACGTCTTTACTGGTGTGGCCGTAGCCATTTTCCGCATCCATACTGACGGGGATTTTGGTTATTTGGGCTATTTTATGCGTTTCTGATAGCGCGTCTTCAAAAGAAAGCAGCCCTTCATAATCTGGTATTGCTTGGCTAAAAGCGATGCCCGCACTGGTAGTGCCAATGGCTTTAAAGCCTGAGTCTTCGAGTAAAACAGCACTGCCTGCATTCCATGCATTTGCCATAATAAAAACATCGTCATTTAAATGTAACTGTTTAAATCGACTCGCTTTTGTCTCTATATTCATGCAAAAAGTAGAATAAAATGAATTAAAAATTAACTGTATTTAAACCCAATGCTTTCCAGTTTTGCATGCCACCACGAAAGTATTTAATTTTAGCGGCAGGGTAACCCATTGATAATAATTTTTTAATCGCCGTAGGAGACTGTCCACACCAAACACCGTTGCAATACATCACCAATGTTTTGGCATTGCTAAAATCAAAGGTTTCACCCGTTAACACATCAAATTGGTCTTCCATAATATCACGAGCATTTTCTGTACTTTTAAATTCAGTAAAGGGGATATTAACGGCACCAGGAATCATACCACTGCGATTGACCCAAGCTTTAGTTCTTGAATCCACGATAATGATAGCGTCATCACCTGCTGAAAACTGCTTTAAATAATCCATCATTTCCAATTCGCCTAATGTTTCTACCTGATGGGGTTTAAAAGGAAACATGGGTTGAATTTTGCCACGAGATGTTGACTTGTAAAAATCGACTATTTCGTTGCTTTTATTTTGATTGCGCGTCAGCATGACTTTATCGCCATCATGCATTAATTCGATAGATTGCACTCCAGCACTAATCATCACATGCTTTGAAGGCGCTTCATTAGCAAAAATCGAGGGGCTGGCTAACAATAATAATGTGGCTAAAGCATGCTTATTCATCGGTTATTCCTTTGTTTTATCTAGAGTTGAAGGCTAATTTCAGCATTCTTTATTGCAAAACACAATATCTCAGAATAACGGGGCTTATTGAATAAGAAAACTGGTGAACAATACGTCTTCAATATTATCATTATCTGCCAATTCAACCATTAACTCTTTAACTTGCTCTGTCGCCAGTTTTCTAATGTCATTACGCTTAGCTGACGTTTTCATATCAATGGCACTTTGCTCACTAAGCAGTAAAAGAATTTGATGTCTTATAGCAGGAATATGCGCTTCCACTGCTTCTTTTGCATCATCACCTTCAACCAGTACATCAACCTTTAACTGCAAAAAAGTAAGCCTTTTTTTAGTGGTCGCTAAATTTATAATCATTGCTTTGCCTAGTGACACATAAGAGGGTGTTTTCTTTGGTGCCGCCTCTTCATCTTCTGCTGAAAATGCAGTTTGCGGTAATAACAACATCATTAAAATTAAAAATAGCTTCATTCTTGAGATCCCTTAAAGTTGGTTTATATGCCTAAGTATAGACAAAAATATACATGTGCTTTCATTTCAGGCTAGTTTTTTTATTTTTATTTAGAAAGCACGTGTAATCTTGCTTTATTGGTATATAATTCTGGGTTATCAAGCTTTTTTGGCTTGAGGTTATTAATTGTACGTGAATAAAATCAGTCAGTCAGAACCTTGTTAAGAGGCCTGTAATTACTTTTCTACTCAACGCAATTGATCTATATTTTTTTATTATTAAAGGTAATTTACATGGCTACTGGAACTGTTAAATGGTTCAACGAATCAAAAGGCTTCGGCTTTATTTCTCCTTCTGACGGAACTGCAGATGTATTCGTACATTTCTCTGCAATTCAAGGTTCAGGTTTTAAAGTTTTGGCTGAAGGCCAAGCTGTCACATTTGACGTAGAAGACGGCCCTAAAGGTCTTCAAGCAGCAAATGTTGTTGGCGAATAATTGTTTATAAGCAATTATTCCTAAAAACCCGCTTCGGCGGGTTTTTTTATGTCTAAATAAAGCTAAATTAAATGGCTCCGTCTTCTTCAATGAGCGCGAAGCCTGCCCTTGGAGTACAACTTATCCACCTCCGTGAATAAAGTTAACTGACTAAAACGATCTCTATTTTAACCTTCGCAGCACACTCTTTAATTTTCAGCCTGCCCTATTAAAAACACAGCACCCTTTTCATTTTTTATTTTTAACGTTTTTAAGCTATCACCCAAACATGGGCCAAACAAACATTCGCCCGTTTCTATTTCAAACCTAGCATCGTGTACCGAACATTGTATTAACGCTGAATCCGCATCTAAAAATTGATGTTCAACCCAATCTAATGGTGCCCCCGTATGTGGGCATTTATTTTCATAGGCAAAATACTGCCCCCCATCAAAAACAATAAAGCCATTAATCTCTTTAGCATTAACATCAATTATAAACCCTCTTGATGAAGGGCCGTTAAAATCACTCTCTAATGCGACTTGATATATTTTTGTTTTAATCTCTAGTTCCTCAAAGAAATTTCTATTTAAGCCCTTATTTTATAAATAATTAAAAAATATTTTAGTTTTCTGTAGATTCTTAGCCAATAGAATCTACAATTAGGGCATATACGCCAACGTCATTACTATACAATATTTTAGATCGAGAAAACGTCATGGAAAATCAAAAAGACTGGAAAAAGAAATACCAAACCATTATTCATGAACTTGAATCTAAAGAAAAGACATGGGGGGATTTAGAAACGCTATTACGTAAAGCAATTGGGCGACTATCTATTGCAGGCTTAGGCATTGATACATCACTCGACACCCAACTTAAAGATATTAGAGCAATTTCACGCAATAAAAAGGATGATAAATTATCCACGGCATTAGACCGACTCAGTGATGTGCTAAATGACATTGACGAGAAAGATTCCAATCAAAGTAGTTCTATGCGTGATGAGTTAGCCACCATCAATGATGTGATGAGCCAACTCCTCACACTGTTAACTCCGCCCGAAAAACACTTACCCACTTTTGAGCGCATTAAATCTCATTTGCCGCCTAAAAATACTGACAGTATTTTAAATGAGTTGGCCAGTGAGCTTAACCTTATTATGGCATCGCCCATTTCAATTGATGCCAATACTGACACCCAAAATATAGATGATGTTATTTTAGGCTTACTTGACCGCTTATCCATTGTGCCTGGGATGAGCCAAAAAGCTAAAAATATTCAAGTAACGATTCGCACGGGGTTAAGCACTGAACAATGGCCTGTTATTTTGGACAATATTGCAGCCGAAGTCAGCACTGCCTTACAGTTAATTAATGATGAAAAAAGTGAGCTGGAGAACTTTATTGCCCAAGTGACTGAACAGCTTGTTGAAATAACAGGCTACATTTCTGAAGACCAAAAAGAACAAAAAAGCGGCTTAAGTGATGCTCATAGCTTTCATCAACAAATGAATGATGAAGTGATAAAAATGCATGAAAATGTTCGTTCGGCATCTGATATTGATACCCTGAAACATACACTTGATAGTAATATTCTGACCTTGAAAGACAACATCTCAGATTATCTTTCAAGAGGAAAACAACGTTTTAGTGCCTCCGAAACTCGCAACAAGGCTTTAAGCGCCCAAGTTGATAGTATGGAAAAAGAAACCCAAGACCTTAAACATCGCTTAGATGAAAATAAGAAAAAATTATTTTTTGATACCTTAACGGGTATCCATAACCGCATGGCTTATAACGACCAAATTAAAAAACTCATGGCCCGTTGGCAACGTTATGCAGAACAATTTAGCTATGCCATTATTGATATAGACCACTTTAAAAAAGTAAATGATAGCTATGGGCATAACACTGGCGATAAAGTGCTTAAATTAGTCGCCAGCATCATGCAAAAAAATATCCGTGAATCAGACACCTTATTTCGTATTGGCGGCGAAGAATTTGTGTTGATTTTACCCAATACACGAATAGATCAAGCGGCACCAACCATTGAAAAAATTCGCAATGCCGTCAGCTCAAGTGGCTTTCGCTTTAAAGATGATAAGGTAGTCATTCATATTTCTGCGGGCTTAACTGAAGTTAATGACAGTGATACCGTTGATTCTTTGTTTGAACGCGCTGATAAAGGGCTTTATCAGGCGAAAGAAACCGGGCGTAATAAGCTTGTAAAAATATAAGGTTTTTTATGCGCTCGCTTCAGCTTTCGTTTTTGCATGAATCGTTAATGCATGCAACTCACCTGATGTGATTTGTTCATTAACACAGGCATACACTAATTTATGGCGCTTAATAATCATTAAACCATCAAATTCATCACTAATGATAGTGGCTTCGAATTTGCCTTCTGCACCTGTGACACTGACATCTGCACTGGCCATTTTTGCACTAATTAATTTCTCTATTGCTTCTGGGGTCATTTTTTTCTCCTAAATTCTTTAAATCATTCAAAATTATCGCAAAAGCTATAATTTCAGTTAAAATAAACTTATCTAATAAAAATAAATATTACTATGTCACTCAGCATTATAATCCTTGCCGCAGGAAAGGGCACTCGCATGAAATCACCATTGCCAAAAGTCCTGCACCCTTTAGCAAACAAACCTATGCTGCAACATGTCATTGACACCGCATTGAGCTTAAAGCCCGATCAAATTATTGTCGTTATTGGTCATGGCGCAGGGCTTGTTAAAAATACCATTCAAACACCTAATATTGATTATGTTGTTCAACAAGAGCAATTAGGCACTGGTCACGCAGTACAACAATGCGGTGAAAGCATTCATAAAGACAATGATATCTTAGTACTATATGGCGATGTGCCTCTCATTAGTCAAGAGACATTAATGTCATTATTAAAAGATGACCTGAATCCCGCTATTAATATTCTAAGCTTTATCGATGACAGCCCAACAGGTTATGGTCGTATTGTGCGTAATGCTGAGCAACAAGTGATAGGTATCGTAGAAGAAAAAGATGCTAACGCTGACATTAAAAAAATTACTGAATGCAACTCAGGCATTATGAGCATCAACGGGAAATATGTATCAAGTTTATTAGATAAGCTTGACAACGATAACCAACAACAAGAGTTTTATCTTACTGATGTGGTAAAACACGCTGTTACACAAGGTTTAACAGTGAAATCAACTATCTGCCCGCAAGCAAATGAATTGTTAGGTGTCAATAATCAAATTCAATTAGAACAAGTCGAATCCATTCGCCGATCATGGCTGGCCCATGAGCTAATGACTAACGGCGTTAAGCTTTATGATGCAAAACGCATTGATATTCGCGGCACCTTAAGCACTGGTGAAAACGTCAGCATTGATGTGAACTGTATTTTTAACGGTGATTGCCATATTGGCGACAACACCCACATCGCTGCTAATTGCATCATCAGCAATGCAACAATAGGCAGCCATTGTGACATCTTAGCCAATTGCATCATAGAAAATAGCACCCTCGAAAGCCATATTACGGTTGGCCCATTTGCACGCTTGCGCCCAGACACCATCATTAAAAACAATGCCAAAATAGGCAATTTTGTAGAAATTAAAAAATCGACGATAGATGAAGGCAGTAAAGTTAACCACCTCACTTATATTGGCGATACCACTATGGGCAAACGCGTTAATGTGGGTGCTGGTGCCATTACCTGTAATTATGATGGTGCATTCAAACACCAAACAATTATTGAAGACGATGTCTTTATTGGCTCGGACTGCCAACTGATAGCCCCTGTTACTATTGCTAAAGGCAGTACCATTGGCGCAGGCTCTACTATTACCAAAAACAGCCCTGCTGACCAACTGACTTTCTCTCGATCAAAACAAATAACAATAAAAGGCTGGAAACGCCCTAAAAAGGAAACATAAATATGTGTGGAATTGTAGGCGCTGTTGCGCAAAGAAATGTCACTTCAATCTTACTAGAAGGTTTACGCCGTCAAGAATATAGAGGATATGACTCAGCCGGCATCGCCGTTATTGAAGATGGCCAATTAAAACGCTTTAGAGCCATGGGTAAGGTCAACGAACTTGCAAACTTACTGCCTAACGATCAAATAGGCTGCGTTGGCATCGCGCACACGCGTTGGGCAACTCATGGCGTACCATCTGAAGCCAATGCTCATCCTCATTTTTCAAATGATCGAATTGCCGTTGTTCACAATGGCATCATCGAGAACTATAAAGAATTAAAACAACAGCTTACCGCAAAAGGCTACCAATTCACGTCTGAAACGGATACCGAAGTTATCGCCCACTTAGTCGATTCATTGTTCAAAGGTGATTTATTCGAAGCCGTGCAAGAAGCCGTAAAACAATTAACTGGGGCTTATGCGCTGGGCATTATTTCAAATAGCCAGCCAGATACTTTAATCAGCTGTCGCTGTGGTAGCCCCTTAGTTTTGGGCATAGGGTTTGAAGAAAACTTTATCGCTTCTGACGTGTCTGCTTTATTGCCAGTGACCTCTCGCTTTATTTATTTAGATGAGGGTGATTTTGCCGTTTTAAAAGGTGCCCATTATCAAGTTTATGATGCTGATGGCAGCGCTAAAGAATTAGAAATTAATACCAGTAAATTAACCGCGGATGCCACTGAAAAAGGTGAGTATCGCCACTTCATGCTGAAAGAAATTTACGAGCAGTCTACGTCAGTAGCTGACTGCCTAGAAGGTCGTATTAGCCAAAATGACGTGTTAGATTCAATTTTTGGCGCTAAAGCCGATGATATTTTCGATAAAATCGAAAGCATACAGATCATTGCATGTGGTACCAGTTATCATGCCGGATATGTCGCAAAATATTGGATTGAAGAACTACTAAACCTACCTTGCCAAATCGAAGTCGCCAGCGAATACCGATATCGTCAATCTTTTATTGCTAATAACACGTTATTTATCACCCTGTCACAATCAGGTGAAACTGCCGACACCATCGCCGCATTAAGAAACATTGATCGTGACAAACTATGTGGCACTCTTAGCATCTGTAATGTCCCTGAAAGCTCATTAGTACGAGAGTCAGACTTAGTTCTAATGACCCGTGCAGGCCCAGAAATAGGCGTTGCTTCCACTAAAGCATTTACCACTCAATTAGTTGCCTTGTTATTGCTCGTGCTCGCTATTGGTAAACGCAAAAATCTGAGTGCAGACATTCGACAAACAATCATCAATGAATTACAACAATTACCGAAAAACATAGAACACTTATTAGCTTTAGATAGCCGAATAAAAGAGTTATCCGAAGATTTTATCGATAAAAACGATGTGTTATTTTTAGGCCGTGGTGAGCACTACCCTATTGCAATGGAAGGTGCGTTAAAGCTTAAAGAAATATCCTACATCCATGCTGAGGCTTACCCCGCTGGCGAATTAAAACACGGGCCACTAGCCCTAGTTGATTCTGACATGCCCGTGATTGTTGTTACCCCTAATGACGAACTATTAGAAAAATTACAATCCAATATGCAAGAAGTCAAAGCGCGAGGCGGCCAGCTCTATGTGTTTGCTCATAAAGGTGCCGATATGCCTGAAAACAGCGCCACCAAAATCATCAATATGGAAGTTGATGCACGCTGGACAAACCCCATTTTATCGACCATTCCATTGCAACTATTAAGCTATCACGTCGCCGTAATGAGAGGAACAGATGTTGACCAACCACGCAATTTAGCTAAATCTGTGACTGTTGAATAGCTAGTTTCTTAGGTCTTAAAATT